>JASHSI010000034.1 GCA_030040915.1 Thermoplasmata archaeon | reverse complement strand
CGCGGAATCCGTGAATCGGCTTAAATTCCGGCCCTTTTACGTCGCCTCAGGTGCTGAGGTAGCCTAGCTCGGCCAAGGCGCCAGATTCGAGATCTGGTGGTGCGTATGCATCGCGGGAGTTCAAACGGGCGGGGGGCCGCTCCCCCCGCGCCAGGAATTCTCCCCCTCAGCGCCTCCCCGCCCGTCACGGTGACCTTCCGGATCGCCCGGGCCGGGCGGACGGAGGAACGTCGAGCGGAGGTCGCCTTCGGCACGACCGTTCGGAAGGCGCTCCGAGCGGTCGACCTCTACGGCGAAGGGTGCGCGGTCCTCGAAGGGGATCGACCGATCCCGCTCGACCGTGCGGTCGAAGGGGACGTCGAGCTGACGGTCGTTCCCACGTTCTCCGGGGGCTGAACCGCCCCCGCGACCCGTCAAGCGCGACCCCAAGCCCTATAGACCACCGCCTCACCATTCATTCCGACAGGAGGAGTCTCAGGACGTGCCCCGCCTAGCTGACCCCCTCTCCTGTCCCGTGTGCGATGCCGCGCTCACGCCCTCGGCCACCGCCTGCCCGAGCTGCGGTCTGCCGGTCGGTCTGCGGGAGGATGCCAAGCGGGCGCTCGCCCAGAAGGACCCGTACGTACGTCCGACGGCGTCCCTCCCGTCGCCCCGGCGTGCCTCCGCGGCGAAGGGCCGAACGAAGGCCGCCCGCGCGCCGGTCGAGGCCACCGCCGCGGAGCTCGACCGCGCGCTCGCCCTCCTCGCCAAGCTCGACGGTCGAGCCGGCGAGCTCGGGCCGGAGATCCACCGGGCGGCGTGGGCCGAGATCCGGGGCGATCCGAGCGAAGCGATCCGTGTCCTGAACGCCGCCATCGGTCGGGCCAACTCGGCCTCCCTCGCGCTCGTCGACCGGCGCTGGAAGGACCTCGAGGCCCGCCTACAGGCCCTCGGGCGCGACGGCCTCGCTCCGCGGGAGACGCCGGGGGGACCGGTTCCCGATGCGATCCGGGGCGGTCGCCTCGTCGAGGCGGCCGATCTCCTCGAACGGAGCGAGCGCGAGCTCGAGGGGATCGAGCGCGAGGTCCAAGCGCTCCGCGCCCCGCTGCGGGAGATCGAGAGCCTCTTCCTCCTCTCCGAGCGGGCGGGACTCGGGGTCCCGCACCAGCGCGCCGAGGTGCGCGCCCTCCGCGAGGGCCTCTCGGGACGCGCCGGCTCGATCGCGGATGGGGCCCGCCGGGCGGAAGAGCTCCTGGCCGCGCTCCGCTCCGAGCTTCCGACGTCGTTCGGCCGCGAGCTCGCCCGACACGCCTCGGCCCTCGAGGCCTACCCCGCGGAGCACGCCCCGGCGGCGGCCGCCCGCTCCCTGCATGCGCGGGCCCGCCAACACCTCGAACGCGGGAACCTATCGGACGCGGCGGAAGGTCTCGCATCGCTGCGCGAGGCGATCCGCAACCTCGGGTCGCCGCCGATCGCCCCCTCGCCATCGGCCGAGCCCCGCCCCCCGGCGTTGGCCTCGGACGTCCGCACCCTCCTCGAGACCGCGCGAAGGCTCGCGGCCCACGTCCGTACCCTCCCCCCGGAGAGCGACGCCGCCCGGAACGCCGCGGCGGAGATCCGGCGCGCCACCGACCTCGTTCGCGAGAAGCGCCTTCCCGAGGCGCAGGCCGCCTTGGACCGTCTCGTCGAGACCCTCGAGGTGGCGCCCCCGGGCGCCTAGGAGGAGCGCGTCGATGAGCCTGCCCGCCCCCAACCCGAAGGAGTTCGACAGCCATCTCGAGGCGTTCCTCGCGCGGGCGAAGCGGCTCGAGGAGGAAGGGGTCCCGTTCCCGATCGTTCCGATCCGCGAACAGGTCGACCGGGCGGTCGCCGCGCACGACCTCGTGCGGGCCGCCTACGCGCTCGACCGGGCGAACCGCCTCCTCGACGGGACCGCCCTGCTCTGGGCCCCGGCCAAGGAGGCGATCGCGAAGGCCGAGGTCCTCCGGACCACGGCGGAGGAGCTGGGCCTCGGGGTCGCCTACCTCGACGCGAACGTCGGGAACCCGCGGGCGTTCGTCCAGGCCGGCCCGTTGTCGTCCGATCTCTTCGTCCAGGCGACCAAGATGGCCGAGACCGCGATCGGTCTCCTCCGAAAGGCGATCCCCGAACTATGCCAGGCCGAGGCCCGCAAGCTGGGCGCGCTCATCCAAACGGCGAACCGACGGGGAGAGGACGTCACCGCGGCGACGAGCGCGTTCCGTCTCCTGGTCGCGGCGATCCGCGCGGAACCTTCCCCGATCCTGGTCCAGCGCCTCGCGGCGACCCGGCGGGAGCTCACGAAGATCCCCTCGGCCCCCGCGGTGGCGTTCCCCGACATCGACGATGCCGAGGAGATCCTGCTCGAGGCGCGGATCCTTGCCCGACGGATCAACCGCATCAAGCGCAACGCCCGGGACGCGCAGAGCGCGGCCCGGCTGATGACGCATGTCCGGGCCGCGCTCTCGGAGGACCGGCGCGCGGCCACGCCGCAGGAGGAGATCGAGGAGCTCTGGGGGGAGGTCACCCGACTGACCCGGGAGCAGTCGGCGGAGCCGAGGGCGCCGGCGGTCCCGATGCCGAACCGTCCGCCACCGATCCGGACCGGCTCGGCGACCTCGCTCGTGCCGATCCCGCTCCCCGACCAGCCGGCCGGGAACGCTCCCGACGATGGGCGGAGCCGCCGGCGGGCGAACCGGTAGGACCGGCATCCGAGGTCGCCACTTCGTCGTTCAGATGGCGCCTCGCCGACTCCACGACGAGCCTCCAGTACTGCCCGAGCGCCTGCCGGTGGCCCCCGTGATCGTCGACCGAAAGGATTCGGGCGAGCTCGCGTAGTCCGCCGATCGACTCCCCGAACCAACGATGCTCTCGTTCGAGCATCCGCGCGAGGCCGGGGGAGGTCGCGCGCTCGGACCCCCCGCGCAGGAAGGGGCGCACTTTTTGGGGGTGCTCGATAAGGAGGCAGGTCGCCAACCGCTCGATCTCCCCCGTGAGCGCTTCGAGCGGGATCGGCTCGAGCCCGACGAGCCGGTCGGCGATCTCCTGCTGTTCGGACAGCACGCGCCAGAGCGCCGGGTCCGCATCGGGCCCGCGCCGGTCCCCGGCGGGGTGGGTGGGCGCGAGTGCCTCGGGTCGACCCACGGAACCCGCCATTCGCCCATCGGGCCCGAAACTCGGTTGGGGAATGCTTAAATATGTAATTTAGGTGGATTATAACCCTTGGCTCGCCACGAGCGCCATGAGAAGTCGCCGCGAGGCGAGCTCGGCGTCGTCCTCGCGGTAGGCGCTTCCGGTCGCCTCACGGTCCGGGCCGCGTCCTCGAAGGTCGTCCCGGAGGGGACCCCGGTCGTCGACCCCAGCGGCTCGATCCCCGGCGAGGTCGTCCGGGTGTTCGGCCCGGTCGCCCGGCCCTACTACTCGGTCCGGATCGAACGGACCCCGCGGCCCCGGGAGGCCGCTGCGCTCATCGGCGCTCCGCTCATCGTCGAGGAGGTCCGACACCGTGGCCCCGGCTGACGCAGCGCGCGCGCCCCCGCCGCCCGCCCCGGTCCCCCCGTCGACCGGCCCGGGGGATGCCGTCGCGGTCACGCGGTGCACGAACTGCGGGTCGACCCACCTCACCCGCGACTACGAACGGGGGGAGCTCGTCTGCGACGAGTGCGGCCTCGTGCTCGAGGAGGCGATGATCGACCAGGGGCCGGAATGGCGGGCGTTCGACGCCGAGCAGGGGGAGAAGCGCACCCGCACGGGCGCGCCGACCACCCTCACCATCCACGACAAGGGCCTTTCGACGGAGATCGGCTGGAAGAACCGCGACCCGTACGGCAAGTCGATCCCGACGCGTAACCGGGCGCAGCTCTACCGCCTGAGGAAGTGGCAGCGGCGGATCCGGGTCTCGAACGCCACCGAACGCAACCTCGCCTTCGCGCTCGCCGAGCTCGACCGCATCGCCTCGAGCATGTCCCTCCCCCGGAACGTCCGCGAGACGGCCGCGATGATCTACCGAAAGGCGGTGAACCGCAACCTGATCCGGGGTCGGTCGATCGAGGGGGTCGTCGCGGCCTCGCTCTACGGGAGCTGCCGACAGTGCAACGTCCCGCGCACGCTCGACGAGATCGCGTCGAAGTCCCGAATCGGCCGCAAGGAGATCGGCCGTACCTACCGGTTCATGACGCGGGAGCTGAAGCTCAAGCTGATGCCGACGCGGCCGCAGGACTACATCCAGCGGTTCTGCTCGGAGCTCAAGCTCAAGGGCGAGATCCAGACCCGCGCGAACGAGATTCTCAAGCAGGCGACCGAGCGAGAGCTCACGAGCGGTCGGGGCCCGACGGGGGTCGCCGCGGCGGCGATCTACATCGCGAGCGTGCAGTGCGGGGAGCGCCGGACCCAGCGCGAGGTCGCCGAGGTCGCCGGCGTGACCGAGGTCACGATCCGCAACCGCTACAAGGAGCTCACGGAGAAGCTCAACCTGCGCGTGATGCTCTAAGGGGGTCGCGGTTGCCCCCGGAGGCGTCGCCCGTGGCCCCCACGCTCTCGACCAAGGTCCCGTTGCCGATCGGCGTCCTCGTCTCCGGCGAGGGCACGACGCTCGAGGCGATCGCGACGGCGATCGACGAGGGGCGCCTCGCCGCCCGGATCGCCCTCGTCGTCTCGGACCGACCCGCCCGCGCGATCGAGCGGGCGAAGCGCCGGGGCCTCCCGGTCGTGGAGCTCCCCCCGCGCGGCAAGGATCCCCCCGGCTGGGTCGAGGCGCTCGACGGAGCGCTTCGAACCGCCGGGGCGGAGCTCGTCGTGCTCGCCGGCTTCCTCTCCGTGCTCCCGCCGGAGTGGCTCGCGCGGTGGCACGGGCGGGCGATCAACCTCCACCCGTCGCTCCTCCCGCGGCACGGGGGGCGGGGCCTCTACGGGCCGCGGGTCCACGCGGCCGTCCTCGAGAGCGGGGACCGGGAGACGGGAGCGACCGTGCACCTCGTGACGGCCGACGTCGACCGGGGCCCGATCCTCGCCCAGGAACGCGTGGCGGTCGGGTCGGCGCGCACCCCCGAGGAGCTGCGGACCCTCGTCGCCCCGATCGAGCGGAGGCTCCTAGTCGAGACGATCCAGCGGTTCGCCGACGGGGCGCTCCCGCTGCCCTACCGCTGAGCGCGGCGGGCCGGTGGGGCCGAGGCCGCCGGCGGAGGAACGGGGGCCAGGAGCTCGGCGAGAGGGGTCGGCCGGTCGGGGAGCTCCATCTTCAGGACGTGCTTCGTCGTCTTCGGCGGGTAGGGGACGCCCGAGCGGGCGCGGGCGACGACGCCGGCCTTCGTGAGGGGCGGGCCCGGCGACCATCGCTCGAGGAGGATCCGTGGGTCGTCGTAGTCGAAGATCCACGCCGGGATCCGGTGGGCCCCCATCGTCACGAGCGCGCGGAAGCGGTGGTGCCCGTTGAGGACGACCCAGCTCCCGCGGGCGACCCAGATCGGGTCCCGCACGACCGCGTCGGCCCGAAGCCGCTCGATGAGGACCCGGACCGCGCCGTCCTCGACCTCCTCGTGCTCGACGAGGCGGGCGGGCTCGAGCAGCCCGAACTCCGCGCCGTTCATCCGGCCGTCCCGCCCGGTACCGAGCCGAGCCGGGCGACGGCGCGGCGGACGAACACCGCGACCATCCGTCGCCGGTAATCCGGGGCGAGGAAGGTGTTGTGCACGGGCCGGACCGCCAGCCGGACCGACTCGGCGAGCGCGCGGATCCGCTCCTCGCTCAACCGCTCCCCGAGGAGGGGGCCCGTGAGCTCGTCGAACCGCCTCGGGTACGTCTCGAGCCCGCCGGCGGCGAGGGCGAGCGACTCGACCCTCCCGTCGACGATCCGTCCCGCGGCGGCGAGCCCGAGCTCGGGGAAGTCGAACGCGGGACGGACCCGGAGCTTCTGGTAGTTCGCCGGCATCCCTCGTGCGCTGTCGGGGAGGTCGATCGCCACGAGGAGCTCGCCCGGGCCGAGGTGCGTGCGGCGGATCCCGTCGCCGGCCGCGTCGTAGAGCGCGAGCAGCGGGACCGACCGGCGCCCGTCCGGTCCCGCGACCTCCACGCGCGCGTCGAGGACGGCAAGGGCCGGCGCCACGTCGCCGGAGAAGGTCGCGTAGCACTTCACCTTCTGGGGGACGACGTGGCAGCGGTCGCCGTCGGCCTTGAGGCAGTAGCCCAGGCTCTCCCGCCACGGGAGGCTCTGGTTGAAGAAGAAGCAGCGGGTCTCGACGAGGAGGTTCCCTCCGATCGTCGCGCTCTCGCGCACGAGGGGGGTGGCGACCTCCCCGATCGCCTCGGCGAGGCCGGGGTAGCTCGCCCCGAACTCGGAATCGCGCTCGAGGTCGCCCAAGCGGGTCATCGCGCCCACGCGGCCGCCCGACCGTCCCCGGAGCTCGTCGACGCCCCCGAGCGCGATCAGGTGCGGTCGCACGTTGAGGTGCATCTTGTAGTTCGGCAGGAGGTCCGTCCCGCCGGCGAGCCAGTCGAACCCGCCGGGGAGCCCCCGGGCCAGCCGGACGGTCTCCTCGACCGTGGTGGGCCGGTGCAGCTCGAACGGGTGGAGGTGCATCCCCTACTCTCCCTTCCAGGCGCGCCCGGAGCGGCGGCGTTCCTCGATCCCCTTGACGACCTTGTCCGGGGTGATCGGAAGGTCGTAGAACCGGACGCCGACGGCGTCGTAGAGCGCGTTCGCGACCGCGGGGAGCGTCGCCACGAGCGGGCCCTCCCCGGCCTCCTTCGCGCCGAACGGGCCCTCGGGGTCGTCCTCCCCGACGAGGAGGCAATCGACCTTCGGCATCTGCTGGGGCGCGAGGATCTTGTACTCGAGGAGCGAGGGGTTCATGAGCCGCGTCGTGCGGTAGTTCATCGACTCCCCCATCAATTGGCCGAGGCCCATGTGGACCGACCCCTCGATCTGCCCCTCGACGGCGAGCCGGTTCAGCACTCGGCCGCAGTCGAAGGCGGCCCAGACATGGTCGACCTGGAAGACGCCGGTCTCGGCATCGACCCGGACCTGGGCGACGTACGCCGCGAACGAGTACGCCGGCGCCGTACCGGCGCGCGCCCCCTTGAACGTCCCGCCCATCGGTGGGCTCGAGTAGGCGCCGGTGGCGGTGAGCGCCCCGACCTTCTCCATCGCCTTGTGGAGCGCCTCGAGGAAGCTCACCGAGCGATCCGGCCGGTGACGGACCTCGATCCGCTCGTGGCCCACGACGAGCTGGTCGACGGGGTGGCCCGTGAGTTCGCTCGCCGCGCGGAGCAGCTGGCCCTTGAGATCCTCGGCCGCCCGGCGGGCGGCGTTCCCCATCATGAACGTGACGCGCGAGGAGTAGCTCCCGAGGTCGACCGGGCTCACGTCGGAGTCGACGCGGATCACGTGGACGCGCTCGAGGTCGGCGCCGACGACCTCCGCGACGATCGCGGCGAGGAGGGTGTTCGACCCCTGGCCGATGTCGGCCTGCATGCAGTGGACGGCGATCCCGCCGTCCATGTCGACCTTGAGGTGCACCGTGCACTGCGGCATCTTCGGCGTGAAGTGGATCGGGCTGTTCGAGCCGGAGATGTAGAAGCCCGCCCCGAGCCCGATCCCCTCCCCGTAGGGGAGCTTGCGGAACTTCCCGTCCCAGCCGCTCTTCGATCGGGACGCCGCGAGGCAGGCGCGGAACGACGTCGAGGTGATCCGGAACTCGTTCACGGTGGTCGAGTGGGGGGGGAGGGCGTTCCTCGCCCGGAGATCGAACGGGTCGACGCCGACCGCCTCGGCGAGCTCGTCGAGGGCGACCTCCACCGAGTAGCGGATGTTGGTCCCCCCGTGGGCCCGCATCGCGCCGCTCGGCGGCTTGTTCGTGTAGACGCGGCGGCCGCGGTAGCGGAAGTTCGGTACCCGGTACGGCCCCATGGCGAGCACGCCGTTGTAGTAGGTGGTGACCGTGCCGAACGAGCTCCAGGCGCCGCCGTCGATCACCGCCTGGATGTCGTAGGCGAGGATCTTCCCCTCGGCGTCGGCGGCGATGCGGACCTCGTTCTGCGTCGGGTGCCGGCCGTGGTTCGTCAGGAAGACGTCCTCGCGGTCGAACCGGATCTTGACCGGGCGGCCGGTCTCGAGGGCGAGGGCGGCGCAGACGATCTCGTGGGGGAGTGGATCGGACTTCCCGCCGAACCCTCCGCCGACCTCGGGCTTGATCACGCGGATCCGGTGCATCGGGATCCCGAGCACCTCGGAGAGGGCGCGATGGAGGTAGTGGGGCACCTGGGTCGCGCTCCACACCGTGAGCCGGCCGTCGGGGGTCGCCTCGGCGATCGTCGCCATCGGCTCGGTGAACCCGTGGGTGACGCCCGCGAAGTTGCCGCGGACCCGGATCGCGTGCCGGGCGAGCGCGAACGCCGCGTCGACGTCGCCGAAGTGCTGGACGACCTCCTTCTGGATGTTCGAGCCCGCGAGGCCCCGGGCGTGGATCGGCTCCGCGACCGGTCCGAGCCCCATCTGCGGGTCGGCGTACTCGGGGAGCGGGTCGACCTCGACGCGGATCGCGGCGAGCGCGGCCTCGGCCGTGCGCTCGTCGGAGGCGGCGACCGCCGCGACGATGTCGCCGATGTAGCGAGCCTTCCCTACCGCGATCGCCGTCTCGTCGTGCGTGATCGGGAGGACCCCGAACGGGGTCGGGTAGCGATCCCCCGTCAGCACCGCATACACCCCCGGCATCGCCCGGGCCTTCGTGACGTCGACCGCGCGGAGGCGCGCGTGGGGCCAGGGGGACCGTAGGAGACCCCCCACGAGCATCCCGGGCCGCTTGATGTCGTCGGTGTACTCGGCCCGGCCGGTGACCTTGAGCGGTCCCTCGACGTACGGGATCCGGCCGCCGAGGAGGCGGTACTCCCGAGGCGGCTCCGCAGCGGACACTAGCTCGTCCCGCCGGAGGCGGCCGACTCCACCGCCTCGATGATCTTCGTGTAGCCGGTGCACCGGCAGAGGTTCCCCGAGATCGCGCGGACGATCTCCTCCCGGGACGGGTGGGGGCGATCGCGCAAGAGGGCGGTCGCGGTCATGACGAAGCCGGGGGTGCAGAAACCGCACTGGGTGGCCCCCTTCTCGACGAACGCCCGCTGCACGTCGTTCATCCCCGTGCCGGGGCTGATCCCCTCGATCGTCGTGACCTCGCGGCCCTCGGCCGATCGGGCGAGCGTGAGGCAGGAGAGCGTCGGCCGGCCGTCGATCCAGACGGTGCAGCAGCCGCACGTGCCGAGGTCGCACCCCCGCTTCGTCCCCGTGAGGTTGAGGTCCTCGCGAAGGAGGTCGAGGAGGATCCGCTCGTCCGGGCAGGGAGACTCGATCGGTTGCCCGTTGATTCGGACCTTAAGGGGAGCGGACAACGGACTCCTCCTCCTGGTGCGGCCCCGAATCGTCGGGGCTCTTAGCGCTGCGCGCGGGGTGACGCGCGCGGACGATCTCCGCGACGATGCTCACCGCGATCTCCTCCGGCGTCTCGGCGCCGATCGCGAGGCCGACCGGGGAGCGGATCCGTTCGACCCGCTCGGGGACGGCGCCCCGCCGCCTCAGCTCGGCGAAGATGTGGGCCCGCTTCGCCCGGCTCGCGATGAGGCCGATCTCGTTCGGGAATCGCTCGAGCGCCCTCGAGAGGACCTCGGTGTCCTTCTGGGCGTCGTAGCCGAGGACGAACAGGTGCGTGTAGCGCTCCGCCTCGACGGCGTCGAAGAGCCCCTCCGGGGCGGTCGCGACCCGCTCTTCGGCATCGGGGAACCGTTCGGCGGCGATCCACTCCGGGCGGTCGTCGGCCACGGAGTAGTCGTACTCGAGCGTGGGAAGGAGCCGGGCGAGGGCGGCCGAGACATGGCCACCCCCCCAGAGCAACAGGTTCGGCCGCGGCGCCACGTACTCGATCGCGATCTCGACCGCGCCCCCGCAGAGGCTCGGCAGGCCCCCCTCGACCCAGCTCTTCAGGTCGAAGTGGTGGAGCCCGCCCTCGCCGGTGGCGAACGCCTTGCGAGCGAGCGCCTTCACCTCCTCCTCGAGCGCCGCCCCGCCGACCGTCCCCACGGTCGAGCCGTCGAGCCGGACGAGGAGCGTCGCCCCGACCTTCCCGGGGACCGAGCCGATCGCTTCGACGACCGTCGCCCGGACGAATCCTTGGTGGGCCTCCATGAGGCGGAGCGCTTCCCGCGTGAGCTTACGATCCATCGTTCCCCTCGTTCCGGGCCCGGAACGCCTCGAGGGCGGCCCAGAAGGCGTCGGGGGAGTCCGCGTTCTCGAGCACCCCGGGGTCCTCCACCGGGACCCGTCGGACCTGGGGCCCGAGGCGGGGGAGGAGGGAGCGGAGCGGGCTCGCCGCGTTGAGCTCCCGCACCGAGGCGAACGCGGGTCGGCGGAGTAGGACCGGATGGCCCCCTTGACCCCGGTACTCGGGAAGGAACCAGATCGCGAGCGGGTCGTGATCGGCCGCGGCGCGAAGCCGTTCGAGGGTGGAGCCAGCCACGAACGGATGGTCGACCGGCCAAACGAGCGCCTCCTCCGCCCCGGGAAGGGAGTCGAGGCCCGCCTGGAGCGAGCCGGTCCGGCCGCGCGCCCACTCGGGGTGGTCGACGAGCGAGATCTCGCTCCCCGAGACCGACCGCTCGATCTCGACCCGGTGCGCCCCGACCACCGCGATCGCGGGGGCGAACCCGGCCTCCCCCGCGACGCGCGCGATCCGCCCGATCGCGGTCTCCCCGTTCACCTCGAGGAGCGCCTTCGGCCGGCCCCCGAACCGGCTCGACGCTCCGGCGGCCAAGATGACGGCGACCCGGGTCGGTTCGAGCGGTTTCGAGACCGCGCCACTCGCCATTTCTCTCGACGGCCGGGGAGGTCCGACGCAGACTTAAATAATGGCGCCATGTGGCCGCGCGTCCATGCCCCACGCCTTCGATGTGCCGGCGTCCGCGCTCCTCCCCCGGGTCGCGGCCGAGCTCAAGGCCCGCGAGCTCGTCGCCCCGCCCGAGTGGGCCTCGCACGTCAAGACCGGGGTGAGCCGCCAACAGGCTCCGACGCAACCGGACTGGTGGTACCTCCGGAGCGCGTCGGTGCTCCGCAAGATCTTCCTCCAGGGAACGACCGGGGTGCAGCGCCTCTCCGCCGAGTACGGCGGCCGGAAGGACCGCGGCTCGGCCCCCTACCACGCCCGCACCGGCTCCCGAGCGGTGCTGCGGGAGATCGTCCAGCAGCTCGAGAAGTCCGGCCTCGTCAAGGCCCACAAGAACCTCGGCCGCCGAGTGAGCCCCGCGGGGCTCAAGCTCCTCGACCAGGCGTCGCGGGCCGCCCTGACCGAGCTCGCGAAGAGCCGTCCCGAACTCGCCAAGTACCTCTAAAGGGTCCGGTGGCCAGCGTCCTCCCGAGCCCCATGGCATACGAACCCGACCAAGAGCTCGCCGAGCTGCGCAAGCGCCGGCTCCGGGAGATCGAGGCGATGCAGGCTCCCGGCCCCGCGGTCAACCCGGCGTACGCCGCCCAGCAGGCCGAGGCCGATCGCCGGGAGGCGGAGCGGGCCGAGGCGCTCCGCCGGCTCCTCACCCCCGAAGCGCGGGAGCGTCTCGGTCGGATCCGTCTCGCCAAGCCCGAGGTCGCCCAGGCCGTCGAGCAGCAGGTGATCGCGCTCGCGCAGACCGGCCGGCTGCAGCGGATGATCGACGACGTCACCCTCCGGGCGATCCTCGAGCGGATCATGCCGGAGCGGCGCGAGATCAAGATCACGCGGCGGTAGGGGAAGGGGTCGGGAAGATGGCGAACCGCCGCAAGAGCCTCGCGCGCAAGACCCGGTTGTTCCGGGCCGTCAAGAGCAATCGCCGGGTCCCGGCGTGGGTGATGCAAAGGACGAGCCGTCGGGTGACCCGCCACCCGAAGCGTCGGTCCTGGCGGCGCGGGCACCTGCACAAGTAGGGGGGAGATGCCATGGCGAAGAAGGAAGAGGGCCACCGGACCGAGGAGAAGGAACGAGAGTACGTCATCCCGCTCCGCGCGAGCCAGCACCAGCCCTCCCGCCGCCGGAGGGCCGGCCACGCGCTCGAGACCGTCCGGAGGTTCATCGTCCGCCATATGAAGGGGGCGCCCGAGGACGTCTGGATCGACCCGCGGCTCAACGAGCACATCTGGGAGCGGGGGATCCAGCACATCCCTCGCCAGGTCCGGGTCAAGGCGATCCGGTTCGAGGACGGTCTCATCGAGGTCGACCTCTTAGAGGGGGAGTAGGCCCGCCCTCTCGGGAAGCCTCGGGTTGCCCGTCGGGCGTACCGTCATCACGGGCTCCCCCTACCTCGGCGTCTACGTCCGGCCGAGCGAACGGGGGTTCGTCGCGGGCCGATCGGTCCCGCTCGACGTCGTGCGCGACCTCGAGCGCTGGCTCGGCGTCCGCGGGGTCCGTTCGAGCGTGCTCGGGAGCGACATCGTGGGGACGCTCGTCGCGATGAACTCGCACGGGGCGGTCGTCGGCGGCCCGCTCGCCGACCCCGAGCGCACCCTCCTCGAGGAGATCGCGCCGGTCCGCGAGGTGCCCTGCCGGAACAACGCGCTCGGCAACAACGTGCTCGCGAACGACTCGGGGGCGGTCGTCCACCCCGACCTTCCCGAGGAGGTCGTCGAGGCGATTGGGAGGGCGCTCCAGGTCCCGGCCTGCCGCGGGACGATCGCCGGTCTCGGCACCGTCGGGATGGCGGCGGCGGTCACGAACCAGGGGCTCGTCGTCCACCCGCGGGCGACCGACGCGGAGGTGGCACGGCTCTCGGAAACGCTCAAGGTCCCCGCCCATCGGACGACCGCGAACTTCGGCATCCCGATCGTCGGGGCCTGCCTCGTGGCGAACACCCGCGCGGTGGTCGTCGGCCGGCCCACGACCCCGGTGGAGATCGTCCACCTGCAGGAAGGGCTCGGGATCTTCGACTAGGCGGGGGCTCAGGTCCCGCGCCGGCGCTTGACGTAGCGGGTCGCGTAGCCGGCGATCCGGTTGGCGAGCTTCTTGTACGTCACGGTCGGCTTTCCATCGACCACGACCGTCAGGTCGGTGAGCTCGAGGACCTTCTTCTTGTTGTTCGCGAAGTCGCCGTTGAACGATTCCGGATGGTTCCGCACGAGCTCCACCGCGACGCGCTTGATGTAGGTCTGGCGGATGTTGCCCATGTGGGGGCCGCCGACCCGGGCCCCGTTAATAAGCCTGACGTCGGGAGCTTCGCTCCGACCGATTGCCCGGGCGGATCCGGTCGGTTCCGGAGGCGCCGGCCCCTTCCCTCCCCCCTGAGCGGCCGATCCGCCGGGCGGCCCGGGCCGGCGGCCCGAGAGTTATCCATCACCGCTCGGTGAGCTCCGAGACTTAGGGAAGGCCCA
>JASHSI010000033.1 GCA_030040915.1 Thermoplasmata archaeon | reverse complement strand
GCGAGCCCCTCGGCGCTCGGCGCCCTCCGGGGGGCCCTCGGGGCCGCCCGATTCCGCGAGGTCGCGCGGGATGTCGAGCTGTTCGCCCTGGGGCCTAGGACCGCGCGCGAGGCCCGACGATGGGGGGCGAAGCGGGTCCGCGCGCCGGACCGAAGTAGCGAGAAAGCCTTTACAAAGTTCGTCGGCGAGGCGCTCGGCGATGCCGGCCCGGTCCCCGAAGCCTCCGACGCCCGCGAGCGCGGACGGAGGGAGCCGGCTCCGGCGGCTGCGCGCCCGCGAAGCCGTTCGGGAGCTCGTCGCCGAGACCGAGCGGCCCCTCTCCCACCTCGTCCAGCCACTGTTCGTCGGTCCCGAAGCGCCCACGGGCCGGTCCGGACCGCTTCCCGCCATGGCCCGACGGGGGGTCGACGGGACCGCCGAGGAGGCCGCCCGGCTCGCCGCCGCCGGAGTGCGCGCGGTGCTGCTCTTCGGAATCCCTCCGCGGAAGGACCCGGACGGTCGGGGGGCGTGGGATCCCCGGGGGCCGGTCCCCCGGGCGATCCGCGCCGTTCGCGCCCGGGCGCCCGAGCTCGCGATCTTCGCGGACGTCTGCTTGTGCGAGTACACGATCCACGGGCACTGCGGGGTGCTCGCGCGCTCCGGCCGGGTCGACAACGACCGGACCCTCCCGCTCCTCGGCCGAGCCGCCGTCGCCTACGCCGAGGCCGGGGCGGACCTCGTCGCGCCGAGCGCCATGATGGACCACCAGGTCGCCGCCCTCCGGACGGCGCTCGACGGGGCCGGTCACGCCGAGGTCGGGATCCTCGCCTACGCGGCGAAGTTCGCCTCGGCGTTCTACGGCCCCTTCCGGGACGCCGCCGGGTCGGCGCCGGCGTTCGGCGACCGTCGCGCCTACCAGATGGATCCCCGGAACGCGCGCGAGGCGCTCCGTGAGCTGCGCGAGGACGAGCGGGAGGGCGCGGACGTGCTGATGGTGAAGCCGGCCCTCCCCTACCTCGACGTCCTCGCCGCGGCCCGCCGGGAGCTCGCCCTGCCGCTCGCCGCCTTCCAGGTGAGCGGGGAGTACGCGATGATCAAGGCGGCCGCCCGGGCGGGATGGCTCGACGAACGATCGGCCGTCGAGGAGACCCTCACCGCGATGCGCCGCGCCGGCGCGGACCTCGTCATCAGCTACTTCGCCTCGGAGAGGGCGAACGCCCTCGCGGGAGGGGACCGATGAGCGAGGCGCCGGTCCCGGCGAAGGGGGCGGAGCCTCCGGAGCCGAGGGACTTCGTCCGGTACTCGTTCTTCCACCTCCGGCCCGAGTGGCGCCGACTGGCGCCGTCGGAGCGCTCGGCCCAGATCACCGGCCTCGTGGAGCGGATCGAGACGCCCCCGAAGGACCTCTTCGTCCGGACGTACTCGACGGTCGGGACGAAGTCCTCGGTCGACGGGCTCCTCTGGTCGGTCAGCCCCCGGCTCGAGGCCCTCCAGGAGTTCGACGGGCGACTGCGCGGATGCGCGATGGCGGGGTACCTCGACTTCCCCGTCGGCTACCTCGGGATGGGCCGCCGGTCCGAGTACCTGGGCGAGCACGCGCACGGGGCCCAGGAGGCCGGCCTCGTGCGCCCGGCCGACCTCCCCTACCTCTTCGTCTACCCGTTCGTCAAGAAGCGGGAGTGGTACGGGCTCCCGTTCGAGGAGCGCCGCCGGATCATGGGCGAGCACTTCCGGATCGGTCACAAGTTCCCCGGCGTCGAGATCCACACGGGCTACTCGTTCGGTCTCGACGACGCGGAGTTCATCCTCGCGTTCGAGTCGGCCTCCCCCGCCGAGTTCCTCGACCTCGTCGAGGCGCTTCGCCCCTCGGAGGCGAGCCGCTACACCGCCCTCGAGACGCCGATCTTCACCGGCGTCGCCGCCGCGCCCCGTCGGATGGTCGAGCTCGCGGCCGGGCTCCCGTGAACGGGGCGGGGGCGCGCTCCCGCGCCGCCTTCCGACGCGCCCAGAAGAGCCTCGTCGGCGGGGTCGACAGCCCGGTCCGGGCGTTCGGAGCGGTCGGGGGTAGCCCGATCTTCTTCGCCCGCGGGGTCGGGGCCCGCCTCGTCGACGTCGATGGGCGCCGCTACCTCGACCTGGTCGGCTCGTGGGGCGCGAACCTCCTCGGCAACGCCCCCCCGGCGGTCGTTCGGGCGGTCCGACGGGCCGCGGCCCTCGGGTTGACGTTCGGGGCGCCCACGGCGGCCGAGCACGAGCTCGCCGAGCGGATCCGGGCCCGGGCCCCCGCGCTCGAGCGGCTCCGCTTCGTCAGCTCGGGGACGGAGGCGGTGATGAGCGCGGTCCGGGTCGCCCGGGGGTCCACCGGCCGTTCGAAGGTGATCAAGTTCGCGGGCGGCTACCACGGGCACTCCGACGGGCTCCTCGCCCGGGCGGGGTCGGGGATCGCGACCCACTCGCTCCCGGATTCGGCGGGGGTTCCCGCTGCGTTCGTCGGCGAGACGCTGGTCGCCCCGTACAACGACGCCGACGCGCTCGCGCGCCTCTTCGAAGCCCACGCGGACCAGGTGGCCGCGGTCCTCGTCGAACCGGTCGCCGGGAACATGAACGTGGTCCCCCCGAGCCCCGGATTCCTCCACGACCTCGGGCGGATCGCGCACGACCACGGGGCGCTCGTCCTCGCCGACGAGGTGATCACGGGGTTCCGGCTGGGCCCGGGCCTCGCGCATCCCGGCCTCGGCCTGCGCTCGGACCTCGTCACGCTCGGCAAGGTGATCGGCGGGGGCCTCCCCATCGGCGCCTACGGGGGCCGGGCCGATCTGATGGAGCTCGTCGCGCCGAAGGGGCCGGTCTACCAGGCCGGCACTCTCTCGGGGAACCCGGTCGTCATGGCGGCGGGGGCGGCCGCCCTCGACGAGCTCACGCCGGCCACCTACCGTCGGCTCGAGCGGACCTCGAGCGAGATCGGTCGTCGGATCACGAGCGCCGCGCAGCAGGCCGGGGTCGACGCGTTCCACCTGACCCGGGTCGGCTCGATGCTCGGTCTGTTCTTCGGCGCGGCCCCCCCCGCGAACTTCGACGAGGCGCTCCGGGTCGACCGGCGGGCGTACGCCCGGTTCTTCCGCGCGATGCTCTCGGAGGGGGTCTACCTCCCCCCGTCGCCCCTCGAGACCGCTTTCGTCTCGACCGCGTTCCGGCCCTCGGACGTCGGCTCGGCCGGGCGGGCGGCCGAACGGGCCTTCGCGATGGTCCGGGGGGGCCGAGGATGAACCGCCGCGACCGGCTCGTCCGGGCGCTGTGGGGGGAGCCCGTCGACGAGCTGCCGATCTGGCTGATGCGCCAGGCCGGCCGCCACCTGCCCGGCTACCGCGCCCTCCGGGCCGAGCACGGGATCCTCGAGATCGTCCAGGACCCCGAGCTCGCGGCCCAGGTCACGCTCGAGCCGATGGAACGCTACGACCTCGACGCGGCGGTCGTCTTCGCCGACATCACGGTGCCGTTCCTCGGGCTCGGCGTCGACTTCCGGATCGACCCGGGGGTCGGCCCGGTCGTCGCCCGTCCCGTGCGGGACCGGGCGTCGGTCGACGCGTTCCGCCCCTTCGACGCGGCCCGGGACGCGGGGTTCGTGGGCGAGGCGATCGGACGGTTCCGCGACCTGCGACCGGATCGCCCGATCGTCGGGTTCGCCGGCGCCCCGTTCACGCTCGCGGCGTACCTCGTCGAAGGGCGCCCGTCGCGGGACCACGAGGAGACGAAGCGCCTCCTCTTCTCGGAGCCGGCCACGTTCGAATCGCTCCTCGACCGGCTCGCCGAGGCGACGATCGACTACCTCTCGATGCAGGCCCGGGCCGGGGCGGAGGCGCTCCAGCTGTTCGACACCTGGGTCGGTTCCCTCTCGCGGGCGGACTTCGAGCGGTTCGTGCTCCCGAGGCTCCGCGCGATCTTCAAGGCGATCCGGGCGACCGGCGTCCCGACGATCTACTTCAGCACCGGCTCCGCCCACCTCCTCGACCTCGCCGCCGGGGGCGGCGCGACCGCGCTCGGGGTCGACGCCCGGTCGCCTCTCGACCGGGTCCGGGCCCTCGTGGGCCCGCGCCTCGCCCTCCAGGGGAACCTCGATCCGATCTCGCTCCGCACCGACCCGGCGACCGTCGTGCGGATGGCGAAGGAGGTCCTCGACGCGCTCCCCGACGGGCGGGCGCACGTCTTTAATCTGGGCCACGGCGTCCCGCCCGAGGCCCGGTCGGAGTGCGTCGAGGCGCTGGTCCGCTTCGTCCACGAGTACTCCCGGGACCGGCGCGCGGAGGGCACGAGATGAGCGGTACGGACGAGGGGACCGGGGTCCTCCTGATGGGTTACGGGAGCCCGGCGAACGCCGCCGACCTGCCGGAGTACCTCGCCGAGGTCCTCGGCGGCCACCGCCCGTCCGAGGAGATGGTGCGGGAGTACGAGCGCCGCTACGATCTCATCGGGTGGTCGCCCCAGATGCGCATCCTCCGCTCGCTCCGCGCGAAGCTCGAGGCGCGGCTCGCGCGCGAAGGGCGCCCGGTGCCGGTCTACCTCGGGACGAAGCACTGGACCCCCCACATCGCCGACGAGATCCCCAAGGCCGCGGAGGCCGGCGTCTCGAGGCTCGTCGCGGTCCCGGTCTCCCCGTACGCTTCCACCTGGATCCTCCAGCCATACGAGCGGGCCATCGCCGAGGGCCGCCGGCGGTCGACGCGCCCGATCGAGGTCGAGCTGCGCTCGGGTTGGCACCTGAACCCCGCCTGGCTCGGGTACTGGAAGGAGGCGATCACCCACGCCCTCGGGGCGGCGCCCCCCGGGACGGTCGTCCTCCTCTCGGCGCACAGCCTCCCCGAGCGGATGCGTCGCCTCGGGGACCCGTACCCCGAGCTCGTCCAGGCGACAGCGCGCTCGGTCGCCGAGCTCGCCGGTCTCGCGCGGTGGGAGTTCACCTTCCAGAGCGCGGGGAACACCACCGAGCCGTGGCTCGGACCCGACGTCACGGAGCGGATCGTCGCGTGGAAGGACCGCGGCCAGACGGACCAACTGATCGCGCCGATCGGCTTCGTCTTCGAGCACCTCGAGGTGCTCTACGACCTCGACACGGTCGTCCGAGCGTTCTCCGAGGAACGGGGCGTCGCCTACCGGAGGGTCCCGATGCCGAACGACGACGACCGGCTCGTGGCGGCGCTCGCCCAGGTCGTCGCCGCGCCGCCGGCCCCGCCGCGTAGCGATCCGGCCGCGACCGGGGGCTAGTCCCGCCAGTCGATCCCAACCGTGCGGGCGCGCAGCTTCGGGATCACCGGGAGCCGTCGCTTGTGACGGTTCGACGCGACCCGGTGGGCGACCGCCTCCACCGCCGGGAGCGGGAGCCCGGTCCGCTCCGCGATCTCCGCCTCCGAGCGGAGCTCCTCGAGACCGAGGAGGATCCGGTCGAGGTCTCGGTAGGCCATCCCGAGCTCCGCCTCGTCGGTCTGGCCCTCCCAGAACCCGGCGCTCGGGACCCGGGTGCGGATCCGCTCGGGGATCTCGAGCCGCTCGGCGAGCTCCCAGACCTCGGTCTTGTACAGGTCCCCGATCGGCATCAGGTCGGCGCCGCCGTCCCCGAACTTGGTGAAGTAGCCGAGGAGGATCTCCGACTTGTTCCCGGTCCCGAGGACCCGGCGACCGGCCGAGCGGGCGAGCGCGTAGAGGACCATCATCCGGGCGCGTGCGGTCGCGTTCCCGAGGTCCTCTGCTTCCGTGATCGCCGGGAGGGCCGTGCGGAGGGCGTCGACGAGACCGCCGACCGGCACGACGCGCGCGTCGATGCCGATCGAGGCCGCGAACGCGCGCGCCTCCTCGACGAGCGCCTCGGAGGGGCCGGGGGCCGGCATCACGACGGCAAGGACCCGCTCCGGTCCGAGCGCGTCGCGCGCGAGCCGGGCGCACAGCGCCGAGTCGACGCCCCCGCTCAGGCCCAGGACCACGCCGGCCGACCGGCCCACCTCGCTCTGGAGGAACGTCCGGATCGTCGCCTCGGCGTGGGCCGGCAGGCGCGGTCCGGGGGAACGGTTCACGCCTCGACCCCGAGCGGCTCGAGCTCCGCCTCCCGCTCGTAGCGGGTCCGGCACGCGCAGTCGAGGCGGTCCAGGCTTCCGAACTCCTGCGAGAGCGACGCCTCCTCGAGGGCCCCGAGCACCGCGGCGTCGCACGTCCCGCAGTTGTGCGGCCCCCTCGGACGGCCCCCCGCGGTCGGGAACGTCACGAGGCGCCGGCCGTCGCGGACCTCCGCGCCCTGCCGCATCGCGTCGACGAGGCTCCACAGCCAGGGGGGCCGGTACCGGCGGCGCTGGTAGAGCCACTCGACGACCGTTCCGCCCTGGATGTGGACTGGGTTGACGCTCATGGCGTCGAAGTGCGAACGCGCCGACCCGATCGACCGGACGACGTCGCGGACCGCCTCCTTCTCGGTGAGGTAGGGCGGCTTGAGGAGAAGATACGCCTTCGATCGGAGGCCGATCGCGCGGACGCGGTCCCCCGCGTCGAGGTACGCCTCGGGGTTCTCCCCCTTGTGGACGAACTTCCTCAGGATTGTTGGGTCGGTCGACTCGAGGCCGAGCGCGACCTCGAGCTCGCCCTCGAAGGCGGCCTTCAGCGGTTCGATCGCCTCCGGCCGGACGAACTCCGGGAGGGTCTCGAACAGGAACCGACGGGCCCGCCCCGAGAACGCGGCGAGGAGGGCGCGCCGGGACTCCGGATCGACCTCCCGGTCGTCGAGGAAGCTGCCGGACGTGTACACCTTCACGTACGGCTCGCCCCGGTAGGCGCCCTTCGCCTCCTCGATCTGCTGGGCGAGCTCCGCGGAGCTCGCCGAGCGGCCGAGCGTGTCGCGGGAATAGCCGCACATCGAGCAGCCCTGGACGTCGGCCCAGTAGCAGCCCCGCGTCTTCAGGATGAGGACGAACGCGCGGACCCGTTCCGCCCCGATCGCCTCGGCCTCGGTCCAGCGGTTGACGAGGTGGTTCGCGCTCCCCGGTCGGGCCGGCGACGGTCGCCGATCGATCGTGATCGAGCGGGAGACCGAGCCGTCCATCTCACGACTCCCGGATCTCGACGTCGACCGCGTCCCCGTCCTTCAGATGCAGCAGGTCCCGGAGCTTCCGGGGCGCGATGAGCTCGACCACGTCGGTGTGGTGGGTCCGGTCGGGCACGATCGCATGGCAGGCGGCGTCGCGGATCCGGGCCACGAGGCACGTGGCGCCGCCGAACGTCCGTCCCGACGCCTCGAACCCGTCGATACGGATCCCCGAATAGGCCTTCAGGGCGGCGAGGGCCCCCCGGTCGGGAGCCGGCACACCCACGTTGAGCGTGCCCGGGAAGGGGTCGTAGCCGAGCCGGGACGTGAACTGCCGCGCGTACCCCGGGAGGCTCAGGTAGTAGCGCCCCTCCCCCAGGCCGGAGCGGACCTCGCCTGTGAACCGGAACGCCGAGGCGCCCTCGAACAATCTCCGGTAGCCCGCGTACTCCGTTCGGAGGCGCTCGACACCGGCCTCGGTCAACGAGAGGCGCTGGCGCCGGAGGGCGACCTGGCGGACGATGAGCCCCTGGCCCTCGAGCGCGACGAGGTAGCGGTCCGCGGACTGCTGGCTGAGCTCCAGGCGCTCCCCGAGCTCCCGCGAGGTGCGGACGATCGGGGCGGTGCGGGCGCCCTCGACGGCGAGCTCCTTGAGGAGCAGCGTCTCGAGGGCATGGACGGCCGCCCCGGCCTCCGGTCGGCGGTCCTTGCGCGCGCCCCGTCGCGCCGCTCGCTTCGCCATCGCACCCTCCCTTGGATCCCCGTTTCGGAGGAGGTCGGCCCCCGACGGACGATCGCCCGGCTGCGGGCTCCGGCCGACTTAAGTCGTTCGCCACCGCGAAGGCTATTGGGTCGGGCCGGTCCCCGTGGCCGTCCGTCGATGGTAGGAACGAACCGTTCGGCCGGCGCCGGCCTCGAAGAGGTGGTCCTCGGGGACTCCTCGATCTCGCTCGTGGAGGGGGAGAAGGGGTGGCTCGTCTACCGGGGGTTCGACATCTCCGAGCTCGTCCCGACGGCGAGCTACGAGGCGGTCGTCCATCTTCTCCTGTTCGGCGAACCACCGCGATCGGACCCGCCCGAGGAGCTCGTCCGCCA
>JASHSI010000032.1 GCA_030040915.1 Thermoplasmata archaeon | reverse complement strand
AGACCTCCGTCACGGTCCGCTTCGGCGAGTCCGGCTGGGTCGACGGGGTCATCCTCACCGAGGGGGAGAACATCTCCAAGCTCGTCAAGGTCCGCGTACGCAACCAGCGGGTCCCCGAGCTGGGGGACAAGTTCGCCTCGCGGCACGGCCAGAAGGGGGTCATCGGGCTCATCGCCCCGCAGGAGGACCTCCCGTTCACGCGCGACGGCGTCACGCCGGACCTTCTCATCAATCCGCACGCGATCCCCTCGCGGATGACCGTCGCCCACGTCCTCGAGATGCTGGGCGGCAAGGTCGGCTCGCTCGAGGGCCGCACGATCGACGGGACGGCGTTCTCCGGGGAGCGCGAGGAGGCGCTGCGGGAAGGGCTCAAGGCCCTGGGCTTCCATCCGTCCGGCCGCGAGACGCTCTACGACGGGATCAGCGGTCGCCGCCTCGAGGCGGAGATCTTCGTCGGCGTGATCTACTACCAGAAGCTCCACCACATGGTCGCCGGGAAGATGCACATGCGCTCCCGTGGCCCCGTCCAGATCCTCACGCGCCAGCCGACCGAGGGGCGTTCCCGCCAGGGCGGCCTGAGGTTCGGAGAGATGGAGCGCGACACGCTCATCGGCCACGGCGTGGCGATGGTCATCAAGGACCGGCTGCTCGACGAATCGGACGGGACCGTGCAGTACGTCTGCGGCAACACCGAGTGCGGACACATGGCGATCCCCGACACTCGGGCGGGCTCCCTTCGCTGCCCCTCGTGCGGGAACACGAGCTCGATCTATCCCGTCGAGATGAGCTACTCGTTCAAGCTCCTCCTCGAGGAGCTGATCAGTCTGGGCGTGATCATGCGGCTGCAGCTCGAGGAGATGCGGTAGGGGGGAACATGACGCAGGGACTATCGAAGAAGATCCGCAGCCTCCAGTTCGCCTTCCTCTCGCCGGACGAGGTCCGCCGCATGAGCGGCGTGAAGATCATCACGGCCGACACCTACGACGACGACGGCTATCCGATCGAGATGGGGCTCATGGACCTCCACCTGGGGGTCATCGAGCCGAACCTGCGATGCCGGACCTGCGGCGGGCGGGTCAACGAATGCCCGGGCCACTTCGGGATCATCGAGCTCGCGATGCCCGTGATCCACGTCGGTTACTCGAAGGAGATCAAGCGGCTCCTCCTCGGGACGTGCCGGGCGTGCGGCCGCATCCTCCCCGACGCTCCGTCCGGGCGCAGCGAGGCGAGCGCCGACGTCGACGAGCCGACCGCCCGGATCCGCGAGCCGAAGGAAGAGCGGGTCTGCCCGCACTGCCACGAGGTGCAGCAGAAGATCATCCTCGACAAGCCGACGACCTTCCGGGAGAACGGCCACAAGATCACCCCGAAGGAGGTCCGCGCCCGGCTGGAGCGGATCCCGGACGAGGACGTGAAGGCGATGGGGCTCAATCCGAAGTTCGGTCGCCCCGAGTGGATGGTGCTCACCGTCCTCCCCGTCCCGCCGGTCCAGGTCCGCCCGTCGATCACGCTCGAGTCGGGGGAGAGGAGTGAGGACGACCTCACCCACAAGCTCGTCGACGTACTGCGGATCAACCAGCGCCTTCGCGAGAATCGCGATATGGGCGCCCCCCAGCTCGTCGTCGAGGATCTCTGGGAGCTTCTGCAGTACCACGTCACGACCTACTTCGACAACCAGACGAGCGGGATCCCTCCCGCCCGGCACCGCTCGGGTCGTCCGCTGAAGACCCTCTCCCAGCGCCTGAAGGGGAAGGACGGCCGCTTCCGCTCGAACCTCTCGGGGAAGCGCGTGAACTTCTCCGCCCGAACGGTCATCAGCCCGGACCCGCTCCTCTCGATCAACGAGGTCGGGATACCGGTCGAGGTCGCCCGGGCCCTCACGGTCCCGCTCGAGGTGACCCCGCACAACCAGGAGCTCGCGAAGGAGATCGTCAAGCGGGGCCCGAGCCCGGCGAACGCGCCCGGCTACGTCTGCGGGGTGAACTACCTCGTCCGCGAGGACGGCCAGCGGATCAAGGTGATGGAGAAGAACGCCGACGCGTGCGCCGAGCTCGTCCAGCCCGGTTGCGTGGTCGAGCGCCAGCTCCTCGACGGGGACATCGTGCTGTTCAACCGGCAGCCGTCGCTCCACCGGATGAGCATGATGGCGCACTTCGTGCGCATCCTGCCGCACAAGACCTTCCGCTTCAATCTGTGCGACTGCCCGCCGTACAACGCCGACTTCGATGGGGACGAGATGAACCTCCACGTCCTCCAGAGCCAGGAGGCGAGGGCCGAGGCGAAGGTCCTCATGAAGGTCGAGGAGCACATCCTCTCCCCGCGCTACGGGGGCCCGATCATCGGGATGCTCCACGACCACATCACGGCGGCGTTCCTCCTCACCTACCAGAACCCGACGTTCACCCGCGCCCAGGTCACCTACCTCCTGTCGAAGCTCAAGTTCCCGATCCCCCCGCCGGCGGGCACCGACAAGGAGGGCCAGGAGTACTGGACGGGCAAGCAGCTGTTCTCGCTCACCCTGCCGACCGACCTCACGATCGAGTTCCGGTCGAACATCTGGAACCGTTGCGACTGCGCCCCGATGAGCTGCACGCACGACGCGTTCGTGGTCGTCGAGAAGGGGGTCCTGAAGGCCGGCACGATCGACGCGAAGGCGATCGCCTTCGGCAAGGGGGCGATCCTCGACGCGATCGCGCGGAACAACGGACCGGCGCGCGCCCGCCAGTTCCTCGACGAGATGAGCCGGCTCGCGATCACCGCGATCGGGCTCGAGGGCCTCTCCACGGGGATCGACGACGAGGACGTCCCGGAGAACGCCCGCAAGGAGATCACGAAGGCGCTCGAGGGGGCCCGCTCCCGGGTCAACGAGCTCGTCGACATGTACCGCCACAACAAGCTCGAGCAGATGCCCGGCCGCTCCCTCGAGGAGACCCTCGAGGTGCAGGTCCGGCGCGAGCTCGGCCAGGCCCGCGACACGGCCGGCGACATCGCCGGTCGCTACCTCGGTCTCGAGAACCCGGCCGTCATCCTCGCGAAGTCCGGGGTCCGCGGCTCGATGCTCAACCTGACCCAGATGGCCGGCGCCGTCGGCCAGCAGAGCGTCCGGGGCGAGCGGCTCCTGAGGGGATACTATGGACGCACCCTCCCGCACTTCGAGCGGGGGGACCTCGGGGCCGACGCCCGGGGGTTCGTCTCCTCGAGCTACAAGCAGGGGCTCCGCCCGACGGAGTACTTCTTCCACTCGATGGGCGGGCGCGAGGGTCTCGTCGACACCGCGGTCCGCACGAGCCGCTCGGGCTACATGCAGCGCCGGCTCATCAACGCGCTCGAGGACCTCTCGGTCGCCGACGACGAGACGGTCCGCAACACCGCCGGCACCGTGATCGAGTTCCGCTACGGCGAGGACGGGATCGACCCGGCCCGCTCCTTCCAGGGGCAGGCCGTCCCGCTCGACGAGGTCCTGACGAGCGTCCTCGGCCGCCGCGTCAAGCCGAACGTCGACTCCCGGGGCGAGCCGATCACCGGCGCGCCCCCGGTCGGGGAGGAGGAGATGGACCTCCTCGCCGAGGCGCAGCTCGAGGAGGAGGCCGAGGAGGAAGAGGTCGAGGAGTTCGGCGGGGCGGAAGAGGGCCCCGACCTCGGGGGGGAGTAGGACGATGGCGGAGGAGAAGAAGTCCAAGGAGGAGCTCGCCGAGCGGATCCGCGAGATCTCGGCGAGCGAAGGGGTCCGCTTCCCGCCGTCGCTCGCCTCCGAGCTCGAGAAGAAGCTCCGCTCCCTGAAGGTGAGCCCCCAGGAGGTCACGAAGGTGACCCGGGAGGTCGCCCACCGCTACCGGAAGGCCGAGGTCGACGCGCACGAATCGGTCGGGATCATCGCCGCCCAGTCGATCGGCGAGCCCGGGACCCAGATGACGCTCCGGACGTTCCACTACGCCGGGGTCGCGGAGATGAACGTCACGCTCGGGCTGCCGCGCCTGATCGAGCTCGTCGACGCGCGCCGCGTCCCGTCGACCCCGATGATGACGGTCTACGTCGAGAAGCGACTGCGCGCCGACCGCGAGGCGGTCGAGAAGATCGCGCTCCAGATCGAGGTCACGACGGTACCCGATGTCGCGGCGACCGGGACGGTCGTCGAGGAGCTGAAGGTCATCGTCACCCCGCAGGTCGAGCTCATGCGGGCGCGGGGGGTCAAGCGCTCCGACCTCGAGGTCGCGCTCGCCGAGAACATCGATCCGAGGGAGTTCACCGTCACGAACGGCTCGGGGAGCGGCGAGGGCCGCGCCTTCGAGCTCCACATCGCCGAGGCGTCGAGCGCGAAGAAGAGCACCGAGGAGGCCGACGAACGGCCGTTCCAGCGCCTCTTGGAGGCGAGCGAGGAGGCGAAGGCGATCCGCATCAAGGGGATCACCGGGATCAAGCGCGCGCTCATCAAGAAGGAGAAGGACGAGTACGTGATCTACACCGAGGGATCGAACCTCGACGGCGTCCTCGGGATCGACGGGATCGACGCGACGCGGACGACCACGAACTCCGTCTTCGAGATCTACAAGGTCTACGGGATCGAGGCCGCGCGCGCCGCGCTCATCCTCGAGGCGTCCCGCACGCTCTCCGAGCAGGGGCTGGGCGTCGACATCCGCCACCTGATGCTCGTGAGCGACGTGATGACGAACGAGGGGGACATCCGGGCGATCGGCCGCCACGGGATCTCCGGGAAGAAGACGAGCGTCCTCGCCCGCGCCGCCTTCGAGATCACCGCGGCCCATCTGTTGCGCGCCGCCATCACCGGCGAGGTCGACGAGCTGAAGGGGGTCGCCGAGAACATCATCGTCGGCCAACCGATCACGCTCGGCACCGGGGCCGTGAACCTCATCTACCGACCGACCGTTTCCCTCGCGAAGGCGGAGGCGAAGTAGATGGACCTCGCGCACGCGCTCAAGGTCGCCCTCCAGACCGGTCAGGTCAAGATCGGGGTCAACGAGACCCTCGCGAGCGCCCAGGCGAAGAAGGCCCGGCTCGTGATCGTGTCGCAGACCTGCCCCGCGGACTCCCTCATGAAGGCCCCGAAGATCGGCGCGATCCCGATCTACCGCTACCAGGGGACCGCGGTCGAGCTCGGGGCGGCGTGCGGCCGGCCCTACCCGATCAGCGCTCTCGCGATCCTCGACCCGGGCTCCTCGGCGATCCTCTCGCTCGAGACCGGGGGATAGCCCTCCCTCCCGGGGCCCTCGGCCCGCCCTCGAACGGCCATGCCCGAGCGGGTCTTCGACACCGAGACGCTCGGACGGATCCGCTTGTTCGAGGAGCGGACCGGGGCGCGCGTCAAGGACTGCCTCGAGGCGGAGGGGAAGATCGTCTACCTGGTCGAGCCCGGCGAGATCCGCAAGGCGGTCGGCCCCGGCGGGGCGATCATCGACCGGCTGAAGGACGGCTTCAAGCGCGAGCTCCAGGTCGTCGAGTACTCCGACGACGAGGCGGCCCTCGCGCGGAACATCTTCTTCGCCTTCGGACCGCGGTCGGTGGAGATTTCCGCGAAGGGGAACGGCCGCCACGCGACGGTGACGGTCGACCCGGCCTGGAAGGCACGGGCGATCGGGAAGGCCGGGAAGAATCTCCGGATCGCCCGCGCGATCCTCCTCCGCCACACGACGATCGACTCGGTGAGCGTCGCGTAGGCCGACCGAGCGGGCCGCCCGGCCGGACCGAGAGGGCTTCAACCTGGGCCGATTGGCCCCGGCATGCCGACCCCTCCCTCCATGACCGGCCGACGGATCGAGGCGGTCCTCTTCGACGTCGGGGGGACCCTCGTCGAGGACCGGGACTTTACCGGGTACGCCGAGCTCGCCCGCTCGCTCGGGCTCGAGCTGCTGCCGGAGTCGATCGGGGAGGCGGTCCTCTCGGTCAACGGATCGCTCGTCCAGGAAGGCCGTTCCGGCGTGCCCCCCACGTCGGCCGAGTACTGGCGCCGGGTGCTCGCCGAGGCGAGCGGAACCGAGGTGCGCGGGGAGGTGGCGGACGCGTTCGCCGAGCGACTCGCCCGACGGCCGAGGAGCGCGCACCTCTTCTCCGACACCCGCCGGACCCTGGAGCGGCTACGCACGGAGGGGCGACGGCTCGGCGTCGTGTCGAACGCCGGCTCGGAAGCGGCCGTGCGCGAGCTCCTCGGGACCGTCGGGATCCTGGGCTACTTCGCGACGGTCGTCGCGGCCGGCACCGAGGGCGTGGCGAAGCCCGACCCGGAGATCTTCCGCCGCGCGGCGAAGCGGCTCGGCGTGGCGCCCGAGCGGGCGTTCTACGTCGGCGACCTTCCCGACACCGACGTCCGGGCAGCGGCGCGTGCGGGCCTCGCCTCGATCTGGCTCCACCGCGACGGGACGGGGTTCGGGACCGACCCGCCCGAGATCACGAGCCTCACGGAACTCCCCCGAGCGATCGCGCGGCTCGAGGCCGAGCCCGTTAAATAGAGAGGGAAACTCCGAGCCCGCACCGCCCGCGGACCCCTTCGGGGGTCGGCGAGCGGGGCGCGGCCACGGCGAGCCGGGGATTCGTGAACCGGCCTCTTCCAAGGCAGCGCCACAGATGGCCCGAAGGGGCGTGGAGCCCCGAGAAACCCTTCCCGGAGACGGGGAGTGACCTCTCGGGACCGACAGGGGGAGAGATGTGCGTACGACGCGAAGTTAGCTCAAATGCCAACAAGATGCAAGAGCACGAATGCTCCGCCAGTCAGCGAGGATCGGTCACGACCCGTACCGAAATAAGAAGCAACAGCCCAAGAGGATCGTGTGCGACAAATCCGGTTGATCCTGCCGGCGGGCACCGCTATTGGAGTTCGCTTAAGCCATGCGAGTCGAGAGGGGTAAGCCCTCGGCGCACTGCTCAGTAACACGCGGACAATCTGCCCTCGAGACGGGGATAACCCCGGGAAACTGGGAATAATACCCGATAGGTCTGGGATGATGGAAGGCTCTCAGGCCGAAACCCTGCGGGGCTCGAGGATGGGTCTGCGGCCTATCAGGTCGTAGGGGGTTTCACGGACCCCCTAGCCGAAGACGGGTACGGGCTTTGGGAGAAGTCGCCCGGAGATGGATTCTGAGACACGAATCCAGGTCCTACGGGACGCAGCAGGCGCGAAACCTCCACAATGTGGGAAATCACGATGGGGGAACTCCAAGTGCCTACACTAAGTGTAGGCTGTTCTCGAGCCTAAAAAGCTCGAGAAGTAAGGGCCGGGTAAGACGGGTGCCAGCCGCCGCGGTAATACCCGCGGCCCGAGTGGTGCTCATTATTATTGAGCCTAAAGCGTCCGTAGCTGGCCGGGCCAATCTCCGGGGAAATCGGGCGGCTCAACCGTCCGAATTCCGGAGACACTTCCCGGCTTGAGATCGGGAGGGGGAGAAGGTACTCCCGGGGTAGGGGTAAAATCCTGTAATCCGGGGGGGACCACCAGTGGCGAAGGCGTTCTCCTAGAACGAATCTGACAGTGAGGGACGAAGCCCTAGGGCGCAAACGGGATTAGATACCCCGGTAGTCTAGGGTGTAAACGCTGCAGACTTGGTGTTGGGGGTCCTGCGTGGGCTCCCAGTGCCGGAGCGAAGGTGTTAAGTCTGCCGCTTGGGGAGTACGGTCGCAAGACTGAAACTTAAAGGAATTGGCGGGAGAGCACCGCAACGGGA
>JASHSI010000031.1 GCA_030040915.1 Thermoplasmata archaeon | reverse complement strand
GTCGCGAGCGCCCGCAGGGCCGAGAAGTTCTGCGCGAGCCCGACGGCCGCGAGAACCTCCCCGAGCTGTCGGGCCGTCGTGACCCCGAGGACCTTGACGTTCGCCTTCGCGGTCGGGTGCACCGCGGTCGCCCCCCCCACGAGGCCCACGGGGACCGGCAGCTCGATCGATCCGACCAGGTTGCCGTCGCGGTCCTTCTCGTAGGCGGTGAGCGGCCGGACCACGGCCCCGTCGTCCGCCGCCTGCCAGGCGGCGAAGGTGTGCGCCCCGCTCTCGATCGCTCGGAAGTCGTTGCCCGTCGCGATCACCACGCTCGAGACGCCGTTCATGATCCCCTTGTTGTGCGTCGCGCAGCGGAACGGGTCGGCGACCGCGAACGCGTAGGCGTCGAGGATCGCTTCGACGACCTCGGGCCCGGACGCCGTCTCGGTCTTGAGGAGGTCGGCCCGGAACGTCGCGCGGGCCCGGGCGAGCCGGTGAACGGCGAGGTTCGAGATGATCCGCAGGAGGGCTCGCCCGCCCGCGAGCCGGGCGACCTCGGGGGCGAGCGCCTCGCACATCGTGTTGACCGCGTTCATGCCCCCGGCGTCGCGGGCGTCGACGAGGAGGTGCACCACGAGAAGAGGACCGCGCGGGGAACGGAGCAGCCGGACCTCGAGGTCGCGGGCCCCTCCCCCGAACTTCACCAGCATCGGGTCCTTCTCGTTCGCTGCGGCTAGGAGGGCCTCCCTCGCGTCGAGGATGCGATGCCGCGCGGCGGCGGGATCGGGCACGTCGAGCACCTGGATCTGGCCGATCATCACCGGGGAGGTCGACTGCGCCGAGAAGCCGCCCGCAGCCCGGGCGACCTTCGCCGCGTTGGAGGCCGCGGCGACGACGCTCGGCTCCTCGATCGCCATCGGGACGAGGAGGTCGCGGTCGTTGAGGCGGAAGTTCGTGGCGATCCCGAGCGGGAGCGGCATCACGCCGATCACGTTCTCGATCATCCGATCGATCGTCGCCCCCGGCACTCCCGGAGGGAACTCGTACGCGCGCGCCTCCTCCTCGGTCAGGCCGCCCCACTCGCGGACGAACGCCCGCCGCTCCTCGACGCTCTTGCGGTAGAAGCCGGGCAGCTCGGAGGAGCGGGTCACGGCGCCCCCTCCGGGTCCGACGGCTCGGCCGAGGCGGCGCCCGCGACGGGGACGGACGGGGAGCGGGCGACGATCACCTTCGCGGGTCGCAGGAGCCCCCCGAAGAACCGGTACCCCTGCTGGACGATCTCGCCGACGCTCCCGTCCGGGAGCCCGTCGCGCGCCGGCGTCTCCCCCACGGCCTCCTCCTCGTCGGCTCGGAACGGCTCCCCGACGACGGCGACCGGCGCGACCCCCTCGTGCTTCAACAGCTTCGCCCACTCGTGATCCAACAGGTCGAGCCCCTTGCGCACCGGGTCGCTCGCCGGGAGGCGCGCGACCGCATCGCGCGCGGTCCGGAACGCTTCGAGGATCGGCAGGAGCTCCCGAAGGAGGGCGCCCCGGGCCTGCTGGCGGGCCGACTCCTTCTCCCGGTCCGCCCGCCGCCGGAAGTTCTCGAAGTCGGCGAGCAGGTACTTGAACCGGGACTCCCAATCTTCCGCGGCCCGCGGCGGCTCGGCGGGCGACTCGGGCGGCGGGGCCCCTTCGGCCGCCGGGGTCCCCTCCGGTCGATCCACGTCCATGAGCAGCTCGGGCTCGATGAGTGGGGTCGACTATTAGCCGCTTTTCCGTTGTCGGAGGCGCCTCCCGGACCGAGCGTCGCGGGGCGCGAAACCGGGGGGCCGAAGCTCGCCCGGCCCCGGGCCGGTCAGCGGTCGAACCACCCATTCGTCACCGGTCGATTTTCCTCCCGAGCCCAAGGGTTATAATGCGCGGCCGGCTCGGAGGGTCCGGGTGGTGCGAACCGCCCCTCTCCGATGGCGCAGCAGGTGGTCGACGCACCGGCGTACGACGCCAGTTCGATCCAGGTCCTCGAGGGCCTGAGCGCCGTCCGAAAGCGCCCCGGGATGTACATCGGGTCGACCGACGCGCGGGGCCTGCACCAGCTGGTCTACGAGGTCGTCGACAACTCGATCGACGAGGTGCTCGCGGGCGCGTGCACCGAGATCGCGGTCACGCTCCACTCGGACGGCTCCTGCTCGGTCACCGACAACGGGCGGGGGATCCCGGTCGAGGAGCACCCGAAGTACCACCGGCCGACGCTCGAGATCGTGATGACGGTCCTCCACGCCGGCTCGAAGTTCGACCGGAACACCTACAAGGTCTCCGGCGGGCTGCACGGGGTCGGCGTCCACGTGGTGAACGCCCTCTCCGAGTGGCTCGAGGTGCGCGTCCGGCGGGACGGGCACGAGTACTTCCAGCGGTACGAGCGGGGGGTCCCGGTCGCGCCGGTCGAAGCCGTCGGGCCCGCGTCGGGGACCGGCACGGGGACCCGCTTCAAGCCCGACGGGACGATCCTCGAAACGACCGCGTTCGACCCGGAGGTGGTCGCGCGTCGCCTGAAGGAGCTCTCGTTCCTCAACCCCGGGGTCTCGATCCGGTTCCGGGACGAGCGGTCGGCCCGCGACGAGACGTTCCACCATGCCGGAGGGATCGCCGAGTTCGTCGAGGACCTCGGCCAGGCGACGAACCCGCTGTTCCGGCCCCCGATCTACCTCCACGCGAAGCGGGAGTCGACCGACATCGAGGTCGCGCTGCAGTACAACGACGGCTACAACGAGGCGACGCTCGCGTTCGTGAACAACATCCACACGGTCGACGGCGGCTCCCACGTGGTCGGCCTCCGCGCCGCCCTCACCCGGACCCTCAACGACTACGCCCGCGGGCGCGGCTGGATCAAGGGCGAGAAGGAGGGGCTCACCGGCGAGGACGTCCGGGAGGGGCTCGCCTGCGTGATCTCGGTGAAGGTCCTCGAACCGCAGTTCGAGGGCCAGACGAAGGCGAAGCTCGGCAACTCCGAGGTGAAGGGGCAGGTCGAGAGCGCGGTCAACCAGAAGCTCGCCGAGTACCTCGAGGAGCATCCGTCGGTCAGGCAGGACCTGATCACGAAGGCCCTCCAGGCAGCGCAGGCCCGGGAGGCGGCGCGCAAGGCCCGGGAGCTCACCCGGCGCAAGGGGCTGCTCGACGGCGGAGGGCTCCCCGGCAAGCTCGCGGACTGCCACTCGCGCGACCCCGCCCAGTGCGAGATCTTCCTCGTGGAGGGGGACAGCGCCGGCGGGACCGCGAAGCAGGGGCGGGACCGGGAGTTCCAGGCGATCCTCCCGCTCCGCGGAAAGATCCTCAACGTCGAGAAGGCCCGGCTCGACAAGATGCTCCAGAACGAGGAGATCCGCTCGCTGATCACGGCGCTCGGGATCGGGATCGGCGACGAGCAGGACATGAGCCGGCTGCGCTACCACAAGGTCGTCCTGATGACCGATGCCGACGTCGACGGCTCGCACATCCGGACGCTGCTGCTGACCCTCTTCTACCGGAAGATGCCGGCCCTGATCTCGGAGGGCCGGGTGTACATCGCCCAGGCCCCGCTGTACCGGGTCGCGAAGGGCGCGCACATCGAGTACGCGTACACCGACGAGGAGCGGGACCGGGCGGTCGCGCAGTTCGGCGGCATGAAGGGGGTCACGATCCAGCGGTACAAGGGGCTCGGCGAGATGAACGCGGAGCAGCTCGCCGAAACGACGATGCGCCCGGGCTTGCGGACCCTGCTCAA
>JASHSI010000030.1 GCA_030040915.1 Thermoplasmata archaeon | reverse complement strand
ACGTCGGCACGAACTCGACGCTCGCGCTCTGCGCGAGGATCGTCCCGTCCTTCTCGATCCGCGCCCGCAGGTGGTCGAGCACCCGGCGGCGGAGGCTGCGGGCCTTGCCGACGTAGACGACCCCGCCCCCGGCCGTTCGGAACAGGTAGACCCCGGGGGCGTCCGGGCCCCGCCGGAACCCCTCCCCGCTCTCCGCGGCGAGGGTGCTCGCCGGTACGAACGCGGGCAGCGCCGGGGAGGTCGGCGGATCTGACGGCGTCATTCACGACGTCGGGCCGCGACCGCGGCGACGCGCGGGAAGTACGGCGTGAGGAACCGGCCGGTGTGCGAGCCGGCGGCCCGGGCGACCTCCTCGGGGGGCCCGGCGGCGATGACCCGGCCCCCGGCGTCGCCGCCCTCGGGCCCGAGGTCGATCAGCCAGTCGGCCGCCTTCAGGACGTCCAGGTGGTGCTCGATCACGACCACCGTGTTGCCACCGGCGCGCAGCCGGAGGAGGACCTCGAGCAGCTTCTCGACGTCCGCGAAGTGGAGCCCCGTCGTCGGCTCGTCCAGCAGGTAGAGGGTCCGCCCGGTCGGCGGCTTCGCGAGCTCGTAGGCGAGCTTGATCCGTTGGGCCTCCCCGCCCGAGAGGGTGGTGGCGCTCTGCCCGAGCTTCACGTAGCCGAGGCCGACGTCCTTCAGCAGCGCGAGGCGCGAGGCGATCCGGCGGTGGTGGGCGAAGAAGCCGAGCGCCTCCTCGACCGTCATGTCGAGGACGTCGGCGATCGTCTTCCCCTTGAACGCGACCTCCAGGGTCTCGGCGTTGAACCGCCGGCCGCCGCACTCCTCGCACGCGACGTAGACGTCGGGCAGGAAGTGCATCTCGTAGCGCAGGACCCCGTCGCCCTCGCACGCCTCGCAGCGGCCACCCGCGACGTTGAAGCTGAACCGCCCCGGCGCGAATCCCCGCGCCTTCGCCTCGGGGAGCCCGGCGAACAGCTCGCGGATCGGGGTCATCAGCCCCGTGTACGTCGCGGGGTTCGAGCGCGGGGTCCGGCCGATCGGCGACTGGTCGATCAGGAGGACCCGGTCGATCGCGTCGATCCCTTCGATGAAGTCGTGGCGTCCGGGGCTCTCGCGTCCGAGCCCGAGGTGCCGGCGGACCGCCTTGTAAAGGATCTCCTCGAGGACCGTCGACTTCCCGCTCCCGGAGACCCCGGAGAGCGCAACGAGCAGGCCGAGCGGGATCCGGATCGGGTCGCCCTTCAGGTTGTGCTCGCGAGGGCCGTGGATCGTGAGCCACCGACCCGCGGGGGGAGCGCGCTGGGCGGGGATCGGGATCGACCGGCGGCCCGAGAGGAACTCGGCCGTCACCGATCGGGGGGTCCCCGCGATCTCCGACGGCCGGCCGGAGTAGAGGACCTCGCCGCCGTGGACCCCGGCCCCCGGCCCGAGGTCCAGGAGCCAGTCGGACTCCCGCATCGTCATCTCGTCGTGCTCGACGACGAGGAGCGTGTTGCCGAGGTCGCGGAGCGTCTTGAGGGTCGTGAGCAGGCGGGCGTGATCGCGCGGGTGGAGGCCGATCGACGGCTCGTCGAGAATGTACAGGACCCCGACGAGCCCCGAGCCGATCTGCGTCGCGAGCGCGATCCGCTCCGCTTCGCCGCCGGAGAGCGTCCCCGAGCCCCGATCCAAGGTGAGATAGGTGAGCCCGACGCTCTCGAGGAAGCCGAGGCGGGCCCGGATCTCCTTCACGACCTGACCGACGATCTGGCGGTCCCGCTCGGTGAGCGGAAGGTCCCGGAACATCGCCGCGGCGGCGTCGACCGTCATCGCGGAGACCTCGGCGATCGACCGGCCCTCGACCGTGACGGCGAGGCTCTCGGGTTTCAGCCGTCGGCCCTGGCACGAGCGGCACGGAACGAACGAGAGGAACCCCATGTAGTACTCCTTCGCCCCCTCGCTCTTCGTCGCCTTCCACCGCCGCTCGACCGCGGCCACGAGCCCCTCCCGCAGCCACCCGGCGACCCACCAGTGGGCCGGCCCGCGCCCGCCGGAGCCGACCGACCGTTCCGACCCGTACATGAGCGCCTTCCAGCCCTTCTCGGAGAGCTCCCGGATCGGCCCCCGAGGATCGTAGCCGAAGGCGGCGCCGAACCGCTGGAGCGACCCCGACGTCGGGGTGAGGCCCCAGACCGAGATCGCGCGGCCGATCGGCTTCTCCCGGTCCGGGACGATCCGGTCCGGGTCGGCGTGGAGCGTCGCTCCGATGCCGAGGCACTCCGGGCACGCCCCGATCGGGTTGTTGAACGAGAACATCCGGGGCGTGATCTCGGCGATCGAGAAGCCGCACTTCGGGCAGGCCCGGCGGCTGGAGAAGGTGGTCCGCTCGCCCTTCGCCCGGCGGAGCACGACGAGACCGTCCCCGAGCTCGCGCGCGAGCTCGACCGCCTCCGCGAGCCGGCTCTCCTCGTCGGGCGAGACCTCGAAGCTGTCGACGACGACCTCGATCGTGTGCTTCTTGTTCTTCTCGAGCCGGACCTCGGGGCCGGGGAGCCGCACCTCGA
>JASHSI010000029.1 GCA_030040915.1 Thermoplasmata archaeon | reverse complement strand
TTCCCGTTCGCCTCGGGTCCCGAGGTCCACCGGCTCACGATCGGCGGCCTAGACCGGGCGAGCGCCCATGAGCTCACCGACCGCCAGGGGGGGCTCGCCGACCGGTTCGAGGCGGTCTACCAGTCCTCGCTCGGGAGCCCCCTCATGCTCCAGCTCGCCGTCCAGAATCCGGGGGTCGAAGCGAAGGCGACCACCCTCCCCGACGCGGTGGTCGCGAAGATGTCCGCGGAGGAGGTCTCCGACCTACTCCCCGTCGCCCTCTCGAACGTCCCCCTCCCCGTGAGCTTCCTCTCGGAGTTCGGGGGGATGCTCCCGGATCGGATCGAGGAGCTGACGCGCATCGGCCTCCTCCACCGCGCCGGCGAGGGGCGGATCGAGCTCGTGGAATCGATTCGCAAGGCGCTCCTCGCGCGCGCCGGACCGCGGGAGCGGGCCGGCCACCGCACCCTCGCGGCGTTCTACGGACGCAGCCACCGGGCGGAGGCGGTCCGGGAGCGGTTCCTCCATCTCGTCGACGGGGAGGAGTGGCGCTCGGCGGCCGAGCTCCTCCGCCAGGAGCAGCGGAAGATCCTCTCGCTCGGCTACTCCGACGCCCTCCGGTTCGTGCTCGGCCGGATGGCCCGCGCGCTCCCCCCCGGTACCGCGCGGCTGCGTGTGCTGCGCGTCGAGGCGGAGCTGTTGCGCGCCCACTCCGAGTACTCGGAGGCGATCCTCTTCCTCCGCCAGGCGATCGCCGAGTCGGGAGAGGACCGACGGGCCCGGACGGAGTGCCAGCTCCAGATCGCCGAGCTCTACCTGCGCCTCCGCCAGGTGGACGACGCCGAGGCGGTCGTCGCCGAGGCCCGAGCGCGGTCGCCGATGACCCAACGATTGCGGGCGATGTTCCTCCTCACGGACGCTCGCCTCGTCGAGGCGCACGGGGACCTCGCCCGCGCCCGGGCGATGTACGAGAAGGCGTTCGAATCGGCGCGCCGGGACCGGCTCCCCGTGGTGGCGGTGGAGGCGCTCGCCGCCTGGTCTCGCCAGGCGTCGATCGGGGGCGAGCACGCCGAGGTGCTGCGGATGGTCGAGGAGGGCCTTCCCCAGGCCCGAGAGTCGGGGCGCACGGAGCTCGTCTTCAACCTGCTCCTCGTCCGGGCCCGCGCCTACCAGGAGACGGGGAAGCGCGACCTGGCCGACCTGGAGATGCGCAAGATTCGGCTCGAGACCGAGGCGCTCGGCCACCTGAGCCAGCTCACCTACACGCTGAGCGGCTTGATGGCGATGAGCTTCGAGGCGGGCCGATGGGAGGAGGGCGCCGACTTCGCCCGCCAGACGATCCAGCTCGCCGAGCGGCTCGGGAACGATACCGTGCTCGGGCACACCCTGGCGTCCCTAGCGACGGGGGAACTCCGCCAGAACCTGCTACCGCAAGCCCGGGAGCACGCGGAACGGAGCGTACGGATCCTCTCGCGGCTCCCCGTCTCGGACTCGCTCGTCTTCGCGCGCTCCTACCTATCGGAGATCTACGTCGCCGTCGGCGAGGCGACGCTCGCGCGCGAGGAGTACGACGGGGCGATCGAGCTCGCGACTTCGATGGGGATGAGCTGGTGGGTCGACCAGCTCAAGGGAGAGCTCGAGGGGAAGATCGGCGCCCTCGAGAACGGGGCGGGGGGCTCGACCTCCGGTGGGGCGAAGCCCCCATCACCGGTCGAGCAGGCGGAGGGGGACCGCTAGGTCCCCCTCCGACCCTTGGGCGTTCTACAGCTGGTCGCGCGGAAGGGGCGGAACGATGGGCAGGTACATGCGGGTTCACCTCCGAGAGGGAGGCCGGGAAAACCGCTATTTAGACGCTGGGAACGGGGGCCGTATAACTCGGCCTCGCGAATCTAGGTGTATGCATACAGCGCGATACGCATCCGTATAAGTTTCCTTAGTATCGCCCCACGTCGACGCGCCTAGATTCGCGCCGGACGCCGAGGCAATCGGCTGCCGGCGGTCCGCATGCCGGGGCCTCTCAGCCGGTCGAACGCGCGCGCATTCGGAACGACGGGCCCGATTCAGGCCAGGGGCGCCGTGCGTAAATTGCCCCGGGAGAGCGGGAGTGGCCCGTGACAGTACGGCCCATGAGACGGTCGGTGGGTGGGCAGAGGGTCTACCGGCCTCGGCGGACACGGGTCACCTCGTCCCCGTTCCACTCGAAGCGGAGACGGGTCCGGGGTTGCCAGCGGGAGCGGCGGCCCCAGAGGGCGCTGGCGAGCAGGGGCAGCCCGATCGACGCCTCCACATGGGCCATCGATCGCGTGGCGGTGGCCGAGATCTTGCCCCACGACTGCGCCTCGTCGAGGGTGCTACCGGAGAGTCCCCCCCAGTGGGGGGCGTCGGTGGTGATCTGGAGGGCGTAGTGGTGGCCCTCCCCTTCCCGGCCGAAGGCGTAGTTCGCCATCACGATCCCGTCGTTGATCCAGTTCTTCGGGGTCCCGCCCCCGATGTAGACCACGGCGGTCCGGGGGGAGCGGGCGAGGATCTGGACGAGCTCGTAGTTGTCGCGGACGGCGTCGAGCAGGAAGCGCGGGCGCTTCCGGTTCCGCTGGTAGTGGAGCGTGAGCCCGATTCCGATCGAGCTGTCGATCAACGCCGGAGAGAAGACCGGCACCCCTCGGCGGGCCGCGGTGGCGACGATCGACTCGGGGTCGTCGAACCGCTCCCCGAGGAACGCGAGGTACTCGCGCGAGGAGGCCGGTCGGGCCGGGAACTGGTCGGTGATCCGGCCGATCGCCCGGTCCGTCTCCTCGAACTTCCGCTCGTCGACGTACGTGTCGTAGATCCGGTCGAGGTAGAGCCTCCGGAGCTCGACGTCGTCGGCCGCCGGGCTCCCCTTCCAGTGCCGGCCGCCGATCGTCTGGTAGATGTCCTGGTAGAGGACGGCCCCGGTGGAGACCACGACGTCGACGAGGCCCCAGTCGACGAGGTCGCGGAGGACCTTGCGGAGCCCCGCGGCGATGAGCGGCCCGGAGAGCCCCAAGAAGATCGTCGGTCGCTTCGGGTCGGTAAGGGCGTTCTCCCACACCTCGAGGCAGCGGCCGAGGTTGCGGGCCTGGATCGACGTCCCTTGGAAGGCCGTGAGGAGGTCCCCGATGCCTCGGAGCTTCGCGACGTCGACCGCGCGGACGGGTTCTTTCAGGAGGGCGCGCCGCGTCGTTCGACCGGAGCGGGGCATCGACGGAGCGCACCGTGGCCCGGGTTAAAACAAACCGGCCGGGCGGACGCGGGCACGCACCGGGGCAGGGCGTCTCTCCCGATGGAGCGCGGCCCGCCCACGCCAATTTAATAGGACGGGCGCCCCCAGAGAGCCCGGATGCCCGCCTCGTCGGTCGCGGTCGAGCGGGCGCTCGAAGCGGTCGGCCAGGGGTGCGGCCGGACGGTGGCGATCTCGGGGCCGCCGGTCTCGGGGAAGAGCGAGCTGTTGCAGGGGCTCCAGCTCGAGGCGTCGCGGCTCGGTTGGCGGACGGTCGCCCTCCACGGCTCCTATCGGGACCGGACCACCCCCTACGCCGCCCTCGCCGACTTTGGCGCCGCGCCGTCGGGTTCGGCCCCGGTCGGCCGACCCGACCCCGAGGGCGCACCGGGCGAGGTCTCCCCGTGGGCCGGTGGGAGCCCGTTCGGGATCGCCGCCGGCCTTCTGCCCGGCGACGTGCCCGCATCGAGCCGGTCGCGGCGTGGCCGCGGCGATGTCGGCGCCGCCCACTTCGGACCGGCCGGCGGCGGGGCCCGTCGGAGCGGCCGGGTCGTCACCGGGCCGGACGTGTTCCACCAGCTCGTCCGGTGGACCGTCGAAGGGGACGGCCGCCCGCTCGCGCTCCTCGTCGAGGACGCCTCGCTGTTCGATACCGAGAGCCGGGAGGCGATCCTCTACGCGAGTCAACGCATCCGCCGCCGTCCGGTGCTCCTCGCCGTGGCGCTCGACGTCGCCCTCCCCGCCTACCGGGCGTGGGAGGAGCAGCTGATCGGTCGGGGGGACGTCGACTGGGTCCGCATCGCGCACGCGAAGCCGGACCCCCGCGAGACCGAACAGGTCCAGGAGAGCTTCCGGGCCCTCCCGGACGGTACCCAGCGGCTCCTGGTCTTCCTCGCCCTCCTCGGCGGCTCGACGACCGAGGTCGGGCTCGGGCGGGCCGCGAAGCTCGGGGTCCGGGACCTCGCCGAGGCGCTCGCCCCGGCGGCGGCGGTGAACCTGGTCAAGGCGGAGGAGGGCCGCGTCGCGATCACCTACAGCTCGTGGGTCGGGCTCGTCCCCACGTTCGCCTCGGAGACGCTGCGGGCCGACGTCCACCGGCAGATCGCCGAGGCGATCTCGGCGCTGAACCCGGAGCCGGACTCGAAGCGGGGCCGGGAGCTCGCGACCCACCTCTTCGAGGCCCGCTCCGACGCCTCGGCCCTCCGGCCGCTCCTCGAGGCCGCCGAGTTCTCCGAACGGCTCGGGGCGTTCGACGACGCCGAGGAGCTGTTCGACAAGGCCCTGAAGGCGTCCCGATCGCTCACGGGAACCGAGCGGGCCGAGGCCGAGCTCGAGATCCGGATCTGGCGGGCCCGCGCGCTCATCCTCTCCGGACGGGTCGCGGCCGGGGAGAAGGAGGCCCACGACGTCCTCGTGTGGGGGGCCGCCGAGGGGCTCTCGGCGGACCTGCTGCGCGGCCGCGTCGAAGAGCTGTTCCCGGCCCTGCGGGCGATCGGGCCCCGACCGTCGCTCCTCGCCGGGCTCGAGGAGCTCGTAGAGCGCCTCGGGGAGGTGCCGGCCCAGGGGGCCCAAACGCTCCTTGAGTGCCTGGTCGCCGAGAAGCTCCTCGAGCAAGGCCACCTCGACGAGGCCCGCATGGCCGGGATCCGGGCCCAGGACCTCTCGCGACGGGCGACCTCGGAGGCGTCGCAATCGACCGGCCAGATCGTCGAGGCGATCGTGCTCGCGAACGAGGCGGTCCCGTTCGCCGGTCCCCGGGGGCCGTTCACCGACCCTCTCGGGAACGTCGCCTCGCGCGTCGCCCACCCGCCGCTCGAACAGATGGCGAGCGAGCTCTGGTTGCGCTGGGTCGAGCGCGCCCGCCACCCGACCGAGACGCTCGCCGCCTTCCAGCGGGCGATCCCGCTCCTGCAGCGCTCCCGGGCGATCACGACCGAACTGTTCTATCAGCTCGCGATCGCCGAGATGTCGCTCGACCGGCGCCCGTCGCCGAAGGCGCTCGAGTCGCTCCAGCGCTCTCGGGAGCTCGCCGACGCAATCCATCTGGCCCTCCCCTCAACGGCCGTGGCGCGACTTTGGCTCCTCGAAGGACGGTGGGCGGTGGACGAGAACCGGCCCGACGGGGCGCGCGAGGCCTGGAGCGCCCTCGCCGACCTTCCCGCGACCGTCGGGCTCCCGGCCTACCGTGCCGAGGCGATGGCGCGTTCCTTTCTGCTCGAGAGCGCCGAGGGGCGCCAGCACGCGGCCGACGAGGCGATGGAACGGCTGTCGACCCTCGCCGCCACCGGGCCCCTCCCCTCGCAGTGGCGGTTCACCCGGCCGGAGCTCCTCGTGTCGGTCCGGGAATCGCGGCGCGGGGCCGGGGCGCTCCCCACGCGAGGGACCGAGTAGCGACCCACCCCCGATCTCGGCGCCACGCTAGACCGGGAGACCCGAGAACAGTCCGGGGAGGAGGGCCCACAGCAGGGCGACGGCGCCGACCGCGAGGAGGAGACCGGCGACGAACCGCTCGAGCCGCCGCTCGTCGAGGCGGGCCCCGAGCCTCGCCCCGACCGTCGCCGCGAACGCGGCGGTCAGCGTGAGCCCGGTGGCGGCGGCGAGGTAGACCCCGACCGGGTCCCGGAGGCTTCCCGTGAACAGCACGGTGAGGATCATCGTGGTGTCGCCGAGCTCCAGGAGGAAGATGAGGCCGAAGGCGGCCAAGAGGTCGGAGCGTCCCGAGGGGAGGCGGGGCGCCTCGGGTTTCGAGCGAAGGAGATGGAGGGCGTAGCCCACGAGGACGAGCCCCCCTGCCCCCTCGATGTAGCGCAGCTCGCCCCCGACGAGGGCGATCAGGAGCGTGCCGAGCACGACGGCGATCGCGGTGGTCGCCCAGAACGCGAGGGCGCCGCCGGCCCAGGTCGCCCAGCCCGGTCGCCGAGCGGCGAGCCCGATCATCGCGAAGCTCGTCCGGTCGAACACCTCGACGCCGCCGACGGTGGCGAAGACGACGAGAAGGGCGGCCGGAGCGACCACGGGAACGGAACGACCGTCCTTCGACGCGGGGGAAGGGACCTACGCGAGCTGGGCGAGGAAATCGTCCACGAGGCGGCCGCAGTAGGCGCAGCGCAGCACGATGGGCTTGCGGCGGACCACCTCGAACTCGCTCTCGACGGGCTCCCGCTGGTTCGTGATGCAGCCCGGGTTCGGGCAGTGGAGGACCCCGTCGATCCGGTCGGGGAGCGCCACGGGCCGCTTCTCCCGGACCCGCTGCTCCCGGATGATCGAGATCGTCGCGGTCGGGGCGACGAGCGCGATCGCGTTCAGCTTGCGCGCCGAGAGCTCCATGTTCTCGACCTTGATGATGTCCTTCCAGCCGATCTTCTGGCTCGGCACATGGATCGCGATGGAGACCGTGGAACTCTGCTGGATGCGCTCGATCCCGAGGATGCGGAGGACCTCGAGCGCCAAGCCGTTCCCGATGTGGTCGATGACCGTCCCGTTCTGGATCGGGGTGAGCTTGAGCTCCCGGACCGCGGTCACGAGGCCCTCCCGGCGAGGGTGAGGGCGAGGAGCGCCATCCGGACCGGGACCCCGAGGAACGCCTGGCGGAAGTAGGCCGCGTGCGGGCTGTCATCGACCGCGGGCCCGATCTCGCCGATGCGCGGCAGCGGGTGGAGGACGACGAGCCGCTCGGGAGCCCGGGCGAGGAGGGGGAGGTCGACCCGGTAGGAACCGGCGACCTCGGCGTACTCCGCATCGTCCCCGAACCGCTCCCTTTGGATGCGCGTGACGTAGAGTACATCGGTCTCTTGGATGGCGTCCTCGACCTTCGGGATCTCCCGGATCTCGACGCCGGTCCGGTCGAGATCCTCCCGGACCTCGACGGGGAGCCGCAGCGACGGCGGGGAGGAGACCACGAGCCGGGCGCCGAACAGCGCGAGGGCCCGGGCGAGCGAGTGGACCGTCCGGCCGTACTTGAGGTCCCCTAGGAGCGTCACCCGAAGGCCGGCGATCTTCCCGAACGCCTCCTGCATCGCGGCGAGGTCGATGAGCGTCTGGGTCGGATGCTCGCCGGTGCCGTCCCCGGCGTTGATCACCGGCTTCGCGGAGGCTCGGGCGGCGAGCCGGGCCGCTCCTTCGTTCGGGTGGCGGAGCACGATCGCATCGCCGTACTGCGAGATCACCCGGACCGTGTCGTGCAGGGTCTCCCCCTTCTTGACCGAGGTCACGGACGCGTCCGCGATCGTGACCGAGGTCCCCCCGAGGCGGGCCATCGCGGTCTCGAAGGACAAACGGGTCCGGGTCGACGGCTCGAAGAAGGCGAGCGTCAGGATCTTGCCGTCGAGCAGGTGGTTGACCTTCTTCCCCTCGGCGTAAGGGAGCATCCGGTGCGCCGCCTTGAGAATCTCCTCGATGTCCTCTTTGGAGAGGTCGCGGATGGACAGGAGGTCGCGGCCCTTCAGTCCCATCTCGGGGCGCGGACGGGGACCCTCCTAATCAGCCCTACGGCGCTCGCGGAGGCCCCGTAGGCGTCCGGAGGGCTCCGAGCACCGCGAGCACCGGTCGCTGGGAGCGGCGCGCCCGAACGGAGGCTCCCGATCGGTCGTCCGACCCGACGAGGCGCGCGGGCCCGCGTCACGCGCGGACGCCGTCAAGGTCCTTGGGATCGCCGACGGCGCGGGGCGAAAGGGTCCCTAGCCATGGAATCGGAGCGGCGGGAGAGGAGATCGCGCAACGAAGGTAGACGAGACCCTGGACCTTCGGAGAGCTCAGCCGAAGCTGGGCCGCGGCCCTCGGATGGGTGCGCCGGATCTCGCCGAGGTAGGCCTGGGCGAGCCAGTGGGCGTCCGCGGCCGTGGAGAGCGGAGGCACGGCCGTCCCTCCGGGGAGCGGCCCGACCGCCGCGCCGGCGACCATCTCGGGGATCGGCCCGCTCATCGAGAGGCGGGTCTCCTGCCCGGTGATCTTCTTCAGCCGGGCCTCGAGGGAACCGCCGGAGGGGACCGCCCCGAACACATCGCTCACCACCCAGGGGACCCCGTTCCCCGCCGCGAAGTGGGGTTCGATCGGGAATGTCGCCGCGGCGAGGATCGTCTCTTGCACGGCCTTTCCCTGTCGGCTCCAGAGGGCGCCGGTCTCGAAGGTGTACGGCAGGTCGATGATCCAGAACGGGACGAACGGCCCAGCGCCCGCGCCGTGATGACGCACCCGGCCGATCCCGACCTGGGCGCGGCGGAGCTCGGCGATGGCAGCGAACACCTCCTCCCAGAAGCCCGCCGCGGTGAACCGCACGGCGAGCGGATGGGTTCGGACGCTGCCCGCGCGGTCGAGGAGGTAGGTCACCCGGTGGAGGTAGAGGAGCGGAG
>JASHSI010000028.1 GCA_030040915.1 Thermoplasmata archaeon | reverse complement strand
GCTACCAAGGGTGGGGTTGTTCGCCCATTAAAAGGGATCGTGAGCTGGGTTTACACCGTCGCGAGACAGGTGTGTTGCTTTTTGGCGGAAGTGCAAGGGTCTCTGACGAGAAGGTTCCCACAGTACGAGAGGAACGGGGAATCGGCGCCTCTAGTCCATCAGTTGTCCGGCAGGGCATCGCTGAGCAGCCACGCGCTCCGGGATAAGGGCTGAAAGCATCTAAGCCCGAAACCCCCTCGAAAAAGAGAGACCCCTGAGGACATTCGTAAAAGACGAGCTCGATAGAGCCGGGGTGTACGCGGAAAGCCTTCGGGCGATCCGTTCAGCCCGCGGCCACTAACGTCCGCAGCTACGCAAAGCTAGCGGCTCTTGGCAGTTAAACAGAACGCGTGTGAGTAACCCATTCCCCCTCGGGGGAGGGAGGCGAGAGCGCCCTCCCTCGAGGGCAGCGGCCCCATTACCTGTTCCAACAAGGTTTAAAATCAAGGCCGGTAGGAACTTCCAGCCTCCGTCCGGGTGCCGGGTCTCATGGGTCGTGCGCTAGTCAACCTGTTCCTGTTCAGCTTCGTGCTCGCCGGCCTCACGATCGTGGCGGCGATCGGGCTCTTCGCCTGGCGGCTGGGGGAGCTCGTCTTCCTGGCGGTCGACCCGCCGCTCGTCCCCTTCCTGGGTGCCGGGATGGGCACGATGCTCGCGGTCGACGCGACCTATTTCTTCGTGGTCCTGCCGATCGTGGTGCTGGGCGTCCTCGCCCTCGCGGCGTACCGTACCCGCCGGGCCCCCCGTGCGCGGGCCAGCCCCCCGTTCGCGTGGGAGGGCCAGAAGGCGGCCGTCGTCCTCACGGCCTACGACGACGAGGAGGCGATCGGGGAGGCGGTCCGGGAGTTCCGGGCGCTCCCCGTCGTCTCCGAGATCGTCGTGGTCGACAACAACTCCTCCGACCGGACCGCCGAGGTCGCCCGGGCGAGCGGCGCGACGGTGTACGCGGAGAGCCGGCAGGGGTACGGGTACGCGTGCATGGGCGGTCTCCAGTACGCCCTCGACCGCACGCGCGAGGAGATCATCGTCCTCGCGGAGGGGGACATGACGTTCTTCGCCCCGGACCTCGAGAAGATGCTCCCCTACCTCGCCGAGTGCGACATGGTCCTGGGGACCCGGACGACCCGGACCCTGACGAGCCCCGACTCGCAGATGGACTGGTTCATGGCCTGGGGGAACGTCTTCCTCGCCTTCCTGATCCGCCTGCGCTACTGGGACTCGACCTTCCTCGGCCGCGCGCGGCTCACGGACGTCGGCTGCACCTTCCGGATCATCCGCCGGTCGGCCCTCGCCCGCATCCTTCCCGACCTGACCGTCGGCGGGCACTACTTCTCCCCCCACATGATCCTCACCGCCCTCCGGCACAACCTGTCCGTCATCGAGGTCCCGATCCGCTTCCGTCAGCGCGTCGGCCTGTCCAAGGGGGCGGGCGGGAGCCGGGCCCGCGCGGCCCGCATCGGCCTGCAGATGGTCCGGGAGATCGCCCTCCACTAGGCCCCCGGACGAGGGGCGTCGCGGCGTCGTCATCGGGGAGGCAGCGTACCGTTGCAACGCGACGACGGCGAGGTTCTGGGGTCCCCGAACGCGGGCGATCTCCCGCCGGCCGCCGCCCCGACCTCGACCGGCCCGCGGCCCCGGACCCCCGCCTGGGCGGCCCGTCTCGATCCACGACGGATCCTCCACAGCCGGGTGGTCCGCCACCCCATCGCCCCCTACGTGGGGCTGGCGGTCGCGGTCGCGCTGTTCACGGGGATTGTCGGCGGCCTCTGGAGCGCCCGGTACTGGGCGTTCCAGACCGCCGCCTGGGACCTCGGGGTCTACAATCAGGCGATGTACACGACCGTCAGCGGGCACGCCCTGTTCTACTACACCGCCGACCTTCCGGCGGGGACGAACGGCCACCTGTTCGCGGCGCATTTCGCGCCGTTCCTCATCCTCCTTCTCCCGTTCTACGCGATCGCCCCCGATCCGTCGGGCCTGCTCGTGATCCAGGCGGCCGGCCTCGCCCTCGGGGCGGTCCCGGTCTACTTCCTCGCCCGCGACAAGCTCGGCACGGGGGCCTGGGCGGCCCTCTTCGCGGGGGTGTACCTGCTCTCCCCCCTGACGATCGGTTCCGGCTGGTACGACTTCCATCCGGAGGCGTTCCTCCCGGTCACCGGCCTCACGGCCATCCTCTTCTACGAGCGGCAGCGCCTCTACCCATTCCTCGCCGCGTGGGTGCTCTGCCTCGCGGTCATCGAAACGATCGCCCCGTTCCTCCTCCTGCTCGCGGCCGTGGGACTCGTGGGACTGCTCTGGCAGCGCCGGCAGCTCGCCCGCCCCGACCTCTTCGCCGGGCTCCGACTGAACGGGCTCGCGCTCGCCACCGCGGCCGCGTGGCTCGCCGTCGCGGCGGCGGTGATCTATTCGCTGAACCCGACCGGGGGAACGTTCGGGGCCGGCTACGGCGGGGGCTGGTCCACGCTCGGCGCCAGCTCGATCTTCGACGTGTACCCCCGGGCCGCGCTCGATCCGGCGGCCGCCGTCGCCGCCCTCGCGAGCAACGACGGGTACAAGGCCCTCTTCGTCCTGATCGTGTTCGGCGGGCTCGCCTTCCTCCCGTTGTTCGGGCGACGCCGCTACCTCCTCCCCGCCCTCGCTTGGCTCGGCCTCGCGCTCCTCTCGAACCACTCGGGCTACTACCTCCTCAACGACCAGTACCTCGACTACATGATCCCGTTCCTGTTCCCGGCGGCGATCACGGGGGCCGTACGGTGGCGGGGGCTCCGGCTGCCGCGCCCGCGCCTGCCGATCCGGGGCGTGGCGATCGCCGGGGTGCTCGTCGCCGGGGTCGTCATCACCTCGGGGCTCTCCTCCCCGCTCCTCGATCGGCCGCTCGCGTCGTTCAACGCGGTCCCCCACGGGGTCCCGATCGAGACCGAGCAGGACGATGTGCTCCACGAGGTGGCGAGCCTGATCCCCGCGAAGGCCTCCGTCCTGACCACGTCGTTCATCTTCCCGGAGGTCTCCGACCGGCCCGATGCCTACGTGTTACCCGTGTCGAGCCTGTTCGTGGGAGGTCGCACGTTCGACGGGGTCGTCGCCCAGTACGTGAACGAGTCCCAGTACGTGCTCGTCGACTTCGAAGTGGACTTCGGTGGGGCGGCGCTCCTGACCGCTCGGGCGAACCTGAGCGGATTCGGCCTCGAGGCGGCGGACCAGGGGGCGTACCTATACGAACGCGGATGGACGGGACCGCCCACCCTCTGGGTGCCGTTCGAAGACACGGTGAACGCGGCCGGCGGGATCACGCCGGACGAGGGGGTCCTCGAGCCGGCCGTACCGGGCCAATCGGGGCCGTACGTGCTGCACACGCCCTCGATGGGGACCGGCCGGATCTGGTCGGGTCCGAGCGTCGAGACCGTGCCGCCGGGCGAGTACCGTATCTCCGCCGACCTCGAGGTCGCGACGAACGGGACCGCCCCGCGCGGGGCGCTCACCGTGCTCGACGCGCCGCTCGAGATCAACGAGACGACCACGGACGTGGCGGGCGGGGGACAGGACCACGCGTTCAGCTTCGTGGCCGCCCCGGGCCCGCCGGTGGTCCTCGAAAACGCGTCCTTCGAGCGGAACACGACCGGGCCGGCCGACATCAATTGGACGTGGAGCGAGGAGGTCGACTGGTCCGGACCCGGATACCTCGAGACGGAGGGATGGGTCCTCTCCGCGAACACCACCGTGCGCTTCTTCGACGTGTCGATCCTCCAGTTGGCGGAGAGCTAGGGAGCGCGCGGGGCCGGGCGCTCAACGATGGTCGGGGGAACGCTCGAAGGACCGACGGCGGGACGCCGGGTCGTCCTCCGCCGACCCGGCGGCCGAGAGGGCTGGTGGCCGGTGGTCCGGTTCCTGGTGGTCCTCGCGATCGTCGCCCTCTTCTTCGCGGCCCCGTGGCCCTCGACGGGTTCGGCCGAGGTCCCGGCCGATTCCCCGGCCCTCGACTCGGTCGCCCCGTCGAACACGACCGAGATCGCCTTCGAGCCCGCGGCGAACGCGATCGAGCTCTCCTCCCAATCGAACGCGACCGCCCGGGTCGACCTCCTGCACACGACCTCGCCGTTCGTCTTTTCCGCCGGCGTCGACGTGGCCCGTTCGTCGGGGCCCGAGCCGTCGACCCTCCTCCCGATCGACCTCGCGGTGTGGGACGCCGCGGTCCCCGGGGAGGTGAACGTCACCTTCGCGCCTTCGGGCCCGGGCGGAGGGAGCGTCGAGGTCACGCCGTGGGACCACGGCCCGATCGGGCCGTCGGAGGCGATCGCGCCCTACTCGAACGGCCGGACGGACGCGGTCTCGGTCGAGTGGACGCCCGGCCGCTCCCTGCAGATCGACGTCGCCGTCCCCGGCGGGACGCCCGTCCCGTGGTCCGCCCTCGCGAACACCTCGGACGCGCTCCTCGCCGGCCTCATCGACTCGGCCGAGATCACGGTCTCGGCGGGAGTCACCGGGACGGCCGGGGGCGCCTCCCTTGCGATCCTGACGAACGCCACCGTCACCCTCTCCGGGTCGACGAGCTTCACGGCCATCACCGACAGCCCTCTCCCCAGCCTCGCCGGGGTTCTGGCGCTCGTCGCGGTGGCCGCGCTCCTCGCGC
>JASHSI010000027.1 GCA_030040915.1 Thermoplasmata archaeon | reverse complement strand
CAGGAGGAGCGTGAACGCGACCCGGAAGAGGTCCTCCATGAGGTCGCCGGCGAGCTTGAGCCGTTTGTTCGCGTAGTGGTCCTTGTCGTCCTCGCCGCGGACCTTGAGGTGCAGCTCGAGGACGGTCCTCGCCATGCGGGCCAGATAGAGCGCCTTCTTCAGCCGGTCCGCCTTCGTGTCGCCGAGGTGGGGGAGGAGCGACCGGTCGAGGATCCCGTCGACCTTCCGCTGGCGGTACTCCTTCGCCTGGCCCGTGGCGAACTTCTTCTCGAGGTGGAGGAGCGCGTCCTCCGTGGTCGTGATCCCCTCCGGAGGGTAGAGCTTCTTCGAGACCGACTCCTCGAGGTTGACGTTCAAGAGGTGCTTCATCGTCTGGACGAACGGTTCGTCCAGCGGCAGGAGCTCTCCTAGGACCGCCTGGAAGATCTCCTCGTCGTTCTTCATCCCGAGCGCCTTCATCAGGATGGCGAGCGGGATCTGGCCGGAGGCGGTCGGGACCGAGACCTGGAGGATCCCGTCCTTCTTCTTCTCGACGACCGTGAGCGAGCGGTACCCGCCGCGCTGGCTGAACACCTTCGCGCTCTCGATCGGCGTGCCGTAGCGCTCGTTGAACTCCGCGAAGATCCGGTTCGGCGCGAGATCCTCGAGGCTCATCATCACGCGCTCGGTCCCGCCGATGATCGCGTAGCCGCCCGGGTCCAACGGGTCCTCGAGGTACTCGACGAGCTTCGCCCGGTACTCCTCCGGCGAGAGCGGGACGCCGCTGTCGCGCTCGATGTTCGGCTGGGCGAGGTTGCACTGGCGGCTCTTGACCATGATCGGGAGGTCGCCGATGTGGACCTCCTCCGGGGCCCGCTCGACCCCATTCTCCACGACGGTGACGCGCAGGAAGATCGGCGCCTGGTAGGTGAGGTTCCTCAGTCGGGCCTCCATCGGCGTGAGCGTCGGTTTCGATCCGACCGGCTCCTTGACGAACGGCTGGCCGACGAAGATTGTCGGCTCGGCGGTCGGGCTCACCTGGCCCGTCCTCGGGTCGCGGCGCCGGCCGACGCGCACGAAGATCGAGCTCTTGGTCTTCTGGACGTCGAGGCGGATGATCCCCCGCTCGGTCGAGTCCTCGCTGACGCGCGACTCGTCGACGATCCGCTGCATGCGGGAGTTCGGGTTGTCGTTCGTGGGGAGGAAGTCGTTGAAGCTCGCGAGGTGGTGGTTGACGATCGACCGCTCGCGGAAGAAGGCGTCGACGATCTCGCGCATGGAGGCTCACTCCTCCAGGCCGGCGACGATGACGCGGTAGGCGACGGCCTCGCCGGCGGTGGCGCTCGGGCGGCGGATCCGAACGAGGCGACCGACGAGCGGCTCCCGCGCCTCGCGGGCGGCGGTGAGCTTCGGGTCGGTCTTGAGGCCGGGGTCGGACAGGAGGATCTTGGGGAGGCGTTCGATCGAAACGCCGAGCTTCGTGACCGTCTCGGCCGACTCGGCCTCGGAGAGGAGCTCGTGCGGCGGGACCATCAGGTGGGCGGTGAACGGCCGGGGCGGGGCGGCCTTGGCCGCGGCGGCCTTGGATTGGCGCGAGGGGCGCTTTCGTTCGGGGCTCATGTGTTCTTCCAGGGGACCGGGCGGGCCCGGGGGGATATCCGGGGAGGGAAGCCGAGAGGCCCGCCCCCCGTTCGAACCCCCGACCAACTGGTTAAAAGCCAGCTGCTCTTTGTAGGGCCCGCCGCCGAAGCGACCGGCCAACCTACCTGAGCTACGGGCCCGTCCCAGTTCCCCGGGCTTCCGACGGAGGCGTCGTATTTCACGTTTGGCCCGGGCGAACTCACGACAGGCTCTCCAATTGGGAGATGATCGACCAGAGCGCGGTCCGGCCATGGACGGGGAGGTTCGAGTCGTTCGCCAGCTCGTCGATCCGATCGATCGCGCTCGCGATCCGAACATCCTCGGCGACCCCGGCGCGCTCGAGCTCGGCCTTTGCCGACTGGGCCCCCTTGCGGACGTTCCTCGGGAGGGTGAGGTCCTCCGCGACCTCTTCGAGCGCCGAGACGATCGGGCCCACTCCGGCGGGCTCGATCCGCGGCGCGTTCGGGGCCGGGGCGTTCGTCGCCCGGTCCTGCGAGATCGCGCTCATGGCCGGGGTGCCTCCCCGCCCTCCTTGTACGCCGTCACGACGAGCAGCGTCTTCGACTCGCGGATGCCGTGGACCGCGGGGAGCCGGTGGAGGACGAACTCCTTCAGCTCCTCGTAGTGCGGGAAGTGGACCTTCAGGAAGATGTCGGTGTCCCCGGTGACGAGGAAGACGTCATGGACCTCGGTGAAACGGGTGACCTCGGACGCCACCGCATCCGCCTCGGAGGTCTCGACTTTGAGGGCGATGAGCGCCGTGACGGCGTCCTCCCCGTAGACCTTCGTGAACGCCGTTTCGACCGCGTGGCTGACTGGACCCTTCCCCTTCGATCCCGGTTCCATGCTTCTCCCCTCCCAATCGACGGCGCGCGCTCCGTCTATCCGACCCTGCGTACCCCCCCAAGGCGAGCCGAACTAGCTCGTCGGGGCCGACTCGAACTCCTCTTGGAGGTCGTTGATCACCTGGTCGATGACGCTCGCGGAACTCAAGCCGCGGTACTCGCGGAGGCCCCCGGCTTCGCTCGAGACGCGGGCCACGATCTCGTCGAAGCGGCGGAGAAACTCCACGCTACAGATGAGCTCCTCCATGATGGCCCGGGCCCCCTCCGCGCCGCGGGGTCGAAAAAGGTCCCCTATATATTGTCGCCCTAGGAGCGAACGCGCGCCGGTCCGTCGGTGGCGGCCGACGGCGGTCGGATCGGCCGACCTCGCGCGGAAGGGTGGCCCTAGCCGGCCCCGCCGCCCATCGCCTTCAGCGCCGCCTCGCGCCGGCTCTCGAGCTCCTCCGGCGGGACGTCCTCGACGTGCGTCGCGAGGGTCCAGAGATGGCCGAACGGGTCCACCACCGAGGCCATTCGGTCCCCCCAGAACTCCGTCCGAGGCTCCCTGAGCGAGGTCGCCCCCGCCTGGACGGCCTTGTGGTGGGACTCGTCCACGTTCGGGACGTAGAGCCACAACCCGACCGCGGCCCCGCCGAGCGTCTTCGCCGACTTGGATCCCATCTCGGGGAACTCGTCGGAGATCATGAGGACCGAGTCGCCGATCTCGATCTCCGCGTGCCAGACCTTCCCTCCCGGGCCGATCGCCCGGCTCCGCTCCCTCGCGGAGAAGGCGTTCGCGTAGAACGCGAGGGCGGCCGCGGCGTCGTGGACGATCAGCGCGGGCGTGACGGTCCGGAACCCCGCGGGGACCGGTTCGACCTTCTTCGCCATTCCCCGGCCGTACCCCGCGGAGGCCTTCAAGCCTGCCGGCTGCGGCCCGGGGGTGCGAAACCCCTAAGCGGCCGCCGACCCGCCGGAGGGCGTGCGCCTCCATCGGGGCGGAAGGTTCCGGGCGTGGCTCGGGCGGAAGCTCGGCGGCGACGCCGCCCTCGGCGATCGGGCGTGGCGCCGCGTCCTCCACGGCCTCGGCGCCCTCCTCCTCCTGTACTACCTCGTCCCCCGCGAGATCGTCGGGCCGATCTCCCGATCGGACCTCGTCCTCCTGGGTCTCGCCGCGGTCCTCGTCTTCGAATTGCTCCGCCACGGCGCCGGGCTCGAGCTCCCGACGATCCGCCCGCACGAATCGGGCCGACCGGCGAGCTTCGCGTTCTTCGCGATCGCGCTCGTGGTCGCGCTGTTCGCCTTCCCCGAGCCGATCGCGGCCCTCGCCATCGCCGGGGCGGCGCTCATCGACCCATTGATTGGCGAGCTCCGGCTCAGGCCCGGGGCCCGCTCGCTCAATCCGGCCCTGCCGATCGTCGCCTACGGCCTGATCGCCGTCCTCGCGCTCCGGGGGATCGGGGACTGGGCCTGGGGGGCGACGCTCGACGGCGCCGCCCTCGCGGCGCTCCTCGCGGTCGGGGTCGAGCGGCTCCGCTACCCCTACCTCGACGACGACCTGACGATGCCGCTCCTCCCGGGGTTCGTGCTCACGCTATTGCTCCTGCTCTGGCCCTCGCTCCCCCGGTTCTAGGCCGGGGGTCGCCCGGGCCGGGCCCGTCGGGCCTATACGACCGGGGTGAGCCGCGCGTGCGGGGCGCCGGCTTCCGGGTCGATCGAGATCGAGTAGATCGTCGTGCGCGGGCGGATCCCGTAGATGCACGGCGCGTTGTCGATGTTCACGATCCGGAAGTAGGTGTCCATCATGTTGAGGATCTCGCTCGAGACGAGGAGCCCGGGCTTCAGGAGGCCGAGCCCGAGGTTCCCCACGAGCTTCGTCCTCCGGACGCCGTGGAAGTACATCCGGATCGCGACCTGGTCCCCCATGAGGCTCTCGAGCGTGTCGAAGCTCGTGTACTCGAGGAACGGCCGCTGCTGGGGCCCGCGGGCCGCCTTCTCGGCGACGACCATCGCGGTGACCGCCTCGTCCCGGCCGTAGTGGGCCATCGGGACGATGTAGGTCTCCTCGGTCTCGCTCGCGGTGTAGTCGACGATCCGGACCCGTTGGTCGAAGACGTTCGGCGGGGTGTGCCGGACGATCGTGTCCCGCAGCTTCTCGTACGACTCGCCCGCGGCGAGGACCGCGACGATCCCTCGCGACTGGCACAGGAAGTTGAGGAACGTGGGCGTGAACAGCATGTAGTAGTCATCGATCCCGACGTTCACGTCGATCTCGAAGGCGTTGTAGCTGCCGCGGCGGAACCCGCCGCCGAGGAGCCGGTCGAAGTCGGGAATCCCGGTCGAGTAGTAGCGTTCCGGATCGACCTCGGGCCGCCAGATCGTCGGGGTCGGGGTCCCGCTGGAGCGGCCGACGCCCATCGCCGCGAAGCGGCCGCCGGCGAGCGTCACCGCGTAGCGGGGGCGCTGGATGTTCGTGGCCCGCAGCTTCTCGAGGCGGAGGTGCCGGACCCGGCGTTCGTCGAGCTCTTCGCGCTGGATCGACGCGAGCCCGTCGACGAGGTACTCGATCCCGCCGGCCTCGGGCTTCTCGAGGATCATCACGACGTTCGTGTTGGACCCCTCGACGAGGTCCTTCTGGAGGGCCATCACGAACTCTTCCATCTCGAGTCCGTACTTGTGGGTCACACCCTCGAGGGAGTCGATGACGAGGAGCGACTTCTCCGGGAGCGCCTTCTCGACCCGGTTGTAGATGTTCTCCACCTCCGGCATCGGGTTGCGCTTGAGGAGCGCCTGGAGGTGGGTCCGGTCGACCCGGGTCGGCGACCCGGCGGACTCGGTGAACGTCTGGACGACCGCCTTCGCGGCACGGATCTTCTTCTTCTCGGCCTCGGGCAGCTCCCGCTCGGAGCGCTTCTCCGGCGGGTTCACCGCGTCGAGGAACAGCTTCCCGGCATCGAGGATCCGGGCGCGCATCTCGGTCCCCTTGAGCCAGGGGAACTGCCGGTACAGCGCCTCGTCCCCGACGCGGGTAGAGAGGTAGTAGGATTGCTCGGGCTTCCCGACCCGCTCGAGGAGCTCGAGCCCGAGGGTCGTCTTCCCGGTCCCGGCGCCACCCTTGATGATCAGCGAGCGGCCGCCCTTCCCGGAGAGGAAGGCGAGGATCTCGGCCGGCACTCCGGTCGCGCTCGCCTTCGCCTCGTGGCTCTCCTCGCCGTCGGCCATCAGAACGCCCCGAATGCCCCGACCATCATCGACCGAACCACCGCCGCTCTCGCCGTATTTCGCCGTTAGGAATGGAATCGACCCTTAGGTTAAGCTTTCCTTCGGTGCGGGCCCACTCCCGGCCGCCGAGGGAACCCGAGAAGCGTACCCGTGGCTCAGCGTATCCTAGCCCGCGGGCGCGCCGGCCCGGCGGGTCGCCTCGGCCGCCGCGGCCCGGAGCGCCTCGGAGAGGGGGGCCCCCGGTTCGCCGACCGCCGTCGCGCTCGAGGGGTTTCCGCCTCCCCGGCCTCCGA
>JASHSI010000026.1 GCA_030040915.1 Thermoplasmata archaeon | reverse complement strand
TCCTGCCGCTGAGCCCGCCGCCACTTCCTCGGCCACGGCCTCGGCGTCCAGTCCCGCGCCCGCGCACCACGCGGTCGCGAATTCGGTCGGTCCGTTCCTTCCGGCGTCCCCGGCTGCCGGTACGAATCCCAACAACGGCCCGAACCAGGTCGACCTCGGGATGAGCGTCGTGAATCTCACGATCGACGACATCAACGACATCTCGAGCGGCGACTGGTCCGGTCCGTACTACGACCTGGACGTGGACTTCTCGACGACCGACCCGATCACCGGGAGCACGGTGACGGACGACACGACCGTCGGTCGAGCCCAGGGGTGCTCGGGCATGGCGAGCTGCGGGATCTTCCCGTTCGCCTTCTCCTCGAGCGAGACCGCGTCGCTCTCGTTCACGCTCCACGACAACCAGCAGGGGTACGGCGGGTGCTACTGCTACGTGAACATCAACGGGAACTCGGCGACGTGGGGCCTGAGCGGCTTCGGGGGCGCGCAGTCTCCCAGTTTCTCGCTCAATGGAGCGTCGTGCACCGCGACGGCGGGCTGCGGGGACTCGACCAGCGGGAACAGCGGCAGCCGAACGGCTCAGGTCGTCTTCACGATCACGGTCGAGACGGCGCTGCTGTCCGAGGTCGCCGGACGACTGTCGACCTACGACGCCTACAACTGGTTCCTGAACGGCTTGAATAGTCAGACCACGTCGATCATCTGCCCGAGCGCAGGCTCTCTGATCGACCCCGACACACAGGAGATGGTCATCGCCGCCATCTTGGCGGTGTTCTCGATCATGACGTTGGGGTCGGGTACGGCGACGGCGCTGGCCGTCGGGGACGTCATGAGCGAAGTGGCGGACCTCTGGGACATCTCCACGGACTACACCCTGGATCAGCTGGCCCAGTACTGGGGCGACTACACCGCCTCGACCTATCCCTCCAACGTCAACAGCGTCGCCGGACTCCAATCGGCGGCCTATACGGGCGCAGTCGCCTGCGGAAACCTCGAAAATTTCTGGGGCGACGGAGGCAGTGGCGGCGGCCTGTTCGACGGCTACTACTCTTCGAATGTGATCTACGCGGTCGAATCGGACCTCTCGGCGCTGATTACGGATGCGGCGGCCACGCAAACGGCGCTGCTTTCCGGGAGCCTCAGCAAGTCGGTGACCGCGATGCAGACCGAGGAGTCCGAGAGCTCGCAACTCCAGAGTGACGCGAACACGTTGGACTCGGACCTGACGGCGTTCTGGGGTTCGGGGGCGTACTCGAGCAACTGCCAGGAGTACCAGGCGTCCTGCGGACCGTCCGCCGAGTTCCTCTACTACAACGTGATCGGGCCACTCTCCACCGTCGCGTCCGATGACTACTCGCTCCTCGCGGAGGACGTCGGTGCGCTGCAGGGGCTGTCGGGGGGCCTCGGTCTCAGCTCCTGCAATCTGCCGACGTACGTCGAAGAGGGGGGTTACTACTCCGACACGAACCTGGTGCCGATGGCCGGGATTGGACCGTACTACGTGAACGTGAACGGCGCGTCCTGGCTTTCGGCGTCGCAGATCGGGGCCGACCAGTTCGGAGTCTCGGGCACAGCGCCCTCGAGCTACGGCACCTACACGGTGTCGATCGCGGTCCAGGACAACGTCGGCGACTCGGTCACGGTCTGTTCCACGACCGTGACGGTCGGGTTCAAGGCGACGGCTTCGGCCTCCCCGAGTTCGCTCCAGGTCGGAGCCTCGCTCGGCCTCTCCGCGGCAGTCACCGGCGGGCCGGGAGGCACCTACTCCTATGCGTGGTATGGCCTGCCGACCGGCTGCAGTTCCCAGAACTCGGCGTCGTTCACCTGCTACCCGTCGGCGACCGGGACGTGGCACCCCTACGTGACCGCGACCGACTCGAACTCCTACTCCGCCACCAGTCCAACGGTATCGGTCGGGGTCACCGCGGATGCCGACATTCTGTTCGACGAAAGCGGACTCGCCAGCGGAACCTCATGGACCGTGACGGTGGCCGGCTCGCAGTCGTCGTCGACTTCGACCCAGATCAGCGTGGCCGAACCCTCCGGCACGTGGGCGTACTCGATCGGATTCATCTGCGGCTACTCCGTTTCGCCGGAGTGGGGAAACGTGACGCTCGGTACCACGAGCTACAACGTCGGGATCGTGTTCACGTCCAGCCCGACGTACACGCTCAAGTTCAGCGAGTCGGGCGCCCCTTCCGGCGACACGTGGCAGGTGTTCATCGCCGGAACGTGCTCCGCCAGCGCTTCGACGGGTTCGTCCATCTCGTTCACCGAGCCGGACGGTACCTACCACTACGATGTGGATGACGTGGGCGGGACGCACATTCTGGGACACAGCTACTCCTACGTACCCAGCCCGCAGACCGGCAAGGTGACGATCTCGGGGGCGTCGGCGACGGTCTCCGTGACGTACACGTTCACGCAGATCAACCGACCGGCGCACCTCGCGGGGGCAAGCAGCGGGGGTTCGACGATCCGTTCCTGGGTCACTCCCGCCGCGCTCGCGCTCGGAGTGGTGCTCCCGGTCGTGGTTCGTCCGCGCGCCGCGCGAACCGTCCCTCGGAAGGCCGGCCGGAACAAGGCGGGGGACCGCCGAACGTAACGGCGGCGCCCGACGGCGGGAAAAACCCCTTCTCACCCGGGGACGGGGGCGTTTCGCCCTCTCCCCTCTGCGTTGACCCTCAAGTGCGCCTGGGAACTGCGAGGAGGGAACCATGACCCTCGAGTCCCGATCTCTGACCCCCGAGACCTGGCCCGCGTTCGCCCGCCTCGTCGAGAAGCACCACGGGATCTTCGGGGGGTGTTGGTGCATCTCGTTCCACTTGCGCGAGGGCGAGGGCCGGAAAGGCGCGGCGGCCTACCGCGCCATGAAGGAAGACCTCGTCCGCCGCGGCCACGCCCACGCCGCGATGGTGTTCGACGGGGAGGACGCGGTCGGATGGTGTCAGTTCGGCCCGACCGACGAACTCCCGAACATCAAGAGCCGGAAGGCGTACGAGGAACGCCTCGGAAAACTTCCGGACTGGCGGATCACCTGCTTCTTCATCGACCGTGACCGGCGTAGGGAAGGGATCGCCAACCGGGCGCTCGACGACGCACTTCGCGAGATCGCGCGGCTCGGCGGTGGGACCGTGGAAGCGTATCCCGAGACCGTCGTCGGTCGGAAGGTCTCGGGCTCGTTCCTCTGGAGCGGCACGATGGGCATGTTCGAGCGGCGGGGTTTCCGCCGTGACCGGCCGATCGGCATGCACCGCTGGGTGGTGGTGCGACGGGTCACGCCCTTGCCCCCGTCCGAAAAGGGGCGCACGCGTGCGCGGTCGCTACGCCCGTCCGGAACCTTTCGAGGGCGGCGCCGCGACGGTCGACCCGCGGATCCCGCGT
>JASHSI010000025.1 GCA_030040915.1 Thermoplasmata archaeon | reverse complement strand
CGGGGTCCGGCGGGACACGCTCGAGGAGGTCTTCCTGCGCCTCGTCGGCCCGACCCCTGCCGACGGGGCCGAGGAGGCGGCATGAACCCCGCGCGCGTCGTCGGCTACTTCAAGGTCTTCGCCCGGGTCTACGTCCGCCGACGGATCGGGGTGTTCTTCAGCCTGGTCTTCCCGGTGATCCTCATCCTCCTGTTCGGGGCGATCTACTCCTCGAGCGGCTCGGAGAAGGTGTCGGTCTACGTCCAGAACCTCGATCACGGCTCGAACGCGAGCGAGGCGTTCGTCCGAGCGCTGAACTCGACCGGGGCGCTCAGCGTCACGACCGTCCCGGCCTCCGCGGGGAACCTCTCCGCCTGGCTCACCGCCCACGGCGATACCGACGGGATCGTCATCCCGGACGGCTTCGAAGCCGCGCTCGCGAACCGCACGCCGATCGCCGTGACGATCTACTCCGACCCCGCCGACGCGGGGGATTCGGGGGTCGTCGAGGGGGCCGTCACCGGCGTCGTCAACGGGTTCAACCTCGCCGAGGCCGGCGCGGGGCCGGTCCTCTCCGCCACCGAGCAGAACGTCGGGGTCGCCACCTACTCGACGATCGACTACCTCGTCCCGGGGCTCATCAGCTTCTCGATCCTGACGAGCCCGATGTTCGCCATCACGAACGTGGCGGCCCAGATGAAGAAGGACCACCTGTTCCGCCAGCTCTCGCTCACCCCGCTGACCCGAGGGGAGTGGCTGCTCGCGAGCATCCTCTGGTTCCTCGTCATGGTGGCCGTCTCGACCTTCCTGATGCTCGGCATCGGGCGGGCGGCGTTCGGCGCCGACGTGAGCCTCACCTGGCTGAGCCTGCCGTTCCTGCTCGTCGGCCCGGTGATCTTCGTCTCGATCGGGCTCATCTCGGGGATCGTCTCGAAGGGCCCGGAGAGCGCCGCGGTCGTCGGGAACCTCATCACCTTCCCGATGATGTTCCTCTCGGGGACGTTCTTCCCCGTCGACCTCTTCCCCACCTACCTCCAGGAGTTCGCCCACCTCCTCCCCCTCTACTACGTGGTGGAGGGGCTCGACAACACGATGATCTTCGGCAACACCTCGGCCGCGCTCGTCGACCTCGCCATCGTCGTGGGCCTCGCGGTCGTATTCTTCGCGCTGGCGGTCGCGCTGTTCCGCTGGCGGGAGGAGTAGCGGCTTCGCCCGCGGGTCGCTTAGGACCTACGCGTGTATACACGTCATGCGCATTCCCGTGTTTACACGCCTCGGATAGAAGCTGAGCCGGGCCCTTCGATGGCCCAGCGATGCTTCCCGCGCAGCTTCCCGGGCGAACGTTCCGACGTCCCGCGGGGCCGGCCGCCGACCGGGCCCGGCTCCACCCGCCTCGGCCCGGCCCCGTCGCGGTCCTCGTCCTGGCCCTGACCGCGCTCCTCCTGGCGGTCCCCCCACCGGCCGGCCTCTCCCGGCCCGGAGGCGACCCGGCGAACACGCCCGTCGCGGTGCTCGGGAACCCCGGAGGGTATCCGATCTACGGATACTACGAGAAGACCTACGAGCTTCCGGGGTTCGATCCGCTCACGGGCTACCTCCGAAACCTCGGGGGCGGCAATTCCCAGATTCCGACGCTCGCGAACTCTCCGGAGCAACCGTTCGGGGTGTACTACGTCGACAACGGTTCGGACCTCGACGTGCTCTCCCTCGCCAACTCGACCGTGCGCCATATCGCCCACATCGTGCCGCTCTACCAGACGTTCGCGAGCTACGACGCCATGCTCGACAACGAGTTCTTCGTCGAGTACGGGTACGACGAGGCGCTCTTCTTCGGGACCACCACCTCGGGAGGAACGGAGTATTCGCTCGAGCTCGCCAACCTGACCACCGGCGCGCTCCAGATCTGGAACACCTCGGCCGGCGTCGACGCGGGCAACCAGCAGGCCGACTACGTCGGGAACAACACGGTCCTCGTGATGAGCTCGAACCGGTCGATCCGCGCCTTCAACCTCGCCACGCACGCGAGCTGGTCCGCCGGTTCCCTCGCGTTCTTCGAGGCGAACAACGTCTACTGGTTCCCGCAGAAGCGGCAACTGATCGACGTCGAGGCGGACGGGAGCTCGCAGGACGAGGTCGAGCAGCTCAACGGATCGCTCGACGGCCACGGCGAGATCCACTTCGTGAACGCGACCACCCTCGCGGTCGACTCCGGCGTGGACTTCAACTGGGTCAACGGGCTCGACTACAACGCGACGACGGAGCGCATCGCGTTCACGGCGGGGTTCTGGCCCGGCCCGAGCGTCTACACGTATGTCCTCGCCTACGGCTCGAACGGTCTCCTTTCCCCCTCCGGCGAGGTCCGCTACACCGTGCAGAACGCCACCACCTGGACCCCCGACCAGATCGAAGGACAGCGCTACATCTACACCTCGAACTACATGCTCGGGCGGTCGTACGGCCCGAGCGCCTGGTCGAACGCCACGGAGTACCTGTTCGATCCGTGGAACGGCTCGGTGCTCCTGTCGAACCGGTCCTTCAACGAGGCGCCGTGCCCCAACAACTGCTTCGAGGGCCAGTACGCCTCCGATCCCAACTACGTGCTCGACACGAGCGCGACCCTCGAGCTCAACCTGCCGATGTACCGGGTCGTCTACGCCTACCACGATCCGGCCTCCCCGTACCCCTCCGCCTCCCCGTCGGTAACGCTCGCCCCCTCCTCCGGGCCCAGCGGGACGCTCGTCGGCCTCTCCGGGGGAGGGTTCGCCGTCGACACCTCCTACGCCTACTGCTGGGGATCGAGCGGCTCGGGGGCCGCGTGCGTCCCCTCGGGCGACTTCACGACCTCCCCAGCGGGGAGCATCCCCGACGGCGTGACCAGCACCTGGGACGGGTCGACCGGGACCTACCTCGATGTCGGACCCGGTCCGACCGGGGAACCCGTGGTCACCTCGGCCGCGTTCCTCCCCACGCGCTCGAACCTCTCGATCGACCCGACCCAGGGATTGAACGGCACGAACGTGACCGTGAACGGCTCAGGGCTCGCTCCGACGACCGCCTACTCCGCGTGTTGGTCCGACCGCTCCGCCCCGGTCGGGTGCGCGGGCCCCGCGGGGTTCACCACGACCTCGCTCGGGACCGCCCCCAACGGGACGAACGTGACCTGGCGATCGGGGGACGGCAACTGGCTCGCGATCTCGCAGGGCCCCTCCGTCGAGAACTACATCACGTCCGTGGAGTTCTTTCCCCTCTCCCCCGGGATCGGACTCCTGCCCTCGGCGGGACCCAGCGGGACCCTCGTCACGCTCGTCGGTTGGGGGTTCTCCCCGACGACGCAGTACGGCGCCTGCTGGAGCTCGGCCGAGCCGCCCAGCTGCGCCGATCTCCAAGAGTTCATCACCACGGCGAACGGGACAATCCCGACGGGCGTCACAAGCACCTGGTCGACGGGCGACGGCCCCTGGCTCTCGGTCACCGGCGGGGACCCGCAATCCGGGCTCGTCGAGAGCGCCCAGTTCACCCCGACCTTGGCGAGCCTGTCCCTGAACGCGACGGGCGGGCCGAATGGGACCCTCGTGGGGGTCTCGGGCTCCGGGCTCGGGGCGAACACGACCTACGCGATGTGCTGGGCTCCCACTTCGGCGCCGGTCGGATGCGGGGCGGGCGAGTCGTTCGGGTCGACGGCCTCCGGCGCGGTCCCGAACGGGACGACGCTCCCCTGGTCGCCCGGCGACGGGTCGTGGCTCGCGATCTCGCAGGGCGACTCGGTGGCGAACTTCATCGTCTCCGCGAACTTCACCCCGAACGCACCGGGCGCGAGCCCCGCGGCGCTGTACGAGGTGGCCTTCCGGGAGCTCGGGCTCGCGAACGGGACCGATTGGACCGTCGAGCTCGACGGCAGCTCGTGCGGGGGCGCGGAATCGACGATCTGGGCCTTCCTCCCGAACGGGACCTACTCGTTCCAGGTGGCCCCGCTGGCCGGGTTCACCGCCGTACCCGCCCTCGGCACGTTCACCGTGAGCGGGGCGGATCTCAATGAAACGATCGAGTTCATCCCGTCGTCCCCCGCCCCGTACGCGGTCTCGTGGACCGAACACGGGCTCCCCGCGGGGACCAACTGGTCGGTCACGGTGAACGGTCGAACGGAGACCTCCACCGGGCCGACGATCGTCTTCGAGGAGCCGGACGAGAACCTCTCCTTCGTCGTCGGGGCGGTCGCCGGGTTCCGCCCGGCCCCGGCCCGCGGAACAGCGCCGTTGGACGGAGGCCCGTTGAACTTCTCGATCTCCTTCTCGGCCCCGCCCGCGGCCTCGGAAACGCCGAGGACCGGGACGTTGGTCGCGTTCGTCCTCATCGGGTCGATCGTCCTCGTCGCCGCCGTCGGGCTCGCCGGGGGGAACCTCCTCCGCCGAAGGCGCCGCCCGGACGGGCCCAAGAAGCACTAGTTTCCGCGCCGGGCCGAGGCGAACCCTTTTCTTTCGGGCCCCGTCCGGCCGACTGAGATGGCCGTTCATGTGATCGGAGGCCCGGCGTCGACCGCGCTCGCCGAACGGATCTCGCGGGAGCTCGGGAACGTGCCGTTCGCGATCCCGTTCTCGAAGCGGTTCCCGGACGGCGAGCTGTACGTGCGGATCGGGGGGCGGATGAACGGGGAGGACGTCGTCCTCGTCCAGTCGAGCCGGACCGACGAGGACCTCGTCCAGCTCCTCCTCCTCGAGGACGCGATCCGCGAGGCCGGCGCGAAGCGGCTCGTCGTCGTCGTCCCGTACTTCGCCTACGCCCGGCAGGACCGGAGGTTCTACCCGGGCGAACCCGTGAGCGCCCGCGCGCTCACCCGCCACCTCGAGCTCGACGCCGATGCGGTCGTCACCGTCGACCTCCACTCCGCGCTCACGCTCGAGGGGTTCACGAAGCCGGTCACCGAGGCGAGCGGGATTCCCGCGATCGCGCGCCTATTGCGCGAGCGCCCGGTCGACCTCCTGGTCTCCCCGGACAAGGGCGGGGTCGACCGGATCAAGCGCCTCGCCGAGCTCCTCGACAAGCCGTGGATGGCCCTCGAGAAGAAGCGGATCGACTCCGATCACGTCGAGCTCACGCTCCCCGCCGCCCACGCGGGCGAGATCGAGGGGAAGCAGGTCGTGATCGTCGACGACGTCATCAGCACCGGCGGAACGATCGTCGAGGCCGCGAAGCTCCTTCGGAAGAGCCGGGCGCGGGCGGTCCTCGCCGCCTGCACCCACGGGCTCTTCCTCCGGGACGCCTTCGAGCGGATCAAGGCGGTCACCGACGAGCTGTTCTCGACCGACACCCTCCTCAATCCTGCGGAGAAGGCGTCGGTCGCCCCGGATATCGCGCAGATCCTCCGCAAGATGGTCCCGACGCTCGAGTAGCGTGGGGGGGGACCGCTCGTGGCCCCGGGGCGTGTCCGGTCCGCCCGCGGCGCGTCCGTCGAGACCCTCGGCGGCCGGACCCGGGCGCTCCTCGAGGAGCTTGAGCGTCGCGGCGAGTACCTCCCGACCGCTTGGGCCGGCGAGGCGGCCCGCGACCTCGCGAGCGGCATGCTCGAGGGCCACTTTCTGTCCCCCGGCGAGGGTCCTTCGGGCCTCGCCTTCTACTCCCGGCGCGGCGAGCGGGGGTACGGGCATGTTCACGTGGAGGCGGGGCGGGAGGCCGTCGGACGGGCCTCGGCCCTCCTCACCGCGCTCGTTCGGGCCTGGCCCCCCGACCTCGCGCGGGCGGACCTCGGCCTCTCGGGGCTGGAGCCCCAGGACGAGGCGCTCGTCGGCGCCGAGGCGGTCCGCTCGTTCGGCGGCGACCTCCTGGTACGCTATTCCCTCGAACGTCGCCTGGGGGGCTCCTCCCCGTCCCCTCCGCTCCGCCCCCCCTCCGACGGCTCCCTCCATCCGATCCGATCCGCTTCCCTCGACGAGCTCGCCGCGCTCGACTGGGTCGCCTTCAAGGGGAGCCCGGACGAGCGACTCGTCGCCGACACCGTGGGGCAAACTCGACAGACCCTCTCCGACCTCCTCGCCGGGCGCCTCGGGCCGGTCCTCGACGCGCCCTCCTCCGTCTGGCGCGACCGCTCGAACGTCCCGCTCGGGTTCGTCCTCGTCGCCGAGCCGGCCCCCCGTCGCTCGGTGGTCCTCGACCTTGCGGTCGCACCGGCCCACCGCCGACGGGGGCTCGGCCGGTTCCTGCTCGAGCGCGCCGTCGCCGAGCTCGCCCGCGCCGGCGGCGAATCGGTGCGGCTGTGGGTCACGCGGGAGAACTTCCCGGCCCGGGCCCTCTACGCGAAGCTCGACTTCCGCCCGGTCCTCACCGCCCACATCTACCGTTGGGTCCGGATCCGGACCGCGTGACGGCCCGTCGAGGCGCCCGCTTCGCGAACGGGGGAAAGGCCCAATACGCGGACCCAGGTCGGACGGGCGTGCCGAGAGCCTCGAAACGCCCGCTGATCGTCGGGAGCGGGATCGCCGGCCTGTTCGTCGCGCTCCGGTGCCGCGAGGTCGGCCTAACGCCGACCGTGCTGACCAAGGCCCGGCTCGACGAATCGAACACCCGGTACGCCCAGGGCGGGATCGCCGCCGCGGTCGGGGAGACCGACTCCCCCGCGCGCCACTGGGCCGATACGAAGGCGGCCGGGGACGGACTCGTCAACCTCGCCGCCGCGAGGGTGCTCACCGACGAGGCGTCCCGTCGGATCGCCGACCTGGTGCGCTTCGGGGTCCCGTTCGACACCGTCGACGGCAAGATCGCGCTCGGCCGGGAGGCGGCCCACTCCAGGGCCCGCATCCTCCACGCCGGCGGCGACGCGACCGGCCTCCTCATCGAGGAGACGCTCCGCAAGCGGGCGCTCTCCGAGGGGATCGAGGTACGCGAGCGGACGAGCCTCGGTCGCCTCGACCCAACACGGTCCGGTGGGATCACCGCCACCCTCGCCGGAACCGGCGGCGGGGGGGAGCGGATCGAGGGCCGCCCCATCGTCCTCGCCACGGGGGGGGCCGGCGGGCTCTACCAGCAGAGCTCGAACCCGGCGATCGCGACGGGCGACGGCCTCGCCATCGCCCTGCGGGCCGGAGCGATCCTCGCCGACATGGAGTTCATCCAGTTCCATCCGACGGCGTTCGCCCGGCCCGGGGCCCCCCGCTTCCTGATCACCGAGGCGCTGCGGGGCGAGGGGGCCCGGCTCACCAACGTCCTCGGCGAACGGTTCCTCCCGGGCCGGCCGGGTCGGGGCGAGCTCCTGCCCCGGGACGTCCTGTGCCGCGCGATCCGCGCCGAGCTCGACCGGTCCGGCGCCTCGCACGTCCTCCTCGACGCCACGGCCCTCCCCGTCGAGCGGTTGCTCGCCCGCTTCCCCACCATCTCGCGCTTCCTTTCGGGGTACGGGCTCGACCCCTCGCGCGACCCGATTCCGGTCGCCCCGGCGGCCCACTACACGATCGGCGGGGTGGCGACCGACCTCGAGGCGCGGACATCCCTCGAGGGCCTGCTCGCCTGCGGCGAGGTCGCCTCGACCGGCGTCCACGGGGCGAACCGCCTCGCAAGCAATTCGCTCCTCGAGGGTCTCGTCTTCGGGGAGCGAGCCGTTCGGCAGCTTCGGTCCGGCCGGCGGGGTGGCCCGAGAGCCCCCCGGGCGACCGTGGAGGTCCTGGTCGATCCCGGCCCGGGCGACGACCGCCCGGAGGGGACGCTCGCCGAGGTCCGCAAGATCCTCTGGGAGGGGGTCGGGA
>JASHSI010000024.1 GCA_030040915.1 Thermoplasmata archaeon | reverse complement strand
GGAGAACTTCTGGGGGAGCCTCGTCGGCCAGATGGGGGGGAACCTGACCTCGGTCCTCAGCATCGTCAGCGACCCGAACGCGGACCCGCACGAGTACGAGGCGAACACCTCCGACGCGGCCGCGATCGCCGACGCGAACCTCGTGATCGTCAACGGGGTCGGCTACGACGACTGGGCGGTCGAGGAGATCACCTCATCCAACACCCGCGGGCAGGAGGTGCTGAACGTCGGCACACTGAACGGGGTCTCCGTCACCGGCGGGATCGTGAGCGGCAACCCCCACCAGTGGTACAACCCGCTCTACGTCAACCACACCCTGCTCGCGATGTACTCGGACCTCGTGGCGCTCAAGCCCGCCTCGAAGGCGATCTTCCAGGCGAACTTCAACGACATCAACACGTCCGCGGGCGGCAGCGCGCAGGGCGTCTCGATCGACCAGCTCTACAGCCGTGCGAACCAGATCCGGGACGAGTTCAAGGGCACCGTGGTCGCGTCCACCGAGAGCATCTTCGTCTACCTCGCGAACTACACCGGGCTCGACCTCATCTCGCCCCAGCCGTTCATGGAGGCGATCGCGGAGGGGAACGATCCGCCGGCCCAGAGCGTAGCGCTGTTCGATTGCCAGATCGAGAGCGGCCACGTGAAGGTGCTCGTCTACAACGTCCAGACCGTGACCCCGATCACCACTACGATCAAGGCGCTCGCGGCCTCGGACAACGTGACGACCACCTTCGTCAGCGAGACCATCCAACCCCCCGACACGAGCTTCCAGACCTGGATGTACGGGGAGTACAACAACCTCGAGAACGCGCTCAACTCCTACGAGTTAGGACAGTAGGGGCGCCGGATCGGTGACGCCCTCGGCTGCGCTGTCGACCGGGATCGGCTCCTCCCTCCCCCGGGAACCGGTCCTCCGAGCGGACGCGGTCGAGGTCGGCTACCCGGACAAGCTCGTCTGGCACGACGCGACCTTTTCGGTCGAGCGGGGTGAGTTCGTCGCGGTCATCGGACCCAACGGCGCGGGGAAGACGACGCTCTTCCGGCTCATCCTCGGCCTGCGTCGGCCGAACCGGGGCCGGCTGACCGTGCTCGGCGAGGAGCCGCGACGGGGGAACCCGAGGATCGGCTACGTGCCGCAGCGGCACTCGATCTCCTACGACACGCACGTTTCGGCGGAGACGCTGGTCCGGCTGGGGGCCTCGGGCGCCTCGTGGGGCCCCCGGTTCAAGTTCCGCGAGGACCGGGAGGCGACCCGGCGGGCGCTCGAGGCGGTCCAGGCGAGCGAGCTCGGGGAGAAGGCGCTGGGGCAGCTCTCCGGCGGCGAGCTCCAGCGGATCTTCCTCGCGGAGGCGCTCGTGGGGGACCCCGAGGTCCTCCTGCTCGACGAACCGCTCTCGAACCTCGACCTCCGGCGCTCGCGCGAGCTCGTGGAGGTGGTCCACGGCCTCGTGACGGAGCGGAAGGTCACGACGCTCCTCGTCGCCCACGACATCAACCCCCTCATCGAGTGCCTCGACAAGGTGATCTACATCGCGAACGGCCGCGTGGCGACCGGGACGCCCGAGGAGGTGCTCACCTCGCGGTCGTTGACCGAGCTCTACGGGGTCCCGGTGGAGGTGCTCCACGACTCCCGAGGGAACATCGTGATCGTGGGCGGAGAGAATCCGCACGAGGAGGACCGGCCGTGAGCTTCCCGTGGAGCTGGAACCTCGTGACCGACTTCCGCCTGATGTGGGCGTTCACGTTCATCCAGAACGCCTACTACGCCGGGACGATCATCGCGGTCGTCGCCGGGCTCATCGGCTACTTCGTCGTCCTACGCCGCTCGTCATTCGCGACGCACGCGCTCGGCCACGTGGGCTTCTCGGGGGCCGCTGGCGCGGTGGTGATCGGGGTGAACCCGATCTACGGGCTCCTCGCGTTCACCCTCTCGGGGGGCACGGGGATGGCGCTACTCGGCCGGAGGGCGTCCACCCGCGACGTGGAGATCGGGACCGTGCTCGCCTTCATGCTCGGCCTCGGGCTCCTCTTCCTCTCGCTGTACAACGGCTACGCGACCGAGGCGTACGCGATCCTGTTCGGCGAGATCGAGGGGATCAGCACCGCGCAGGTGATCTTCACCCTCGAGATGGCGATCGTCGTCCTCGCGGTCCTCGCCTTGCTCTACCGCCCGCTCCTGTTCTCCTCGCTGGACGAGGACGTCGCGGAGGCGAAGGGGCTGCCGCTCCTCGTCCTGGGGACCGCGTTCATGCTGATGCTCGCGGTCGCGATCTCGATCGCGGTCCAGGTCATCGGCGTCCTCCTCATCTTCGCGCTCATGGTGACGCCCGCGGCGGCGGCGGTCCGATTGACCCGACGCCCGCTCTACGCCGCCATCCTCTCGGTGGTGATCGCCCTCGCCGCGACGTGGCTCGGGATCTTCCTCGCGTTCTTCTACGCGACCCCCTCCGGCACGCAGTTCCCGGTGAGCTTCTACATCGTCAGCCTCGCCTTCGGGTTATACGTCGTCGTCCGGGTCGCCGTGGCCCCCTACGGGTTCCGTCGATCGGCTCGGGCTCCCCACGCTGCCCGTAGATCGCTCGATAGCTAGGCGAGCTCCGTTGCGGGGACCACGCTCCGGCGCTTCCGAACGGGTCGAGTCGGCGGCACCGCCCGGATGGGGCGTGCGGGACTCCGCCCTCCGGGGGGTCTCGCCCTTGGTTCAGTCGGGGGACCGCGAATCTTTGTAGGCGACCTCCTTACCGCGAACATGGCAACCTGCGAGAACCAGAAGGCCGCGAGCTATGCCCTCCCTCGCGGTCCCGCTCCGGTGGAGGACCGGCGGATGACCCTTGAGCTCCAGTGCCGGGAGCACGCCGAGTATGCCTCCACGTTGAAGGGCGTGGGGACCGGACGGGAGCGGCGAGGGGCGGCCGTCGCGACGTTCGGCCTGTGCGAGAACCACAATCAACTGTTCCAGATGGTGGACGCCGAGCTCGTCCAGGACGGGTGGGCTCCGAGCTACCTCGGCAACAAGCCGGCGACCCCCTGACCTCGTCCCGGCGGGGTCCCGCCCGGGCGCAGGATCCGGCTCCGAGGACCCGCGACCTCGGGGGGGATCAGAAATGGCCCGCGGAGTTCCGTCGCCGAGGGAGCGACCGGGCAGATCGTTCGATCCCCTCAACCGGTAGGCCGATCAGGCTGGGCCCCCCGCGAGGTTTCGCGCTCCGCGAGCGCGGCGCGCTATCTCTTGAGCTTGCCATAGAATTCTGGGAGGCGGAAACCAAATTCGATGAAGATGAGGGAGTTCCCCTTCCGGAAGAAGGCTCCCCAGCGCCCCCACGTGCAGCGAAAACAGCCCACCGGGCGCGATCCGTTGGCGCTGGCGCAGCTCTTCCGTATACCATCCCCCCGCGGAGGTGACCGGGGAGGCGGCGGCGAGCTCTCGGAAGGCCGCGATAAGCACCTCGCGGACCTCCGGAGGTAGGGCAAGGAACTCGGTGTCCGCCTCGTCGATACTTTCGAGAACGAAGGGCACGGGCGACTCAGAAGGGCCGCTTGCGGCTCCGTGCGATGGGCTCCTCGATGGAGTGGGGGTTCCCTTCTCGGATCCTTCGGGCCAGCTCGGCCGCCGTAAGCTGGGTTGGATGGGTCAACAGCAACCCACGGATCACGTCGTCATAGGTGGAGCCTCCCGTCTTGAGGCCTTCCAAGAGCTTCCGCGTTTCCTGGGAAACGGTGATCGTCGTCGCTGCCATTAGGGTCCTTCATTGGGACCATGGCATTGAGCCATTCAGCCATTCGAAGGGAGTCGGCCCTTTCGGACCTTTGATGCGGCCCCGCGTAGCTTGCGGACGCCGGGAGGGAGGGCTGGATCCCCCTTGCCGTTTCAGGACTCGAACCGCTGGGCCATTCCGCTCCCGGGCCTTGTCGAGTAATCCAAGAGCCGAGGGAGGGAACCGGCAAGAAGTTCGAAGCCCCGAGCCGCACTCCTGGATGCCAACCTATCCGGCACTCCGGGTCGACCGCATCGGCTCACGCCGGGTAATCGCATGGCGAATGGCGGGCAGGTCCTTGACAACGATGTCCCATACTTCCTCCGAAAGGACCCGGCCGTAGCGGTGGATGGCGAGGTCGCGGAATCGAGCCATCGCCCGCCAGGGGACGCTCGAAAGTTCTCGGCGAGTTTGGGCGGTGACGGCCTTCGACGCCTCGCCGATGACCTCGAGGTTTCGAATCACCGCGTCCTGAATCACGTCGGATGCCTCGAACGCGTTCTTCCCGCCCGTGGTCGCCCGCAGGATTCGGTCGATCCGTTCGAGGATGTCGGCGAGGCGAGCCTCGTCCGTCACAGCGGAACCGCCTCGAAGAGCACCTGGGGCCGGACCAGCCAGTGGAGGGAGTCTTCCGGGACGACGTCGACCCGCCGGCCGAGGATCTCTTCCAGGTCCAGGACCAGGGAAGCGCGGTCGAGAAGGCTGGCCCCTGCGGTTCGATCCACCAGCAGGTCCACGTCGCTGTACGCGGTGGCGTCCGATCGGCGGACGGACCCGAAGACCCGAGGGTGGGCGAACCCTCGCGCCCGAACGGCTCGGAGAACGGCCTCCCGGTGCGGGCCGAGAACCTCCGGGATTCCCTGTCGATGGCCCGGACGCACCGGTCGGAGCAGCGGGACATCCCAGAAATGGGACTTGCACCGCGGACATATCCTCGGGGTCCGCGGCCGGACGGGGCGCCACACGTGGGCACATCGAAAGCAGCCGAACAGCCCGGTCGTCACTTCGGCCACGACCCCGGGAAGCTGGCCGAGGTAAATAGGATTACCTCAAGCTCGGAAGCCGAGGGAGGGAATGGGCAAAACGTTCGGAGCCGCGAAACCGTTACGGGCCGGCGGGTTGTCCCATACGCGCTAGGATCCTTCCTCGTCCGCGTCCAGGTCGCGCGGGCCGAGTCGGCCCGTGAGCAGGCGCACGGACCGGCGCAAGCCGGCATAGGTCGCCGCATCCCGACGGACGATCCGAATGAAGAGCACCTCCTCCCCCTCCAGAGCGTAAATCGCACGGTAGCCGGGGTCTTCCTTCCGAATCTTCATGGCGATGCGAAAGATCCCCCAAGGGCCGTCCAGCCGTTCGGTCTCGACGCCCCGGGAGGGATCTTGGGGGGGCCGCGACGGGGAACGGGTCAATTCGTCCATGGCCCACTCCAGTCCGCGTCGAATCTCTGGGGGAAGTGATTCGAGCTGCCGCCGGGAGTTTCCGAGGAAGTAGATTCGCCCCACGGGCGGGGCTCACGCGGGGGGTCGCCGCTTGGCTGACGGTCGTGCTTGGCGGCGAATCTTGCCCGTCCGGTAGGCCGCCAGTACCTTCTCGGCGTAACGCACATCGTCCCGATCCATTTCCCGCTCGAGGAGGTCAAGGAGGAAGGCGTCCCAGTTTTGGGCTCCTGTCTTGAACTCCTGGAGGAGCCGGAGCGTTGAGGCATGGACCGGGACACTGGTGATGGGATCGGCGGCGCTCATCGAACCTACGAGGCCTTCATTGTATTAATGAATTCCAACTACATGCTCCCCTCCTGGGCGACGTTCCGGGGCGGCCCGGGGACTCGGGCCCTCCTCCCGTGAGCCGGGGCTGGGACCGGGCGCGTGGGCGCCGGACAGTTAATCCCACCGGCGCCCGGGGTACGAAAGGATCAGCCGAGGGAGGGATGGGCCGGAAAGTTCGAAGCCTTGAGGCCCGAGGGGCGTACGGAAGCCCACCTACCGATCGTGGAAGACGACCCCAGGGATCCCCTTCAGGTCTGGATCGCTGGTGTGTAGGTCGGCCTCGAATCGGCGCGCGGTAGCGTAGATCAAGGCGTCCGAGAAGTGCAACCCGCGAGCGAGGCTGTAATCCGCGGCTTCTAGGGCGATGCGGTCGTCGACCGGAACGATATGCGTGGCGCGGAGGGCCACGACCGCCTCGAGCGCGGCGGCCTCTCCCTTCACCGGGCGCAGTTTGCGGTAGACCTCGTAGACGGTCACCACGGAGGTGACGACTTCGTCTGGGGTTACCCGATCCATCACGCGATTGTACCCTGCGGCCCTGGGGCCCCCCAGGAGACGCTCGAGCCATCCAGAGCTGTCGATGCAGATCACAGGGCCGCTCCGCAATCGGCTCAGCTCGGATCGGAGTGGTCGCGTAGGTCGCTGAAATCGATGTCGAGGCCCCGAAACATGCCTTTGGATTTCGCGAAGGGCCGGACCGGGACGAGGTGGACCACGCCGTGCTTGACCAGGACCGCCATCTTATCGCCGGGTCGAATGCGATTCTCCTGGCGAATCCGCTCCGGGATCACGACCTGGTACTTGGAGGATACCGTCACCGTCTCCATCGTTAGCCCCACCGTTAAACTACACTCCCATCGATATAACCGTTCACCCGGAAGCGGAATGTGGCGCTCGGGGGGACGGATCGGAGTGAGCTGGCGGGACGGAACCGGCCGGGACGGAATTCAGCAGGCGGCGAGCCGAGGGAGGGAATCGAACCCCCAGGAAACAGATCTGCAGTCTGTCGCATTAACCATTCTGCCACCTCGGCGCGGCCGGGGCCAGCACGCCTCGGGAGCATAAGCGTACGGGCGGGAGGACCGGCGAGACCTCTCCGGTCTTCGACCGGCGAGCGTTTCCGCCGGCGAGCGATAAGGTCGGACGTGGCCGAAGGCTCGGCGCCGGTCCTCATCCTGGGGGCCGGCTACGCCGGCGCGACGCTCGCCCAGCTCCTCGCGCGCCGCGAGCGGGTCCGGCCGCCCATCGTGCTCGTCGGGCGCCACGATGTCCAGGTGCTTCGCACGGAGCTCTACCAGATCGGTCGACTGGCGGCCCGAGGCGAGGACGTGCGACACTGGGCCATCCCCATCGGCCGGATCGTCCGGGCCGGGAGCCCGGTCGAGTTCCGCCTCGGCGAGGTCGGGTCGATCGACCTTGAGGCCCGCGAGGTCTCCATCTCCGGCCGGCGCGTCCCGTACCGGGCCCTCGCGATCTGCCTCGGGAGCGTCCCCGCCTACTACGGGGTCCCTGGCGCGGCGGAGCACCTCCACCAGGTCTACGGTCTCGCGGCGGCGATGCGACTCGCCCGGGCGCTCCGCGCCGCGCGGCCGGACGCTCGGGACCGACCGACCGGTGGTCGCGTGCGGGTGGTCGTCGTGGGCGGCGGGTCGACCGGGGTGGAGGTCGCGGCCGAGATCGCGACGACCGACTGGGCCCGGCTCGGCCACCCCTCCGATCGCAGGATCGAGGTCGTCCTGGTCTGCGGCGCCCAGCCGCTCCTCGCGGGCCTCCCGGCCCCGCTCGTCGCCCGGGCCCGCCGCCTCCTTGATGAGGCCGGGGTGCTCCTCGACGAGGGCCGGAACGTGACCGAGGTGCTTCGGGACGAACTCCGTCTACAGGACGGCGGCGTGCTCCGGTTCGACCTCGGCATCTGGACCGCCGGGATCGAGGCGCCCCCGGCCGTGCGCGCTTTGCCCGGCCCCCACGGCCGGGCCGGCCGCGTCGTCGTCGAACCGACCCTTCAACTCCCCGGCCACCCCGAGGCGTTCGCGCTCGGGGACGTCGTGGAACACCGCGCCGCCCTCACCGGGCAGGCGACCCCGCAGACCGCCCAGGCCGCGCTCGAGGAGGCCCGCTGGACCGCGGGGAACCTCGCGCGATGGGAAGCCGGCGAACCGCTCCGCCCCTTCCGATTCCGCGGCCGCGGCACCATCGTCTCGGTCGGCCGGGCCCGGGCATCGGCGCAGGTCGGGGACGTGACGGTCTGGGGTCGGCCGGCGGCGGTCCTCAAGTCGCTCGTCGAGGCAGAGTACCGGGCCGCGGCCCAGGACCGGGGTCGGCGAAGATGAAGGCGCTCGTGCTCATCGGAGGGTTCGGCACCCGGTTACGGCCGGTGACCTACGACGTTCCGAAGCAGCTCATCCCGATCGCGGGGAAGCCCCTCCTCTACCACGTGCTCGACCTCCTGCCGCCCGAGGTGGACGGCGCGGTGTTGGCGACCGGCTACAAGTCGGCCCAGATCGACCGGTACGTCCGGGAGCATCCGATCCGCATCCCGATCGAGACGGTCCCGGAGGCGGAGCCGTTGGGGACCGGCGGGGGGATGAAGAACGCCGGCGGGAGCATGAGCGACCCGTTCGTCCTCCTGAACTCGGACGTCGTCTCGGAGGTCGACGTCGCCCGGTTGATCGCCTTCCACCGGGAGCGCGGGGCGTTCGGGGCGATGTACCTCGCCGAGGTCGAGGAGACCCGTCCCTACGGGGTGGCCGCGCTCGACGCGGAGGAGCGGATCACCCAGTTCGTCGAGAAGCCCGAGCCCGAGAACGCCCCCTCGCATTGGATCAACGCCGGCATCGCCGTGTGGAGGTGGGAGGTGCTCGACGCGATCCCGCCCGGTCGGGCGGTCGCGTTCGAGCGGGAGGTTCTCCCCGGCCTCCTCCCCCGGGGGGTCTACGGCTTCCGGGACCGCGGGTTCTGGGAGGACGCGGGCTCCCCGGAGCGGCTCCTGCGGGCCCAGCGGCTCCTCTTCGACGCGGGCCGGGGGCCGAAGGAACCGCCGCCGAGCGGGGCGGCCTGTCGGGGGCCGGTGGCGGTGGGCCCGAACGCCCGGGTCGCGGGCGCCGTCCTCGGGCCGTACGTGACGCTGGGGGCCGACGTGCGGATCGGGTCCGGGGCGCGGGTGGCCGGGTCCGTGGTGATGGACGGCGCCCTCGTGGAGGAGGGTGCCACGGTC
>JASHSI010000023.1 GCA_030040915.1 Thermoplasmata archaeon | reverse complement strand
GCCGTCCCCCGGAGGCCCCACGAGAGGGGGTTTTCCCCCTCCCCCCACGGAGTTCCAACCCACGGGAACCAGTTTATACCATGGCTCGGAAGGTATCGGCGATGAACGCGGCCCCATCGAGCAACTCGCCGATCACGCCGATGCCCCCGTCGCCCTGGTCCGGAGCGGCCGGCAACCCGCACCGGATGAACGCCTGGCCGCTCCTCATCGGGGGCGGGCGGGTCCTCGGGATCTTCCTGATCTTCCTGGGCACGCTCATCGCCGTCGTCCTCGCGAGCCCGCCCGGGAGCTGCTTCACGGTCCCGTCGACCTGCTCCGGGTACGCGAGCCTCGCCGCGAACTCCCTCATCGCCGCGAAGGCCCTCTGGGCGTTCGGCCTCGTCTTCCTCGCGGCCACCTCCGGGATCCGCCTGCAGGGCGGGCTGATGCCGGGCGGAGGCCTCGGGCCGGAGCCGGGCCCGGGCTGGGCGTTCCGCTACGTCGCGAACCTGGTCGTCCTCGTCCTCTCGATCGCCCTCCTCTGGTACCTCCTGGGGTTCACCTTCGCCATCCCGGCCACCACCCCATAGGGCACCGGGGTCGACCCGGCGACGCCCCCGCGGCTACGGGGGCGGTCCCGAGCGGACCCGGTCGGTCCGCCCGAACGGGCTCGCCTCCGCGGGGGTGGTCCGGACCGCTCGCCCGGGCGGGGGGATGATGGAGAGGTTCGGCGCGGCGACCGAGCGGTAGAGCCACCCCGCGATGCCCGTGATGAGGAGGCCCCCCGCGACCGCGTCGACCGGGCCGGCCGAGTAGGCGAACCCGAGCAGGAAGAACCCGACCGCCTCGAGCGGGACGGCCGAGAACGGGCCGGTGCGGCGCCCGGGTCGGTCCGCGCGGCCCGGGAGCGCGAGGAGCGCGCAGACCGCCTGGAGGGCGACGAGGGCGAGGGAGACCGCGAGGAGGCCGGGGATTCCGGTGAGGAGGATCGCCGAGGCGCTGAAGAACTGGGTGACGAGGCCGAGCACGAGGATCCCCCCGATCCCCGAGCGGAAGCCGAGCGCGTAGAACGGCCCCGAGCGGTCCCGACCGAAGTAGGCGCTCCTCAGGAGGAGCCACTGGGCGAGCTCGGCGCCCCCCACGAGGGCCGCGAGGCTCGCCGCGAGCAGGAGGATCGTGAACGAGGGGATCGAGGCGAAGAGGAACAGGAGCGGGACGACGAGCGGGATGCCGGCGAACAGCCCCACGGTGTAGGCGATCATCTCCCGGCGTTCGTCGAACCGGCTCTCGTCGACCTGCGGGGCGGCGTATCGCCCGACCTGCCAGAAGACGAACCCGGCGGAGAGGAGGACCCCTACGGCCGCGCCGATGGAGAGCGCTTCGTTCACCATCGCCTGTCACGCCTTGCGGCCCGCCGAGAGGAACCCGGTGTGGCCCAGCATCTCGAACTCGGGGCGGGTCCCCCCCGGCCCGACGTGGAGCTCCCGCGCAAGGAGCTCGAGCGCCCGGACCTCCTCGAACCCCGTCGACCGGAGGGCGTTCACGGTCCGCTCAAGCTGGTTATACGTCGGGGTGAAGCAGGCGACCCGGCCCCCCGGGACGAGGGCGCGGCGGGCCGCGGCGAGCACCTCCCACGGTTGGGGGAGGTCGAGCAGCACGCTCGTGAGCTCGGTCGCGTCGAACCCCTCGAGGGCCACGTCCCGTTCCCGGAACTCGACCCTCCCGCCCCACCCCGACGCCTCCACGTTCTCCCGCGCGACCTTGAGGAACTCCGGCCGTCGCTCGAACGAGGAGACCTTCCCGCTCTCCCCCACCGCGTGGGCCAGGACCAGGGTGAGCGCCCCGCTCCCCGCCCCCGCTTCGGCCACCCGGCCCCCGGGCCCCACGCCGGCGAGATAGAGCAGGAGCTGGGCATCCTTCGGCGTGACGATCTGGGCCTTCCGGCGGAGGTGGTCGAGCAGGTCGGCGAGCGAGGGGCGGAGCACCCGGTAGGTCTCGCCCGCCCAGGCAACCTCCCCCCCCGGGGAAGCGCCGATCTGCCCGGAGAGGTCGATGACGCCCCGTCCCCCGACGCTCACGGGACCGCCGGAGAGCCGCAGAAGGATCGAGTCGCGTTCATGGCGGCGAAGAAGGACCGTGTCCCCCTCCCGCCACCCGTCTCCGATTGCCGACGTCACGTTCCGCGGCGCCCGAGGCGCCCGGCAGGGAATGGAGGTTTCGGGTGGGGGGGCCCCTCGGAGGAACCCGTCAGCCGCGCCTCGGTCCACCGACCGGAGCGCGCGTCCGGTGCGCCTCGCGCCTCGACGTCCCGCCGGTATCAAATACCGACCAACCTACGCGAAGACCGTCCGCGGGCATAGTGTAGTCTGGTTATCACATAGGCTTGCCAAGCCTATAACTCGGGTTCAAATCCCGGTGCCCGCAGCCGGAGAATTCCGACCCGGTCCCGAACGTGAAGGGGGGTCGGAGCGCCTCGTCCACGACGATACTCGGTATAGGTGGCCGAGCGGAGCCACCGAAGAACGATCCTCGGGACCTCGTCGCGCACGAATCGCCCTACCCGCTCCGGGTCGGCCGGGGCCGACCGGCACCGTACGGGGTGGGCGACCTCTCGCCGAAGGGGCCGGAGACCCTTCCCGGGGATCCGGGGGTTCACGCGTCCGAGATTGGATCTCATTTTCTCGGCGGCCTCGGCCTCGATCTGGGGCCGCAGGGCGAGGGGCGACTGGCCCTCTTCGATCAGGTCGACCCGCCGGCCCAACAACGATTCGAGGTCGGCGTGCAGGCTAGCGAAATCCAACCACGAGGCCGCCTCCGAAGTCGAACGAGGGGGTCCACGTCGCTCGCTGCGGTCGCCTCCCTACGGCGGACGGAGCCGAGGACGCGGAACCCGAGGGCCCGTGGCCTCGACCGAGTCGGAGGATCTCCGAGCGAACGGGCCGGAGAACCTCCTCGATGCCGAGGCGCGTTCCGATCCGGAAGGGCCGGACCACCGGGACCCGCCAATAACGGGACTTGCGTCGCAGGCACATTTTCGGATCCCCGGGCCCCATGCGCCAGGTGTGAACGCAACGAGAGCGCCGAGCCGTGCGGACGAGTCGTCGGGTGATACGGACCGGCCGAGGAGTCGACATGACTTACTTGCCGCTATCGGCGCAGCTTGACCATCCGCTCCGGTTTGGGGCGACCTGGAACCCGACTCCGCGGGGCCGGGAAGGCATCGGAGACCTCGGGTATGGTCCGGAGCCCCGCACCACGCCAGTGTTGGACCGTCAGCTCGCTCCATCCCCGGCGAAAACGACCCCCCATTGGTCGTCGGCCGCCGGGCGATCCCGGGGCCGTCAGCAGGACGCTGGGGCGGTCTCGAACTGCATCGAAGGGAGGGTCACCGTCCAGCTTGGGTTGAACAGCACGACGCGATAGCCGGTCACGGACGGGGGGATCCGGACCTCCAGCTCGCCCGAGGAAGCCGGCCCGGAGGAGGTCCAAACCTGGGAGAATGAGATCGTCCCATTTCGTTCTGATTCTGCACCTCCGGGGGCCACCCACACGTCGATCGGGCCGGACGCGTTGAACCGTACGTGCAAGGTCGTGCAGTTCAGCGGACCCGCCGGACCTCCGGAGCCCACCTCCCTCGGTGCGACCCCCGAGTAGATGGCCGGCCCGGACCAGCTCAGGGGCGTCGAGCTCACCGGGGAGAGCACCGAGAGACCGACCAGGGCGATCGCGGCCCCGATCTCGACGAGCGCGACCAAGGCCCCGGACCGAGGGCCTCGGACCATCCGCCCTCCTCGACGGGTCCGCAACCCACGCGGGCCTAAGTCGTACCCGGGCCGGCGCCCGAGCGGCGCCGCCTACGGTTCTTCCTCGGGCCCGGGGGGCCGGTCGATGGCCGACCCGCCCCCGGCGTCGGCCTTCAGGAACCTTCCCCGGTAGAATAGGGCGATCGCGGCGGCGGCGACCACCAGCCCGATCATGATCGTGAACACGCCGCCGTAGGCGTTCACCTCGGCCGACGGGAGGTGCAGAAGGTAGGGGAGGCAGGCCGGCTGGCCCGCGGCTGCGGGGGTGGAGCAGACCGAGGAGGGGGACGGGTCGAGCGCGTTGAACCGGGAGGTGGCGTACGAACCGAGCGCGGAGAGGCTGATCGAACCTCCGAGCGATTGCAGGAACTGCACGAGCCCGCTCGCTTCTCCGACGTCCCGGGAGGCCACCTCGTTCTGGACGGAGAGGAGGAACACCGGGAATGTCAGGCCGATCCCGAACCCCAGCGGGATGAGCGGCAGCACGATTCCCCCGACCGGCACGAACCCGAAGGCGAGCGTCCAGGTGGGCGTATGGGCCGTGATCCCCCGGAGGGAGAAGAGCCCGACCACGGAGATGACGAGCCCGGCGACGACGAGGGTCCTATACGACAGCCTCGTCACGAGCGGACCCCCGATCGCGGCGCCGGCGACGAGCGGCAGCACGAGCGCGTAGAGCACGTTGCGCACGGTGTCGGCGGAGCTTGCCCCGGCCGGGGTGAGGGCGATCCCGACGACCAGCGAGATGAACGTGGCGAGCGGGAAGAACACCGCCCCCACGAGGAAGGTGGTCGTCCCGCTGACCGCGACGATCCGCTGACGGAGGAGCCGGAGCGGGACGAGGGGCTCCTCGGCCCGGACGAGCTCCCAGTAGACGAAGGCGACGAGCGCGACCGCCGCTCCGAACAGGAGGCCGAGCACGCGGGGGTCGGACCACGCCCATCCTGCGTCCGTGACTTGGATGAGGGCGTACTCGAGGGCCCCGACCCACCCGACGAGCAAGGCGGAGCCGACGAGGTCGAACTTGCGGGGGATGTCCGGGGCGAGCCGGCCGAGGGCGATGAGGAGCAGGACCGCACCGACGGCGCCGATCGGGAGGTTCACGTAGAAGACCCAGCGCCAGCTCGCGTTGTCGACGATCGCCGACCCGAGGAGCGGGCCGGCGACCGTCGCGATCCCGAACACCCCCGAGAGGAGCCCGGTGATCCGGGCCCGGGCCTCGGGTGGGAAGGTGACCGCGACGATCGCGATCCCGACGGGGAAGAAGCCGCCGGAACCGAACCCCTGGACGGCGCGGAAGGCGATGAGCTCGGGGAGGGACTGGCTCACCCCGGCGAGGGCCGAGCCGACGACGAACACGACGAGGCCCCCGAGGAAGACGTTCCGCCGGCTCCACAGATCGGAGAGCTTTCCGAACAGCGGGATCGCCACCGTCGAGGCGATGATGTAGGCCGTCACCACCGTCGTGCCGCTGTTCGGCTGGCCGAACTGGGCCAGGATGGTCGGCAGCGCGGTCAGGACCACGAACTGGTCGAGCGCCCCCATCAGGAGGGCGAGGAGGATCCCGGCGACGATGACGAGCTCGATCGTGCGCGACGGCGCCTCGGCCCTGCTGACCGGGCTCCCGGGTCCAGGGAGGGCGCCCGGCCGGGAGACCTCCGGATCGCTCGGGGGCAACGGGTCGGCGGCGGGGTCGGACCGTAACGCCACTTCGACTCCGGGGTCCGGGGGTCGGCGCGGCTCGCGCCGACCGGGTCCCGGGGCCGGGCGGCGTGGGACCCTACGGGGATATGAACCGTTCGCGAGCCCGCGCCAGGTGCGGGTTCGGGAGCATCGCCTCGACGACGTCGGTGACCACCCCGCGCTCGTCGAGGAAGAACGTCACCCGCTTCGGCATCAGCATCCCGAGGACGCCGTACGACCGGGCGATCGCGTGCCCCGGGTCGCTCACTATCGGAAAGCCGGCGCCGCAGCTCTCGGCGAATCGGGCCTGCGTCTCCGCGGAGTCCCCGCTGATCCCGACGACCTGGACGCCGCGGGCGGCGAGCTCCGGCGCGATCTCGCCGAACTTGCGGGTCTCGATCGTGCAGCCGGCCGTGAACGCCTTCGGGAAGAAGTAGAGGACGACCTTCTTCCCCCGAAGGGAGGAGAGCCGGAGCTTCTCGCCCCGGGAATCGGTCGCCTCGAATTCCGGGGCGGTCGAACCCACCGCCAGCATCGGTTCCCCCCACCCCGCCGTCGGAGATAAACCCCGAGCCGGTTCCCCGGGCCGGGAATCGTCGCCTCGCGTCGTTTCGAGGCGTTTATGTCGGTCCGTAGGACTCCCGCTTCGGGTCGGGGTGGAGCATGCCGGCGCAACCGAAGGTAGGGATCGTGGGGAGCGGCGACGTCGGGCGGGCACTTGGTCGCGGGCTCGCGAAGCACGGCTACGACGTGATGGTCGGATCGCGCGAACCGGCGAAGCTCGCCGCGTGGGTGAAAGAGGCCGGGGGGAAGGTCGCCGCCGGGACATTCGCCCAGGCGGCCGCGCACGGCGAGATCGTGATCCTCGCGACCAACGGGGCCGGGGCCGAGAACGCCGTCGACCTCGCCGGTCCGAAGAACCTCGCCGGAAAGCTCCTCATCGACGCGACGAACCCGCT
>JASHSI010000181.1 GCA_030040915.1 Thermoplasmata archaeon | reverse complement strand
CCGAGCACTTCGAGCGTCCCGGTACCGTTCGCGGAACCGTGCCCGGAGTTCGAGGAGGTCACCGGGATCCCGGTCGCCGTGACGAGCCGGGAGGCGTTCCAGGCCCACGCGTACGCCCCCGTGGCGGTGTAGTTGCTGGAGGCGCTCCAGGCGGTTCCGGCGGTCAGGTTGAGAGGGACGATCCCGAGCGCGGGGGAGAGCTGGACCTTCGCCCAACCCGACGAGTTCAACGAGAACGCTCGGGTCACGAGCGTGCGGACCGGGGTCCCGTAGACGATCGTGGCCCGGACCCCGGCCGACACCGCCGCGCTCGAGTTGTTGAGGCCGAGCGCGGCGACGCTCGTGCTCCCCTCGGTGACCGTCGCGTCCGTCGTGAGGTTCACGGAGGCGCTCGCGATCTCCCATGCGTGGTAGGTGAGCGTGCCGGTGAGGCTCGGATCCGTGCAATCGGGCAGGCAGTACTCGAGCGACAGCTCCACTCCCATCGTGCGGTTCACGGTGAGGGTGATCCCGCCATGGGCCGTGGTGGTCTCGTTCAGGATCACGGAGAAGCCGTAGAGGACGTGGCCCTGGAAGCCGTACCCCCCGGTGACGTTGGTTCCCGAGACGCCGACGGTCCGCAGGGTCCCGTAGGCCCACGGCGAACCGGCGACCGACGCCGCCGGAGAGGCGGCAGAGATCCCCGGCAGCTCCGAGACACATACCATCAAGAGGGCGGCCGCCACTGCGGCCCCTACCACGCTACGCGACGGGCGGCCGTGCATGGATCTTTCGAACCCCGCTGCTCGCGCTGGCCTCGGAATACGGGCCGCGTCTCTTAAAGCGGAGTTCCTTCGCAGAGTGTCCGAGTTGGACCCCGTGCTAGGGTCTGGCAACCGGGGGGAAACTCACCTGTGCGGGCCCTGACCGACTCCGAGGCGAGGGTCCTCGCGGTCCTTCTCTCCGCGCGGGCGGACCACGAGAAGGAACGCCTCAAAGCGGCCCAGGTTCCCCGATCGACGTACCATGCGGTCCGCCGCCGCGCCTATGAGGAGGGGTGGCTCCGGGATCGGTACGTTCCGCATCCGGTGCCGATCGGCCGGCCGGTCGTGGCGTTCCTCCTCGTCCGCCCGTTCGCCGATCGCGCCGACGAGCTCGTGCGCAAGCTCGAGGCGAACGGAGGCACGGTCGTCCTCTGGACCGGCACCCAGGTGGTCCTTGCGGTGCTGTTCGTGGCGAAGCCGAGCGACGCCGACCGGCTCGCCGCGGGACTCGCGGCCGATCGGCTCTGCCCGCCCCCGGTCGTTGTGGCGACCGCCGTCGCGGGCCCGACCGTCCCCGTCTACTTCGACTTCGAGGGGTTGTGGTGCAACCTCGCCGGCCTCCCGGGCACCCTGGCCTATCCCCATGGGCTCGGCGGCGGGGTGGAGACCGCCGCCGACGACGGCGTCGCCACCCCTCCCAGCAGCCACCAATGGTGGGCGATCAGCGAGCTCGTCACTCGGCCGTTCGCGCCGGTCGTCGCCGAGCGGGGGGGACATCTCATCGGTCCGTTCGGCCTCCCGTTCTCCCAGCGCAAGATCCTCCAGCGCGGGTGGGTCGTCCACCGAACGATCCTCGACCCGTCGCGCCTGCCGGCCTACCAAGGGCGTGCGGCCGACCAGGTGGTCCTCGTCACGGGAACTCCGCGGGCGGGGGCCCGACCGGACCAGTTGTTCGCGACGCTCACCCGGGAGTCGCGGGTGTTCCCGTTCCTGTTCGCGACCGGGGCCGACCGATGGCTCGTCGGGGCGTTGGGCGGCTCCGCCCCCCCGCCGCCCGAGCTCCAGCGGTCGCGGCGGCCGGTGCTCCCGACCCTGAGGGAGTACCTCGAGGGGATCGAGATCGTGCAGGAGGCGGCCGCCGGTTTGCGGACGGTCGTCGACCACCGGTACGACCGGCTCCTGCCGCCGGCGGCGCCGCGGGCGCCGACCCCGGCGTGACCCGCTCCCTGCCGGTTTCCGTTGGGTGCATCGGACCGCCCCCGCCGGGCGGTCAGGGTCCCCGCGAAGTCGATGAATTGCTTAGAAGCCGTAATATAAGATGGCGAACTAATCCCCGACCCAGACGATGCCGAGCGGTGCCCACTCCATGGCCGACCCGGCGGTGACGCCCCGATCGGGGGAGGTCGTGGATCTGCTGCGGGAGGCGTTCTTGGCCGTGAAGCGCCAGGTCGCCATCGAGATCGAGGGTGCGGGGCTCTCCTACACCGAGTGGGGCTCGCTCCACGAGTGCGCCCAGGGCCCGATCCGGGGGGGCGAGCTCGCCCAAAGCATCGGGCTCTCCTCGGCCGGGGTCACCGATGTGGTCGATCGGCTGGAACGTCGGGGGCTCGTCCGCCGGTCCCGGGACCCGGTCGATCGACGCGCGCTGCGCCTCGAGATGACCGAGGAGGGACGCCGCCTGCACGCGGAGCTCCGCCGCAAGGTCCTGCGCCGGGTCGGGGAGACCGTGGAGCAGCTCGGGCCCGTCGAGTACCGTGCGCTCGCGACGGGTCTGCGGGCGTTCAACCGGCGGGAGCTCGCCCGGGCCGGACGACGCCCGCTCGCGGCGTGACCGGAGGGCCGATGCAGTACAAGTGGACGGTCCTCTCGAACACGACGCTGGGCGGGCTCCTCGCCTCGATCGACGGGTCGATCCTGCTGATCGCCCTGCCGGTCGTCTTCCGCGGGCTCGGGGTGAACCCGTTCGATCAGGCGAACTTCCCGATCCTGCTCTGGTTGCTCCTCGGCTACGGAGTCGTCACGGCCACGCTCCTCGTCACGGTCGGCCGGCTCTCCGACATGTTCGGGAGGGCGCGGATGTACAACTTCGGCTTCGCGATCTTCTCGACCGGCTCGGTCCTCCTCTTCATCGAGCCGTGGCAGGGGACCTCCGGCGCCTGGGCGCTCGTGGTCTTCCGCCTCGTCCAGGCGGTCGGCGCCTCCTTCCTCTTCGCGAACTCCCTCGCGTTGCTCACCGACGCCTTTCCACCGGGCGAGCGCGGGAAGGCGGTCGGGGTCAACCAGATCGCCTTCATCGGCGGGTCGTTGGTCGGGCTGGTCGTCGGAGGCATCCTGGCCGGGATCCC
>JASHSI010000180.1 GCA_030040915.1 Thermoplasmata archaeon | reverse complement strand
GATCCCGGGCCTCGCGCACCGCCCGGTAGACGGCGTGGACATCCATCCCGTCGACGACCACTCCCGGGACGCCGTAGGCGGCCCCCTTGACCGCGAGGGTCTCGCTGTGCGTCTGCCGCTCGCGCGGCATCGAGATCGCCCACTGGTTGTTCTGGCAGAAGAAGATCGTCGGGGTCCGGAAGACCCCGGCGAAGTTGAGCCCCGAGTGGAAGTCGTTCGAGCTCGTCGTGCCGTCGCCGAAGAACGTGATCGTGGCGATCCGGTCCCCGCGCCGCTGGGCGGCCATCCCCGCCCCGACGGCGTGGATGATCTGGGTGCCGACGGGGCTCGAAGCCGTGACGAAGCGGTACTCACGGGCCCCGTAGTGGTTCGGCATCTGCCGGCCCTTCAATAAATCCGCGGAGTTGCCGATGAACTGGTCGAGCAACAGTCGGAGCGGGAAACCGCGGACGAGGGCGAGGCCGAGCTCCCGGTACGCCGGGAACAGCCAATCCTCCGGCTGGAGGGCCCAGGCGCACGCGACCTGGGCGGCCTCTTGACCCTGCAACGGGACGTAGAAGCCGATCCGACCCTGGCGCTGGAGCGAGAGGCAGCGCTCGTCCATGAGTCGGGCGAGCAGCATCATCCGATACACTTTCGGAAGTTCGGTGAGGGGGAGCCCGGCTCCCTCGGGCGGCTCGGGCGATGCCCGCGATTTGGGCGCGGCCTCCGACATGAGGAGCTCTGCGCGCGGCGAGTGGGGGTCCCGATATAAGGCTGAGGCCGCCGGCGCGCGATGTCCTCTCCGCGTTGGGCGGCGAGGCGACGCTCCGCTCGCGCGGAATGGGCCGACCGAGCCTCCATCGGGCCGGTTCGGGCCGAATCCGTTTCGATCCGCGTGGTTCCGGGGACGACCCACAAGTTCCCGAAACCGCCGCCGTGCGGCACCGGAACGCGGAGCGGTTCCGACTTACGGAATTCCAGGTGACACCCCTTAACATGTACATATCTATGGGGGAATATGCGCTCTAAATCGATTGTCTAAATATAACCAGAATAGCCGTTGGCCGCCGATGCGCGGCCCCGGGTGCGGATCGACCCCCTCGAGGGACTCGACCTTCCTCCCGTAACCGCCACAAGGAGATGGAGAAAGAATGAGCGGCCAGAATCCGGCGACGCCCCCGTCGAACGACTTGATGAACTCGAGCCTGGGTTCCTCCACGGTGAAACGACGTCAGACCGGCGTCGCCACAGGCGTGGCCATCGCGATTGCGGTGGTCCTGCTGTTGGTGGGGATCGGTGGCGGGTACGAACTCGGATACTCGATGAAGAAGACCTCGACCGGGACCTCCACGAGCGGCGTCTGCACGACCCTGCAGCTCACGGAGACCGGCTCGAGCCTCCTCTATCCGCTGATGGAGTCCTGGGGTCCGAACTACACGGCGTACAACTCCTGCGTCGTGCTTAGCCCGGTCTCCTCGGGAAGCGGTACCGGCCAGAGCTACGCGGAGAACGCCCTCGTCAACATCGGGGCGAGCGACGGGTACCTATCCAACGCGAGTTCGACGAACTTGCTCAACTTCCCGGTCGCGATCTCGGCCCAGCTCATCTACTACAACTTGCCCGGGGTCACCCAGCACCTCAACCTGAACGGCACGATCCTGGCCATGATCTACGGCGGCGCGATCACGACGTGGAACAACACGCTGATCATGAACGCTCAGACCTCGGCGGTCCAGGCCGAGCTCAACGCGCTATCGAGCAAGACGATCGTCCCGATCAAGCGCTCCGACTCGAGCGGGGACACGTTCCTGTTCAGCTCGCTCTGCTACATGTCGTGGAGCGGCTGGACGTACAAGTACTCGACGAGCGCCCTGTCGGGTAGCCCTTGGACCGGCGAGACCGGCAACTCCGGGGTGGTCGCGGAGCTCCAGAAGACGACCAACTCGATCGGGTACGTCGGGATCAGCTACGAGTCAACGGCGACCGGGCTCCAGTACGCGGCAATCGGGGACAACCTGACGCTCGCGGACGGGGCGCTACCGGCGGCCGCGAATGACTACGTCCTGCCGACCGCGGCGAACATCAGTGCGGACGCGAACCTCGGGCTGACGCACCTTGAGTACTCCCAGTACCAGCTCGCGGACAGCCTAATCCTCGGGGGAAGCCCCGCCGGCGCGATCGATCTCATCAACGGCGCCGGCGGCACGGACCCGGTCACCGGGACGACTCCTTACCCGATCGTGAACCTGGAGTACTCGCTGTTCAAGACCGCACCGACCGGCACGACCGTCACGGCGGCGGCCCTGGGGGCGACGACCGCGTTCCTCCAGTGGGCGATCACCTACGGGAACTACGCGTCGAACGGGCAGGCATCGGCGTACATCCAGCAGGTGAACTTCGTCCCCTTGACCCCCGAGGTCATCGGGTACGACGAGCAGGAGCTCACCGAGGTGACGGCCTAGAAGGGCCGACGCTCGGAGGCCTTCGTGAGCTCGCCGGTCCCGGATCCCGTTCGGGACCGGCAACCCATTCCGGCCGCGGCCGGCCCGAGCTCGCCCGTGCCGTCGGCCCCCGCGCGGGCCCCCTTCGCGCGGGTGCTGTCGGGTATCGTCCCGTACCTCCCGGCCGCTGTGCCCGCGGTGATGCTGATCATCATCGTGGTCGCCCTCGTCCACGCGAGCGGGTTCACCAACTTCGGGCTCCAGTTCTTCAGCCTACACTTCGATCCACCGGTGGACCAATGGGGTATCGCCGTGTTCTTGATCGGGTCGTTCCTGGTCGCTGTCCCCGCCCTCTTCTTCTCGATGCTGTTCGGGGTCGGACTCGCGGTCGCCTCGACGGCCTACCTTCCGAAGCTCGTCACCCAGGTGCTGGATCCGTTCGTCGACCTGTTGGCGGGCATCCCGAGCGTGGTGTACGGGATCTGGGCGTTCATCATCGTGGCCCCGTACTTCGGGTCCACGGTCGAGCCGACGATCCACGCCTACCTGGGCTTCCTCCCGGGGTTCTCTGGCCCCACCCAGTCGGGCGGTACCGGGATCATGCTCGCCGTGTTCATCCTGACCTTGATGGCCCTCCCGATCACCACGCTACTGATCCGGGATTCCCTCCGAGCCGTCCCCAAGGACCTTTGGGAGAGCGGCCTCGCGCTCGGGGCGACGCGCTGGGAGGTGGTCCGGAGGGTCGCGATCCCCTACGCGCGGCGAGGGATCTTCAGTGCCGCTTTCCTAGGCTTCGGCCGGGCGTTCGGCGAGACCGTAGCGGTGGCGATGGTCCTCGGTTCGGCGACGGTCCTCCCGAGCAGCGTCTACGCCATCGGCAACACGATGGCGGCGGAGATGTTCGAGCTCCTCGATTCGGCGTACGGGAACTCGCAGTTCCTCGCCGCGCTCTCCGAGATGGCCGTCGTTCTCCTGATCATCTCCCTGGTGGTGAATGTGGTCGGACGTCGGTTCATCTCCCGCCTGTACAAGGAGCAGGTCGCCGGGCTGTAACCGTTCATGGCGGCGGACCTCTCCTCCACGGCCAACTCGATCCTGTTCGACCGCTCCGCGCGGACCGTCTGGCGGATCGGCTTCGATCGGTGGATCGGACGCCTTCTGCCCCTGTTGTTCCTGGTCGCGATCTTTCCGATCCTCTCGCTCGTCTACTACATCAGCGAGAAGGCGGTCCCGACGCTCACCTGGAACGTGATCACGAGCACGAGCCCGTACGGCGACCATCTGGGGGTGGCGATCGTCGGGACGTTCGAGCTTTACCTCTTTGCGACCTCGCTCGCGGTGCTGTTCGGGCTCTTCGGGGGAGTGGCGGTGGCGGAGTTCCTCCCTGAGAGTGCCGCGAACTGGGTCCGGACGAGCGCCAACCTGCTCGTCGGTACCCCGTCCGTCATCCTGGGGTACATGGGGTACATCACCTTCTGCCTCTACTTCGGCTGGGGGCTCACGTTCGAGGCGGGGGCCGTCACGATGGCGTTCTTCATGACGCCCTACATATTCCGCACCGCGGACCTCGCATTCACGTCGGTACCAGCCCCCATCCGAGAGGCGGCCCTCGGCTCCGGTGCCCGACCGAGCCAGTACATCCTGAAGGTCGGCGCCCCCATCGCTTTTCCCCAGATCCTTACGGGGATCTTCCTCGCGCTTGCCATCGGCGTAGGTGAGACCGCCCCGATCGTGCTGACCACGACCGCCAGCGTGCTCGTGCCACAGAACCTCCACTCGCCGGTGACCGTGTTGACCGCCCTGATATGGGAGAACTACGCGCAGGCTCCGAGCACGGGTCTCCAGACCATCGCGTTCCAGGCGGCCTTCCTCATCTTGGTGATCGTCCTGGTGCTGAATGTCGTGGTCCGGGTGATTTCGACCATCTACCGCAAGCGCCTGGAGGGGCTCTACCAATGAGCGGGACCGGGCTTGACATGGGACCGGTCCTCTCGGTCCGGGGGGTCAGCGTGCGCGCCCGGAAGGTCGAGCGTCCGCTCCTCGACCAGATCTCGATCGACTTCGCCCCGAGGAGCCTCACCGCGCTCGTCGGTCCCTCCGGGTGCGGCAAATCGACGTTCGTTCGGACGCTCAACCGGATGGTGGAGCTCACGCCCGGCCTTCGGGTCGGTGGCCAGGTCCTCTACCTGGGCCAGGACATCTACGCCCGGAACGTCAACCCGGTCCTCGTCCGCCGACGCATCGGCATGGTCTTCCAGCGGCCCACGGTCTTCCCGATCTCGATCTTCGAGAACGCCGCGTTCGGCCTTCGCCTGGTCCACGAGTCGAACGAGGAGATCGACCGAGCGGTCGCGCAGGCGCTCCAGCGATCGGGCCTGTGGGAGGAGGTCAAGGACCGGCTCGACGAGCCGGCCCTCTCGCTCTCCGGCGGCCAGCAGCAGCGTTTGTGCATCGCCCGGGCCCTCGCGGTGCGACCGAAAGTGATCCTCCTCGACGAGCCCACCTCGGCGCTCGACCCGGCGGCGACCCAACGGGTAGAGAGCACGATGGAGACCCTGAAGGAGGACTTCGTCCTGATCCTCGTCACGCACAACGTCGGCCAGGCCGCCCGGGTCGCCGACCGGGTGGCGTTCCTCCACTCCGGGCGCCTCATCGAGGTCGGCCCGACCGCCGACATCCTCGAGCGCCCGAAGGAAGCGCTCACCGAGCAGTTCATTACGGGCCGATTCACCTAGAAGGGAGATAGAAGGCATGGTCGACGAACCGGAGAACTTGGGCCCGAGCGCGGAGCACGACCGTCCGTTCCGAGCCCTCCGGGAGCACGTCGCCCGGATGGGGGCCCTATCCCTGTCGATGGTCGAGGACGGGGCGAAGGCGCTCCTCGCGAACGACGCGACCCTTGCCCGCAAGGTCATCGACCTCGACGGACCCCTCGACAAGTTCGACATCGATATCGAGACGGAGACGATCCGGCTCATTGCCACCCACCAGCCGGAGGGATCCGACCTCCGCATGCTTGCGGCCACGCTGAAGATCGGCAACGACCTCGACCGTATCGGACGCCTGGGCTACGACTTGGCGCGCAATCTGTCGGCGGTCCCTGACCCGGTCGACCCGGCGCTCTTGGACCTGATACGGGACATGGACTCCAAGGCCCGGGCGATGGTCCGCGACTCGATCGACGCGTTCGTGCAGGGCGACACCGCTCGCGCGAAGTGCGTGATCGCCGCGGACGATGCCGTCGACGCGCTGCAGCGGGAGCTCCAGCGTCGGATCTTCCTTGGCCTCGTCGGGGGACGAAACTCCCCCGAGCGGCTCGCCCGTACGCTCCTGGCCGCCCGCCACCTCGAGCGGGTCGCCGACAACGCCTGCAAGATCGCCGAGAAGACCGTCTACGCGATCACAGGCGAGCGCCGCCCGGAGTATTTCCCCCCGTATCCGAGGCCCCCGGCGCCCGAGCCGGCGAGCGGGCACACCCCCGGCGTGGCGTAGGCGACCTCTCGAGCTACTACCGACCGTTCAGGCGCTCGCGGAGTCGCCCCAGGCTGGCCGAAACCCCGCGCGATTGACCGGGGACGACCGCCACTCCCTTCGGGTTCGGCGGTAGCGCGGGCATCGTGACCCCCCGGGGGCCGTTCGTGGTCGTGCCAATCCGAGACGAGCTCGCCCCTAGTCCGTCGACCATGTCGATCTGCTGCTTGATCTGGGCCGTCGACACTGCCACCTGGCGTTCCAAATCGTCCAACTGAAGCTTCTGGACCTTACTCTCGATCGCCGAGCGCAAGGCGCTCACGGACGCCCCCAACCGATCGACCTTGCCCTCGAGCCGAGCGACCGCGTCCCGGGTGAGTTGGCGTTCGTGCTGGGCCAAGCCGAGCCGCCTCCATTCCAGGATGATCAGCCCGATAGCGACAAGGCCGACGGCGATGGCCGCAGCAGACAGGTAGTCAACCGCCGAAAGCACGGGAGCTTGACAGAGAAATGGGTACATGAACCTTCGGAGGGCGGTCCGGATTCCCTCGGCCCTCAGCTCGCCGGAGAGGGGAAGATGGGATGCTCCCTCGTTCTGGACCCCGACGAAGCCTCGGACCCTTCTCAAGTGCGGTGGCCTTTAATGCCACCCCGAATCTCCGAAATTCGAGCAGGGTGCGCGGATGCAACGAAGCCACCCCTTCGACCGCGCCCGACCTCGTCGGCGGAACGGTCCGGGGAACGGAACCGGGCGTCCTGGACCTCGCTTCATGGGCCCATAGCTTAGGCTGGCTGGAGCACCCGGCTGATAACCGGGAGGTCGTCGGTTCAAATCCGACTGGGCCCACCACTACAAGGGTATAAGACGTGGCGTTGCATGCCCCTCCGGGATGGGCATGTCAAGCGAGACCAGTTACGAACCCTCGAGGGGTCGAGACCCCCGGAAGGCCATCGGTTCAAGCCCGCGGGAGGGTCGCAAGCGGAAGCTCGCCGAGCTATCATCGGACCCCGCGCTCCGGGCGTGGTACGACAACACCTCGAACGGCTCCCGGATCACGGCCGACATCTACCTGCGGCGACTCCGCGCGTTCTGCGTCCAGATGGAGGTCGACCGGTCGGCGCTCCCGACGCGGAAGTACAAGGAGACCGACCTCCGCGACCTGCTCGTGCGGTTCGTGAACCTGGAAACGAAGCGCGGGAGCTCCGGGGAGTACATCCGGTCCACGGTGAAGGCGGTCCGTTCCTGGCTGGCCCACCACGGACGGAAAGTGGACCTCGCGGTGAAGATCCCGGGAGCCGGGACTGCTCCTTCCCTCGAGGACGAGATTCTGCCAACCCCGGAACAGCTCGGCTCTGTCCTGCTCCGCGCCACTCCGAACGAGCGCCTCTGCTGCGCGTTCATGGCGTTCGCCGGGCTCCGCCCAGAGGCGCTCGGGGACTACGAGGGTACTGACGGTCTAGTGGTGTCCGACGTGGACGGCGTCCGGGTCGAGCACGGTCACCTCGTCGTTCCCGATCCACCGCTCCGGGTAAGGGTGCGCGCCCCGAACAGCAAGGCCGGCCACGGTTACTTCACCTTCCTCGGCGAGGAGGGAACCCGATACCTCCGGGAGTCACTCGAGGAGCGGCTCGGTCGAGGAGAAGAGATCGGACCCAGCACCGACATCATCCACCCCTACAGGGCGAGGAAGCGGTTTGTCCGATCGCTCAACATCGGCGACCAGGTACGGCTCGCACTCCGACGTCGCGGGCTCGCGGTCCGGCCTTACGCGCTCCGATCCTACTTCGCATCGCGAATGCTCGAGGCCCAGAACGCCGGCAAGGTCGCCAGGGACTACGTAGAGTTCTGGCTGGGCCACCGGGGCGACATCACCCAGAGGCACTACACGAGGGGTCGGGCCCGTCTACCCGAGAGCATGGTCTCCGGCATGCGCGATGCGTACCGCCGGTGCGAGCCGTTCCTGTCCACCGTTCCGACCAAGGCGGAGCGGGCGGGGGCGAACTCCGAGGCGTTCAGGGTCATGCTGTCGGCCTTCTACACGGACGAGGAGATCGGGAAGGTGGATCTCTCGGACCCGGCGGCCGTGATCGAGGCGATCCGCAAGGGCGCCGCCAAGGGAGCCGGAGCTGCGGGCCCGAGGCAGCAGGTCATCCCGGAGTCGGACCTCCCGCGCTTCCTTGCCGAAGGCTGGGTCGCGCGGATGCCGGTCAACGGGTCGAAGTTCGTCGTCGAACGACCCGCCTAGCTCACGAGCGTCGGCGCCCGGCGCGAGAGCTCGTGGGATCTTCGATGCGTACCCCGTGCTCCTTGGCGAGCGCTCGGAGCTCGCTGCTCACCAAGATCGGCTGGTCGCTGGTGTAGAATACCTCAGATTCCGGGCACGCGAGAGCCGACGCGACGATCATCACGTCGAGGTCGCCGATTCGATCGTTCGCACGGCGAACGTCCCGGGCGAGCTCGTAGAAGCCCTCGGCATTCTCAATCTTCCCGAGCCCGCAAAGGACGAGTCGACCTTGCCGGACGAGGCGACCAAGGGCGGAGGCCATCGATTCCAAGTCGGCGGCCGAGAGAACCACGTCGTTCTCGTTGGGCTCGGCCCTCAACCATACCTCTCCGAGTGCGCCCACAGAGGCGCACACGTATCCGCCATCGGCGCGCCGAACGAGGCGGCGAGCCGCATCCTGTAGATCGGGGTCGGCGTCCCGGTTGAGGAGGATGGGACGGAGGAAGCAGGTGTCTACGTGGGTGGGGTGAGGGCGGGATGAGCCGTGATGAATCGCCGGACCTCCTTCCACGTGTTCTCGTTCAGGTGCGGCTTGACGGCCCTGGCCTGCGGAAGGGCGACCCGGAGGTCCCGCGAAACCCTCCACGTGTCGAGCAGCGTGGTGAGCCCTTCGAGGAACGGATCGGTCTGCTCGAGGGCCTCCTTCAGCGTGGCCAAAGTGGCGGCCGGAATGTCCCGCGAGGCACCGGCGGTCCCAAGCCCGTCATCCTCGAGGTTGTAGTAGGCGGCGGCCAGGTCGGGGGAGTACGGGCCCATGTGGTAGAGGTTGAAGCTGTACCTCTGGGCCGGTGGGTACCCCATGTGCCGGAGCAGGTACACGGTCTTCTGGATTCGGAACCGACCGGGTTGGGTCCGCATTGTAAAGGACCGCCCCGTCTCGGCCTCGACCTTGTTCAGGGCCTTGGCGATGGGGCCAGCCTGTCGGCGCACGGCCTCTGGATCGGTCAGCACCATGCCGCACCATTGGGGGGACATGTCTTATGAAGGTTGTACCGGGATACTTGCCGCGGTGGTAGGTCGGCGACCGACAGCTTGGCCATGGTGAGTGAGGTCCAAATTGAGGGGTGGCCTGTCAACGTGCGGACTCGGCACCCAGATCGGTTCAAGGGCCCGACCGAAGCTGTAGGTTCCCGAAAGTTCGCGCCCGTGCGACGCCATGTTACGGGTACGGTAGGAGGGTCCCTTGAAGGGGAGGATCCGCCCGCGTTCCAGCACCCGGTCTAGGATCGCCTCCGCTAGGTCCGGGTCGTGCAACACGCGCCCCCACTCCTCCACGGCCTTGTTGGTCGTGAACACCATCGGCCGCCGATGAAGGTGCCGCTCGTTCACCACCTGGAACAGCACGTTCGCCGCGTCCGGGCCACACGACAGGTATCCCACCTCGTCGACGACCAGAACGCCCGGATGCGTGTACGGCACCAGCGCCTCGACGAGACGGCCCTTCTGGCTCGCCGAGGAGAGCTCGTCGATGAGATGGGCCGCCGTCACGAACCGAGCGTCCGACCCGTGCTGGATCGCCTTGTACGCCACCGCGATCGCCACATGCGTTTCCCCGTCCCCGACGGGCCGTAGAGGAGGAGGCTCCGCCCTTCGGGGACGAACTCCGGCCCGAGGTAGGAGCCGAGCAGCTCCTTCCTCTACCCCGGCTGGAAGGTGAAGTCGAACTCCTCGATCGTCCGTAGGAACGGGAACTTCGCCCGGTGCGTCATCCGCGAGATCCTCGTCTGGGTTCGGTGGGCGATCTCCTCGCCCACCAGCGTCTGCAGGTAGTCGGTGTAGCGCATCCCCTCCTTCTCCGCCCGCACCTGAAGATCGCTCCACAGTCGGCGAACCGTCGGCATGTGCAATCGCCTCAGCATCGTGTCCAACTCGACCTCCCCCGTCATGCGTGTACCTCTTCGAACGTCCCCCAAGGCTTCGTCAGCAACGTCGCCACGAGACCCGCGTCGTGCCACCCTCGCTCGGCCGCCTCCCGGAGAACCCCGGCCATCCTCTCGGGGCCATGGTCTTGGAGGAGGGCGAAGAGCTGCCGCACCTCCGCTGCCCATGCATCGGGCCGCGCGTGGACGATCTCCGTCAGGAACGTCTCGGCGATGGGGCCGATCTCGAGCACGCGCTGGCGCTGGTAGTAGAGATCGGCCCGTCGTCCCGAGACGGCCGGAACGATCTACTGGGGCGGCGGTGGAGGGGGCGGTGGGTATGACGCGACCGCGCCGCCCCCCGGCGGCGCGGGCCCCGGGGGGCTCCTCCGCCGTCGGAGGACCACCACCGCGACGACCACGCCGACGACGACGGCGATGACGGCCCCGAGCACGATCGCCAGGTCGAGCACCGCGAGCCCGACGAGCGTCGAGACGGTCGAACAGGGTAGGAGCGATGGGGCGGTGACCGTGGATTTCGCGGTGGTCTCGTTCCCGTTCGCGTCGGTGACGGTGAGGACCACGCGGAAGGGACCGCTCGCATTGTAGGTGTGCGTGGGAGCCACCCCCGTGCCGGTCGGACTGCCGTCCCCGAAGTTCCAAGCGTAGGTGTACGGGGCCGTGCCGTTCTCGACGATGGCCGCGAACGCCACGGTCCACGGCGCGAAATTGCAGGTGAGGAAGGACGTGGTCGCGTTGTCGATCGAAGCCGTCAGGACCGGCACGAGCGAGAAGTTCGCGTCCACCACGAGCGGCCGCCCGGCGACCGTGAACTTCGCCCCGGTGGCCCCGTAGAGAGGATTGTCCGAGGAGAGGTTGTACCAGTAGCTGCCGTTCTCCTCCCGCAGGACGGTTTCGGCGGGGCTAAGTCCCGAGGTCTCGCTCGCGGAGAGGTTGACCCACCAGGTCGTGTGGTAGGGAAGGCCCCGGGGCACGAAGGTGACGTTGTAGTACGAAGGCGGCGGCGGCGGGGTGTAGGAGAAGCTGACGGAGACCGTGACGGGGCCGGTCGTGACGTTGAACTGGCCCCCCGCGCCGTGATACCCCGCCGCGGCGGCGGCCAGCGTGTAGTTGTACTCCCCGGCGGCCTCCTCGAGGGCGAGCGACGCCGAGGTGCCGGTGGCCGTCGCACCGTCCGTGACGTTGACCCACCACACCGTCCCGTCGGGCAGCCCGGTCTCGTCGAACGTGACCGGATAGGCCACCACCTCGGAAACGGAGTACGTCGGCATCGTCGCCACGTACGATCGCTCCCGGATCCAAGTGGTGGACTGCGTGTCGGTGAGGTTCCCGCTCGGGGCTCCGGTGTAGGCCAGCGAGACCGGGATTGGTCCATCGGGGATCGATGAGGTGATCTCCTGCGAATCGGAGTAGTTGAGCAGGAACGTCGCGTCCGACGTGGAGATCGCCTCCGTAGTGAACACGGCGTACTGCTGGGTGGCGAGCACCGAGGTGCCGTCCGTCGTCGTGGCTCCCGAGGCCGTGCTCGGGGTCGGGCCGTTGTCGTTCCCCTGGGCGGCCCATCCGACCGCGCTCGAGTTGTCGCCCGCCTTGTCGCCGCCGTTGCTCATGCCCTCCCCGTTGTAGGCACTGGCGGGGTTGTACTGGTACAGGTCCCCATAGAAGTCGACGACCGCCGGGTACTCGTAGTACGACGTGCTCACGATCGCATCCCCGTCCCCCGGGACCGAGCTGTAGACGAACCCATCGCCGACCGTGTAGCTCCAGTCCCCGTGGACGGCCCACTGCGAGCTGAGCGACGAGCCCGTGAAGTCGTCGTAGAAGTTGAACACGCGCGCCCCGTTGTCGAACTCCCCGTAGGT
>JASHSI010000179.1 GCA_030040915.1 Thermoplasmata archaeon | reverse complement strand
TGGTCGTTCTCTTCGCCGCCCTGCTTCTCGGCGGCCTCGCCGGGCTCGGGATCACCTCGCCCGGCGCGAGCGCCTCCACCCCGACCGCTCCGAACTTTACCCTGACCGACATCTACGGCCAGCCGTTCACGCTCTCCAATTACCGGAACACCTCGGTCGTCGTGATCGAATTCACCTCGCTCTCGTGCAGCGAGTGCCAGATCGTGATGCAGAGCCTGAGGACGCTCTACGACGGGTACAACGCGACCGGCCACACCGACGTCCAGTTCCTCTCGATCTTCACGGAGCCCCAGTTCGGGGACACCATCCCGGCGATCCGGGAGTACCGGACCGAGAACAACATCACCTGGACCCAGGCCCAGGATACGATGACGAACACGGTCTCGACCGAGTACGGTGTGACCGACATCCCCCAGGTGTTCATCATCAACAAGGAGGGGCAGGCGACCTACGACGTGAACGGGGCCCAGAGCACGAGCCAGCTCCGGCAGAGCATCAACGCGGCCGTCTCGGGGAGCGCGAAGCCGATCTCGCTCGTCACGGTCGGGGTGTTCGCCCTCGCGGCCATCGCCGGGATCTCGACGTTCTTCTCCCCGTGCGCCTTCCCGATGTTCCCGGGTTACATGGGCCTCTTCCTCGGGCTCAATACGAGCACCCCCGACGGACAGTCGGCGACCGGGGGGACGTACAAGGGGGCGGTCCGCCGGGCCCTCTCCGCGGGCTCGGTCTCGGCGCTCGGCATGATGGTCGTCTTCCTCGCCGTCGGGCTCGCCCTCATCGTCGCGGCGAGCCTCATCGACAAGTACATCCCGGATCTGTTGATCTTGGTCGGCGGGGTCCTCGTTGGCCTCGGGGTCCTCCTCCTCACGAACCTCCAGTACTGGCGGATCGTCACACCGTTCCAGCGTCTATGGGCCCGCCTCCGCGGCCAGGGCTCGGCCGCGACGGTCTCGGCCGCCGCGGCGCCGACGCCCTCGAGCGGCCGGGCGTTCTACCTGAAGCTCTTTGGCTACGGGATGGGGTACGCCGCGGCGGCCGCCGGCTGCGTCGCGCCGGTGATCATCTCCGCGATTGTCGCGGGACTCGCGCTCGGCCTCCTCGGGGGGATCGTGAACATCCTCATCTACGCTTTCACGGCGGCGATCCTCATGATCGTGGCCACCCTCATCCTCGGAGTCGCCGGGAAGAAGTACGTCAACGTGCTTCGGGCCTACACCCCACTCATCAAGAAGGTCAGCGCCGGCGTTCTCGTCGTCGTCGGGATCTACCTGATCTACTTCTACGTCACCGCGTGGGGCTTCGTCTAACCGCCGGCGCGGCTCGCCCGACCGGGGATCGGCGGCGCGACCATCGGGTCGCTCCGCGATGGGCAGGGGCCGTGGCCCAGCTCACCCGGGAGCGTTCGCGGTGACGAACCAGGGCGAGCTCGAATGGAGGCCGAAGGACCCTCGGCCTCCGGACGCATTCGGTCGGTAACGTTCGCGCATAGGCCCAGCCCAAGTGATCTACGGAGGACCAAGCGACCTCGGTCGGGGCCGGCCGATGGCTCCCTGCCGTCGCTGGCGCCACGCGAAGACCACGACCGCGACGACGAGCGCGGAGACGGGGAGCAGCACGAACCCGGCGGGCACCCCCAGGATCCCCCACCCCACGCTGAGGCGTACGGTCGAGTCGTTCGTCTGCCCCAGAGCATCGCTTACCTCGACCTTGACCGTGTAGCTCCCGGCGGCCGACGGGGTGCATTCGAGCGTGCTCGAGTTCGTCGAGCGGCATCCCGGTGGGAGGCCGGACCACTGGATCTCGATCCCACCCGTCCCTCCGAGGGGTTCCGCGGAGAGACGTAGGGTCCGGCCCTCGAGCGGCGCGGCCGGATCGAACACGAAGGCGACGATCTCTGGCGCCGCCGCGATAGTTACGTTCACCGCCGGGGCGCTGACGTTCTCGCCATCGGCGTCGACCGCGCTGAGCCGGAGGGAGAAGTTCCCGCCCCCGGTCGGAACGCAGCCGAGCGCCGGGGTGTCGAGCGCGGTGCAGCCCGGCGGCAAATCCGACCACGCGTACGTGTAGTACCCGGTCCCGCCGCTCGCGAACCCTTCGGCCGAAAGGAGCATGCCGGCGTCGAGGCGGCCGGGGGGCGTATGCTCCCAGGTGACCGTCACCGCCGGGTTCACGGAGAGGCGCAGGTAGGCCGAGACCGACAGGCCGCTGCGATCGGCCACGACGAGGCGGACCACCGAGGGGACCTCGACCTGGATGCGGCAGGAAAGGGACGAGACGTTCCCAGGGGCGCCGCATCCGATCGGTAGGTCGTTCCAGGAGAAGTTCGCCACGCCCGATCCTCCCGCGACCTCCGCCCGGAGCTCCACCATCTCGCCGACATCGAGGGTGGTCGAGTTTCCGGAGATCCCGATCGAGGCGGATGGATCCGGATAGACCTCGAACGAGAAGTTGACCGCCGTCGAGGTGACCCCGTCCCCGTCAACGACACTGACGGAGAGCGAGTAATTCCCCGCGGCGAGCGCCGGGCAGAGGAGCGTCGCCCCGAGCGAGGGGCAATCCAGGGACCCCGCCTCCCATTCGTAGGTCAGGTTCCCGGCGCCGTAGGAGGTCTCTGCCGTGAAGTTCGGTGACTGCCCCGCGTCGACGTACCGGGGAAGCTCCTCGATTCCCGTGACGATCGGGTCATCGTAGACGGTGAAGGCGAGCGGGGGCGAGTCGGAGGCGAAGCCGTCCGAGTCCGTGACGGCGACCGAGACCGAGAAGTGGCCGGCGGTCGTGAGCAGGGGGCACAGCGCGAGCGCACCGTCCGGTCGACACCCCGGGGGTAGGCCCGTCCACCCGTAGAGCTCCCCTCCGCTCCCCCCCGATACCGGGGCGTCGAAGGAGAGGTTCTGGCCGACGTCCGCGGAGGGAACATCGGTCGTCGGGCGCCCGGCCTCGAGCGGGTAGAGCACGACGAACCGCAGGCGGCCCTCGGAGGTGTCTCCGATCCGGTCGAAGACCGTCACCGTGAGGGTGAACGCCCCGGGCTCGGTGAAGTTCACGAGGATCGACGGTTCCGTGGTGTTCACGAGCGGACCGACCCCGAGGTTCCACGAGTAAAGCGTGTACGGGGGGTCACCGAGCGTCGCGTTCGACCAGAGGCGGACGAGGCCGCCCACTTCGGTCTGGGGGACCGAGGCGGCGGCCCGCACCGTGAGGTTGGTGGTCACATCGAACAGCTCGATCGAACTCGAGTTCGCGGCGGTCGTGTCGTTCGCGAGGATGTCGTAGGCCCCGTTCCGGACGACGGGCACGGTGATCGAGCAGGCGAATGTGCCGTTGGGGGCGACCGTCACGTTGCACAGGGTCGTGTCGGTCGTCGGCCAGACGATATCGACGATGGTGCCCGGATCGAACTGCTGGCCCGTCGCGGTGACCCGGCTCCCCGCGGGGCCCGCCTCCGGTTCCAGGCTCAGGTCGGCTCCCACCCGGATCGCCTCGTACGCCCCGGCGGTGAGGTTGAGGAGGGCGCGGTTGACTACCGTGCCTCCGTTCATCACCGCGATCCGGTAGTCGCCGGGGACCAGGGAGAGGTTCACGACCGAGCCGAAGTACGGATTCGCCACCCCGTCGACCGTCAGGGTCCCGTTCGTGACGGCCGTCGTGACATTGCCGATCCCGAGGTCCGTCGGGCCCCACAGGAGCCCAAGGCAGCCGTTCGCGGCCCGCGCCCGGACCGAGGGGGTCCCCGGGGGTCCGGGAGTAAGGAAGGTGAGGGCCACGTCCGACGCGGTCTCGGCGGTATCGGACCCGTAGCCGAACGCACTGTCGACCGACCGGAAATTCTGGCCGTTGAAGTACTCGAGGGACATCGTTAGGTTCGACTGGAGGTCGGTGACGCTCGAGCCGTCCCCGGGTCCCCCGATGATCCACTCGGCGTCGTTGTAGAGCCCCGCGAGGTTCGTCGAGCTCCCGTTCACCGCGAACCCCAGAAGGTCCCAGCCGCGGGTCCACGGAAAGGTGACGTTGTCGTAGGTCGACCATCCCGATCCGATGTCGTACTCGAAGCCCACGTGGGTCAGGCCGTTGAGCCGGCTCGCGACGACCTCGACGGACAGGTTCGCCGGTAGCTTCGGCGTCGCGTAGCTCGGTCCGGTGTCCACGTACGCGCCGACGCCGTTGAAATTGTAGATGGAGCCGTTCCCCTGGATCGAGGAGGAGTCGAGGGGTCCGGCGCCGTAGGTGGAGAAGTTCCACACGTTGTCGACCACCTCGAGATCGTCGGCGGTCGTGTTGACGAAGAAGACATCCTGGATCCAGTACTCGGCGATCCGGCTCCCGCTGGTCATCTCGACCACCACGTTGAGCTGGAGCGTCGAGGAGTTACCGCCGACCGAGTCGGCCTGGTTCCACGAAGCGATCTGGGCCGTCGCGAGGAAGCGGGAGGTCGTGTACGGGGAGAGGTTCGTGGCGGAGGTGCCCCCGTAATCGGTAATCCCGACCGGCAGCGGCTCCGAAACGCACGGGGTGCTGGTCGCGGCCGGGGCGAAACCGGCTGGACTCGGGAAGGGGCTTCCGGACCGACGGGGGACCGCGTGTCCCCCGATCCAGGTCGCCGGGAGCGACCCCGGCGCGACGCCCGCGCTGGAGTTGGGGGTCCGGACCTCGTCGAGGGGCACCGATCCGGACACCAGGGTCGATCCGGGCATCGCGGCCGGTTGGCCCGGTCCCGCGAAGGTGAGACTCGACCCGCTGATCGACGGGGCGATCAAGAGGGCGGCCAGCAGGCCGATCCCCGACAAGGACACGGCCCGGTGACCCCGCATCCCCCGCCCCGCTGAGATACGGAAGCGAGAGGTTGCGCTTGAGGTTTCGGTCCCCCTATTTCCGGCCCATCCGCTCCCTGCCTCGCTCCGTCGATAGGTTGATGAAGCGGAACCCGCTGGCGAGGCCGTGGACCGGCCGATCCGGGTCCGACGCCTTCCGAGTCGGGCCTGGGGCGCCGGGATCGCCGTCGCGTGCCTTCTCTTGACTGTCCTCGTCCCTGTGGCCTCGGCCGCTCCCGTCCGGCTGGAACTGTCGGTCGCGGAGAGCGGGTCGCACATCAACGGCGAGGTCACCTGGGAAGGGCGGAACACCGCGAACGCGCCTTCGCCTTCCTCCGCGTTCGGCGCTTCGCTGTCCGGATCGTTCGATCTCGTCTACACCTGGGACTCGGTCGCGTCCGTCGGCGCCTCAGCGAACACGCTGCCCCTCTACACCATCAGCGACGCCCGCCTGGTCATGCTCTATTTCGGGGCGTCCCTATCCACGAGGGACATCATCGAGTCGAACGCCCTCCCCGCGACCTCGGGGAGGATTTTCATGAATTGGACCCCACCGAGCATCCTCCACGACCTCGTCGCCGGGACGTTCGAACTCTCCGCTAGCCTGCTCGCTCCCAACGGGACGACGTACTGGTCCGAGAACTTCTACATCGACGCGACCGCGCCGTACACCGTAGGTGCGGTCATCCCGGCCCTCCTCCTCTTGATCGCGGTCTACGAGGTCTACGCCCTCGCCACCTCGGGCCGTCAGGCGCTCACCAAGCTCCAGAAGCCTCCCGCCTCGACCGACGGGAAGGAATCCACGGATTCGGGCGCGGAGCCGGAGGGCTCCACTTCCCCGCCGAAGGACGGAGAGGGGGGGCCGTGAGCGCGGGCACGAGCGGCGCGGGATGCGGGCTGATCCTCGGCCTGGTCGGGGTCCTCCTCGCCCAACAGTTCGGCCTCCTTTCGTTGAGCACGCTCATCCCGGCGATCGAGTACTTGGTGATCGGCGTCGTGGTCGGCCTCGTCCTCGGGGGACTCGTCGGCTGGGGGCTCGGCCGCCGGGCCCTCGCAGGCTCCCTCCCGAGGTCCGGCTAGGCGTCCCTACGCTCGACGGAGTCGATCCCCGGCGCCTCGGACGAAGGTAAAGAGCTCCGGGGCCAGAGGTCGGGCCGATGTCCCGCGACGATCCGCCCGACCGGCGGCCGCTGTTCGAGAGGCTTCGCCCCCGACGGTGGGGAGACCTGGTCGGAGACCGGAGGACGCTGGACCGCGTGGCCTCGTGGGCCCTCTCCTGGGCCGAGTCGGACCGCCCGCCGCGCTACCGCGCCCTCCTCGTGAGCGGGCCGCCGGGCGTCGGCAAGACGACCCTCGCCGGAGTCGTCGCGTCGACCTACGCATGGACCGTCGTCGAGATGAACGCCTCCGAAGCCCGGAACCAGTCCGCCGTGGAGGTGGTCGCCGGACGGGCGTCGCTCTCGCGCACGCTCGGGGGCGGCGACTTCCGTTCGCCGCGGGAGGGCGGACGCGCCCTCATCCTGATCGACGAGGCGGACAGCATGGCCGGTCGGGCCGGCTCGGCGTCCTCGGCCTCCCGAGCCTCCCCTCCCTCGTTCCGGGAGTTCCTTAGCGGGAGGTACCGGGAGGTCGGGTCCCTTGCGGCCGCGTGGCGGCTCGGGGCGCCGGACCGTCCGCCCGCGTTCGAGAACTGGTCAGAGGTGCCGACGACCGCCGGCCGCGCAGCGTGGACGAAGCTGCCCGAAGCCCAACGGGACATCTCCGACTGGAGGGAAGCCTCCGCGCCGCCGGCGGACCGCAGCGACCGGGGGGGCTACGCGGCGCTCGTCAAGCTCGTCCGGGAGACGCGGCAGCCCGTGCTGATCACGGCGAACGACTCTCGGGAGCTTTTTCGCCGGGCCCCGGCCCTCCGTCCTCTCGTCGCGAGCGTCGAAATCGGGCCGATCGACCCGGCGGCGATGCGGGCCTTCCTGAAACGGGTCGTGCAGAGCGAGCGGATCGCGCTCGCCCCGAGCACTCTCGAGCAGATCGTCCAGCACAGCCACGGGGACCTTCGCGCCGCGATCAACGACCTCGAAGCGGTCGCGCCGCTCCCGGCGGGCCCCCTTCGGGAGGTGGTCCTCTCGACCCGCGACACCACCACCGAACTGATCGAGTTCGTCGGCGAGGTCCTGCGCGAGCCCCGGTTTCGCCGGGCCGGCGAGATCCTCGACCGCCTCGACACGAGCCCGGAGGAACTGTGGCCGTGGTTCGAGGAGAACCTCCCGCACTTCGCCCCGTCCCCTCGGGGCCTCGACCGGGCGATGGCGACCCTCGCGGACGCCGAGCTCCTCGTCGCGCGGGCGCGGCGTCAGCGGGTCTACGCTCTCTGGCCGTTCGCCAACGAGGAGCTGACCGGGGGGACCTCCCTCGCGCTGTCCGCCGACGCGCCGAGCCGGCCGGCCCGGGTGAACTTCCCCGAGTTCCTCGCCTGGATGGGACAGAGCCGGACGGCCCGCTCGCTCCGGGACAGCGCGCTCTCCAAGACGGGTCGGACGCTCCATCTTTCCCGGCGGAAGGCGACCGAGAACGAAGCGCCGTGGCTCACGGAGATGCTTCCTCGGGGGACCCAAGGAGCCGCCGTCGCCGCGGAGCTCGAGCTGACCGCGGAGGAGAGTCGCCTCTTCGGTGGCCCGGAACCCCCGGTCGAGCCGGGGGTGGAGGAGCCGCCGCTTCCAGCGAGCCCACCCCCCGAGCCTCCCGCGCCGGCCACTCCGCCGCCCCCATCCCGTCGGGTGCAGAAGCGCCTCGGGGAATTTCCGTGAGCGACCCCCTGGCGGGCCCGGCCCCGCTCCCGTTCCCCCGGCCCCCGCCGGGTGCTCCCAAGGTCGTCGTCTCCTGGAGCAGCGGGAAGGACTCGGCGTTCGCCCTGTACGAGCTCCGCCGACGGGGGGAGGTCGAGGTCGTGGGGCTCCTGACGACCGTGACCAAGGCGTTCGACCGGGTCTCGATGCACGGGACCCGCCGCGAGATCCTCGAGCGGCAGGCCCGGGCGACGCGGCTGCCCGTGGAGGCGGTGGAGATCCCCTCGCCGTGTCCCAACGACGTCTACGAGCGGGCGATGGGCGAAGCGGTCGAGCGGATGCGGGCGAACGGCGTGCGCCAGATCGCGTTCGGGGACCTCTTCCTGGAGGACATCCGCCAGTACCGTGAGGAGAAGCTTGCCGGTACCGGCCTCACGCCGATCTTCCCCCTGTGGGGGAGACCGACGGCCGAGCTCGGCCGCACCATCGTACGGGCCGGCTTCGACGCCCGTATCGTGTCGCTCGACCCGCGCAAGATCGACCGACGGTTCGCTGGCCGTAGGTACGATGACGCGCTTCTCGACGAGCTTCCCGAGTCGGTCGATCCCTGCGCCGAGCGCGGCGAGTTCCACACCTGCGTGGTCGGCGGACCGGTCCTGGCCGAGCCGATCCCCGTCCGACCCGGATCGATCGTCGAGCGCGACGGGTTCGTCTTCGCCGACCTGATCCCCGAGGGGGGGACGCCCGGCTAGGCGAGCCGGGCGTTCAATTGGATCTGGACGTTCCCGCGGATCGCGCCGGAGATCGGGCAGCCCTGCTCCGCACGCTTCGCGATCTCGGCGAACTCCCCCGCGGAGAGCCCCGGCACCTTGGCCGTGACGTCGAGCTCCATCGTCGTGACCTTCCAGGCGTCGCCGACCTTGTCGAAGGTGGATGTGGCGCGGACCGAAACGCGCTCGGACGGCTTCCCCGCGCGGCCGAGCGTGGCGGTGAGCGCCATCGCGAAGCATCCAGCGTGAGCCGCCGCGAGGAGCTCCTCGGGGCTCGTCTTCCCGTCCGAGGATTCGGTCCGGGCCGCCCAGGTAAGTCCGAGCACCGGGAGCGCTCCGCTCGCTCCGGTCACGGTGCCGTGCCCTTTCGGTAGGTCGCCTTCCCAGCTCGCGGTCGCGGTGCGCTTCGCGGTCATGGGCCGGGGGGTAGCGAGGGGCCCCATAAGGTGGAGGGAGGCCCGGCACCGGTCAGGGTTTTCCCTCCCGGCGCCCTCGTGGGTCGTGGCGCTCGTTCCCAAGGAGGCGCCGAAGTTCCTCGTCCTAGAACCCCGGGGGGGCCTTCGGCTGGAGCTCCGGCTCCCGACGTCGGCGTGCCTGATCGACGTGGCGCTCGAACGGCCGAGCGACAGCCGTTCGTTCGTCCTCATGATCGGGCCCCCGGGGGCGCCGTACGTCCAGCGGGCCCGCGTGGCCGGTAGGGCCCAGCTCCTCTACGAGCCCGGCCAACCAGGGGTCTACGCCCTCCTCATCACGAACCCGATGCGCGAACCGGCGGTCGTGCGGCTTCGGCTCCGCGCCGTGGCCGACCGGTCGAGGGCCGTCCGTCGGAGCGCGTCCCGCTCCCGGGCGCGGGCCCGTCGGGCGAGGTAGGCCGCCCCCACGCTTTTCTAGTCCGACTCATACTCCCCATCGGTGCCGGAGCCTGGGCCGTCCGCTCGGCCGCCCATCGAGCCGTACAAGGCAAAGGTCGTCGAGCCAATCCGCCTTCCGACCCCGGCCGAGCGGGAGGCCGCGCTCGCCCGCGCGGGCTACAACCTCTTCAACCTGCTCTCGGACGAGGTGTACATCGACCTCCTGACGGACTCGGGAACGTCGGCGATGAGCGACCGCCAGTGGGCGGCGATGATGGTCGGGGACGAGTCCTACGCGGGAAGCCGCAATTTCCAACGGTTCGAGTCGGCGGTGAAGGAACTCACGGGCTTCCCGCACATCGTTCCGGCCCACCAGGGACGGGCCGCGGAGAACCTCCTGTTCTCGCTCCTGGTCCGGCCCGGGACGAAGGTCCCGAACAACATGCACTTCGACACGACCCAGACCCACGTCGTCCGGAACGGCGGGGCGGCGGTCAACCTCGCCGTCGATGAGGCGTACGATCCGGATTCCCTGCACCCGTTCAAGGGGAACATGGACGTGGGCCGGCTCGAGAAGCTCCTCCTGGGCGCCTCGGCGGGCGAGGTCCCGCTGGTCCTGATGACCCTGACCAACAACACCGGCGGCGGCCAACCGGTCTCGCTCGAGAACCTCACCGCGGTCGCCGGGATCTGCCGGGCGCACTCGGTGCCGCTCTACCTCGACATGTGCCGGTGGGCCGAGAACGCCTACTTCATCCGGGTCCGGGAGCCGGGACAGGGCGGGCGGTCGATCCCCGAGATCGGCCGGTCGCTCTTCGATCTCGCCGACGGGGCGACGATGAGCGCCAAGAAGGACGGGCTTGTCAACATCGGCGGGTTCGTCGCGACCCGGGACCGGGCGCTCGCGGAGCGCCTCAAGGAGGAGCTCATCGTCTTCGAGGGGTTCCCGACGTACGGCGGCCTCGCTCGGCGCGACCTGGAGGCGATGGCGGTCGGGCTCTGGGAGGCGACCGACCCGGCCTACCTCGCGCACCGGATCGGGCAGGTCCAGTACCTGGCCGACCTGCTCGGGGAGGCCGGTGTGCCGTTCCTGAAGCCTCCCGGCGGCCACGGCATCTACCTCGACGTACGCCGCTTCCTGCCGGAGCTCCCGAAATCGGAGCTCCCTGGCCAGGCCCTCGTCGTCGAGCTGTACCGGGAGGGGGGCGTCCGCACCGTCGAGGTCGGCTCGATCATGTTCGGCGAGAGCGAAGGCGGCCACGGCCCGCCCCCGCTCGAGCTCGTCCGGCTCGCGATCCCCCGTCGTGTCTACTCCTCCGCGCAGCTCGCGTACGTCGCCGACGTCGTCGCCCGCGTCTACCGGCGACGCGGATCGGTCCGGGGGCTACGCATGGTCTACGCGCCGGAACGGATGCGGCACTTCACCGCCCGGTTCGCGCCGTCATCGGGCTGAGGGGACGTTCGACCAGGATCAAGGAACGGGATTCCCTCCGACCGACCGATGGACGAACTTGCGTTCCTGGCCGCCGTGATCGTGAGCGTCTTCGCCCTCGTCGATCCGATTGGCACGCTCCCCTTCTTCGCGGCGTTGACCGACGGGATGCGCCCGGCGGACCGGGAGGTCGTCCTGCGGCGCGCCACGGTGGTCGTCGGGGCGGTGCTCGGGGTCTTCGCATTGTTCGGCCGATTCCTCTTCGCGGCGTTCGGCTTCACCCTGCAGGCGTTCGAGATCGCCGGCGGGATCCTCTTGTTCCTCGTTGCCTACGACATGCTCCGGGGCCAGGCCGGCTCCACGCGGCTCACCCCCGATGACGAGGCCGACGCGCTCGCGCGACGCGACGAGATCTCCGTTGTGCCGCTCGGCATCCCGCTCTTGGCGGGGCCCGGCGCGATCTCCACGGTGATGATTTACGAGGGCTACGCCGGAAACGACCCGCTCGGCATCGCCTCCACCTTCATCGCCATCGGGGTGACGACGATCGCCACCTACCTCATCCTCCACTACGGGCACGGGATCTTCCAGTACCTCGGCCGGGTCGGCGTGATGGCGCTCACGCGGGTGATGGGGCTCCTCCTCGCGGCGATCGCCGTGCAGTTCGTGCTGAACGGGGCGCTCAGCGTGCTCTCGCACGCTCCGACGATCGGCTGACGCCGACCGACCGAGCTCGATCGTCTACCGCTTCTTTCGGCGCGGGGGGCGGGGCGCCGGACGAGCGGCGGGCCGGGCCGTTCGGGCCTTGGGCTTCTTGGAGGCGGCGGGCCGCGCGATCATGAGGCTCGAGGGGGTCCGAGGGTTCCGCTCCGCCGACCAAACCTTCTCGCCGGCCCGGATCGGCACCGGCAGGTCGTTCTCGGCCGGGGGGAATCCGCACTCGTAGGCGTCGGTGTAGGCGCAGTAGGGGTTGAACGCCCGGTTGAAGTCGAGCTCATAGCGGTCCTCCTCGTTGAGCTCGAGGGTAAGGTAGCGGCCGGGACCGTAGGTCTCGCGCCCGGAGGTGGCGTCCCGGAACGGCACGAACGCGTTCGTCCCGACCCCCTCGCCGGCGTGGAAGACCCTCAGGCGGAGGGCGCGCCCGTCGACCTCGAACCGGAGGTCGCCGAGGTAGCGGACCACCGAGTGACCGTCCCGGTTCGTCCTCAGATGGGCCTCTTCCGGGGCGGGCGCCCGCTCAAGTACCGCAGGGATGAGGTAGCGCCGGGAGATTGGGAAGTAGCGGAGGCCCTGGAACCCAGGAACCCCCTCCGCCACGAACGGGGACTCACCGTGGCGGGCCATGAAGCGGTCCTTCATCTCCCGCTCCGTCCGAAGTTCCTCTTCGTACCCGTCCATCGTGGCCGCCTCCGCCGCGCCGTCCCCGAAGAGCGCTACAAGTAGCCGAACTGGCGCTTCGCGAAGTCGCTCATCCGGTCCGGGGTCCACGGGGGTTCCCAGACCATGTCGACCGTCACGCTGTGAACGTTGGCCACCTTCTCGGCCGCCCCCTTCACCTCTTCGGCGAGGATCCCGGCGACCGGGCACCCCGGCGCGGTGAGCGTCATCCGGAGGGTCAGGTCCTCCCCCTTCCAGTCGAACCCGTAGATGAGCCCGAGATCGACGATGTTCATCGGGATCTCCGGGTCGTAGACCTTCTTCAGGTTCTGGAGGATCGCCTTCTCGCGCTCCGCGTACGGCCCGCTCACGGCCGGGACCGCGGGCGAGGCCGGCGGCGTGGCGGCCCCCGGGGTCGGGGGGCTCGAGGACTCGGCGGCGTCCATGAGGACCAAAGGCCTCCATCGAACTATAAGCAGAACGGGTCGGCCCGACGGCGATCAGCTCCCGAGAGGGACCAGGACCCCCACCCCGAGCTACTTCTTGGCGAGGTACGACGCCGCGTGTGGACGTAATCTTAAGTGCGGGTGAACCCCGACGCGGCGCATGACGCCGGCGTCGATCGAGACGAAGGGGCTGACGAAGCGGTTCGGCTCGTTCACCGCCCTCGACCACCTGAGCCTCTCGCTCGAGGGATCGAAGTGCGTCGGGTTCCTCGGTCCGAACGGCGCGGGGAAGACCACGACGCTGAAGATGCTCACCGACATGATTTTCCCGACGGAGGGCGAGACGTTCATCAACGGGATCTCGGTCCAGAAGAACCGGAAGCGGGCCCTCGCCGATGCGGGGGTCCTCATCGAGAGCCCGGAGATCTACCCGTCGCTGACCCCGCGGGAGGCGCTCGAGATGATCGCCGACCTGCGGGGGGTCCCCGCGGCCGAGCGGGCCGAACGGATCCGGACCGTCCTCGCCGAGGTCAAGATGAGCGACTGGACCGACCAGAAGGTCGGCAAGTTCTCGAAGGGGATGAAGCAGCGGATCAACATCGCGGCCGCGCTCGTCCACGACCCGGACATCCTGATCCTGGACGAGCCCGCGACCGGGCTCGACCCGCGCGGGATGGCCGAGGTGCGGGACATCGTCCGCGGCCTCAAGAAGCGCAACCGCCTGATCTTCATGTCGAGCCACATCCTGCAGGAGGTCACCGACGTCTGCGACGAGGTC
>JASHSI010000022.1 GCA_030040915.1 Thermoplasmata archaeon | reverse complement strand
CCGGTCGACGCTGCAGAAGATCCACGACGCGCTCCACGGCTCGGGCGCCTTCTACCGGGTCGAGACGGTCGTCGACGACCCGACGTTCGTGCCGCCGGTCGCCTGGCCGCCGCCGATCGAGCGCGGACCTCCGGGGCATCACCCGGCGTTCTAGGGCAAGAGGGTGCGGCGCACCCCGTCCCTAGGTCGCCCGATCGCCTCGCATCCCGTAGCATTACGGGGTTTTGCGAAGGGAACCGACATGTAGGCCGGCCGACTCGGAACGCCGTAGGCGGGTATGGCCAGCCGCCGGGGGAACTCGCACCGACTCCGTGGCGCGCTCGCCGTCGTGGCGGCCCTCCTTACCATCCCACTACTCACGACCCCCCTGACGGGCCCAGGCGGTGCGTCGACGGCACGTGCGCCCTCGATCGCCCACGCGGTTCTCGGCGCTCCGGCCGGGGCTTCGTCCGCGACGACCCAGCTCGGCTCGCTGCCGGCGTCTTCGGCGGACGAGTCGCGCGGTACGTGCGGAACCGCGACCGTATGCTCCCCTGCGCAGGGTCCGATAGACCGGATAGTCCACCCCAGCGGATCGGCCCCATCTTCCTGGGAGAACCTCACGAGCGGCACCGCGCCCTCCGCACGGGATGGGGCGGCATTCGCCTACGACCCCGCGGGCGGCTACGACGTGCTATTCGGCGGGGAGAACGGCACCGGCATCCTGGGCGACACCTGGACATTCGCGGACGGAAATTGGACCGAGCGGTCGTGCCCGTGCCCGACGCCGCGCGCGTTCGCCTCCATAGCGTACGACCCCGGGCTCGGGGCGCTGGTGCTGTTCGGCGGCCTGGCCGAGGTGTACGTCGGCTACCCGTGGTACACCGACGACCTCGTCCCCGTCGCCGACACCTGGGAGTGGAACGCCACGAGCAGTGCCTGGACGAACGTCACGAGCACGATCTCCGGCGCGCCCCCGGCGCGGTACGGCGCCTCGATGGTCTGGGACCAAGGGCTGGACGCGGTGGTTCTGTTCGGTGGGAACTCCGGCCTCGACGCGCTGGGGGATACCTGGGTGCTCGCGGGGACGACCTGGAGCGAGCTGACCGAGTCGGCGGCCCCGTCCCCTCGATGGGGCGCGACGTTCGCGAACTCCACCCAGGGGTACGATCTCCTCTTCGGTGGGGAGAACCTCACGACCACGTTCGCCGACACCTGGCTGTTCGTCGACGGCCAGTGGTACGGGCTGCCCGTCTGCCCCGAGTGCGCTCCCGCCGGTCGGGCGTACGCCGCGGGCGCGGAGGTGCCGGCGACCGGGAACGTCGTTCTGTTCGGGGGCCTCAACGACAGCGGGCTGCTGGACGACGCGTGGATCTTCAGCGCGAATCTCTCCGTGCCGACGGCGCCGACCGGTACGTGGACGAACGACCCGAGCGCGCCGCCTCCGCCCGCCGTCTGGGCGAGCGCGGCGGCCTCCGACTACACGCGCGGGGTCATCGTCTTCTTCGGAGGCTCCCGAAACGCGACGGCGACGACCGTCTCGAATCTGACGTGGGGATACTTCCACCTGTACGCGGTGATCTCGGCCTCGACGGACGAGGTCGACCAGGGCGACGTCGTCAATCTGAGCGTCGCGGCGTACGGAGGGAACGCGCCGTTCACGTACACGTACTCCGGCCTCCCACCCGGGTGCGCGACCGGCAACTCCAGTCAGCTGGTCTGCATCCCGTCCCATTTCGGAGTGTACACCATCTCGGTGACGGTCGTCGACGCCCGCGGCCGCACGACCGAAGCGAACGTCTCCGTCCAGGTCGACCCGCCGGACGCGAGCGTCCAGGTGCTGAGCGAGTACGTCGGCTACTTCTACACGAACATCACGCTGAACGACACCGTCGGCATCGACGCGACGGTCTTCGGCGAGCGCCCGACGTCGGTGACGGCGACGTTCGGCGCCACCCCGCTCACCTTCTCCGAGGGGACGGCGGGGATTTGGACGACGACGGTGAACATGGGGAACGCCACCCCCGGAGCGCTCCTCCGGCTGACCGTCGGGTTCGCCAACTGGACCCTACGGTCGACTGCCCGGTTCAAGATCGTCACGAGCCCATCGTGGTTGCAGTCGATCGCCGACCTCCCCGGCGTGACCGAGTTCGAGTCGACCACCGGGGCGGGACCGTGGAACGAGTCGTACACCCTCACCTTCACCGAGGAGTGGGGGCTCTCGCAGCTCGGGGCGCTGTTCGACATCTCCTCGTCCGTGCTGAACGGCACGTTCTCGCTCCTCCCCGTGCCCCAGATCTCGATGGTGCTGTCGTCGGCGACGGGGGTCACGATCGGGGGCGGCCTCGCGTATCCGCCGCCGGGACTGCAGTTCGGGCCGCTCAGTCTGGCGCTCGACTTCCCGGACGACATCACCGCCTCGGTCTCGATGTCGGGCGCGTTCGCCCCAGCCCCGGCCGGGGACGATGCCTACTCGATCACGTGGACGAGCGCCTGGCTGAACGTCTCCGTGGGGGGGTCGTTCAACGCCTCGTACCCGATCTTCGGGATCAGCGTCCCCGACGTCGGGACGATCGGCCTCGCGCTCAACATCAAGATCGCCCCCTCGGTGGCGTTCGACCTCCTCCTGGTCCCGACCACGCCCGGTCAGTCGGCGCTGATCTCGGGCGTCGCGCTGTCGCTCGAGGAGCTCTACGCCGCCGTGACGATCGCGGTCACGGCGACGATCACGGCCGGGATCACGGACGTGCTGGAGTTCAGCGGTGGCGGCAGTCTCAGCCTCGCCCTCGACTTTGCCTCGTCGGCGCCGTACTTCCGCGGGGTCTGGCTGAACGGCTCGATGTTCGCCTCGGTGAAGATCCTCTGGTGGACGTTGACGTACACCTTCCTGGGACCCGGAACGATCTGGTCGTGGACGGCGGACCCGTCGGACGCATCGCCGACCGCGGCGGCGACC
>JASHSI010000178.1 GCA_030040915.1 Thermoplasmata archaeon | reverse complement strand
GTGCGGGCCATCCCGCCGCCCTTCCCGCCGAGCGTGTAGGCGACCCGGATCATCACCGGGAAGCCGAGCTCCTTCGCCGCCTTGCGGGCCCCCTCGAGGTCGTAGACCGCGCGGCTCGGGAGGGTGGGGACCTTCGCCTGCACCATCAATTGGACGAACTTCGCGCGGTCCTCGGTCCCCCGGATCCCCGAGAGCGGCGTCCCGAGGACGCGCACCCCGAGGCGTTCGAGGGTCCCCCGGTCGGAGAGGCCGACGCCGCAGTTGAGCGCCGTCTGGCCGCCGAAGGAGAGGAGGATCCCATCCGGTGCTTCCGCCTCCAGGATCGGCTCGACGAACTCCGGGGTGAGCGGCTGGAAGTAGACCCGACCGAGCTTCGGTGGATCGGTCTGCAGGGTCGCGATGTTCGGGTTGACGACCACGCAGTAGATCCCCTCCTCCTCGAGGGCCTTCAGGCACTGGCTCCCGGAGTAGTCGAACTCGCCCGCCTCCCCGATCTTGAGCGCCCCCGAGCCGAGGACGAGGACCTTCTTCGGGCGGTCGGGCGTCATCCGCCCCCCTTCCGCTCGACCATCTCCCGGAAGCGGTCGAAGACGAAGCCCGCCTCCTGGGGCCCCGGGTGGCCCTCGGGGTGGCCCTGGAGCGCGAGCAGGCGACCCGACGCCTCCTTGAGCCCCTCGAGCGTCCCATCGTCGGGGTTCGTCGCCCACGCCTCGAGCCCGCCGGAGGCGAGCGACTCCGGCCGGACGGCGTAGCCGTGGTTCTCGCTGACGATGATCGCCCGGCCGTCCGGGAAGCAGACGGTCTTGTTCTGTCCCCGGTGGCCGTACTTGAGCTTGAACGTCGTGCCGCCGCGCGAGAGCGCGAGCAACTGGTGGCCGAGGCAGATACCGAGCGTCGGGAGGGCCCGGGTGCTGGGCCGGCGAAGCTCCTCAATCACTCCGGTGAGCTGCTCCGGGTCGCCCGGGCCGTTCCCGACGAGGAGCCCCTCGACCCGGCGCCCGTCGAACCGCTCCGGCACGGACGCGTCGTACGGCAGCCGGAGGACCGAGAGGTGTCGGGCGAGGAGGGCCTTGACGATGCTCGCCTTGATCCCGCAGTCGATGAGCGCGACGAGCGGGCCGCTCCCGTAGAGGACCGGCGATCGGACCGCGACCTCGGGGACCAGCGCCTCCTCCGGATACCCCGGGGCCGCACGGAGGCGCTGCGCGAGCTCCTCGTCGCTCGGGCGCCGGTCGATCGGGCCCACTTCGATCACGCCGCGCATCACCCCGCCCGACCGGAGATGCTCCGTCAAGCGCCGTGTGTCGACGCCCACGATTCCCGGGACGCCCGATTCCCGGAGCCACCGGGGGAGGCTCCGGGTGCTCTGCCAGTGGTTCGGGCGGGTGAGCTCTCGGACGATGACCCCGCGTACCTGGATCTCCTCCGACTCGAGGAACTCCGGGAGCCCGCTCGCGTCCCGCGCAGTCGGGTCCGGGACTCCGTAGTTCCCCAGGAGTGGGAAGGTGAAGCAGAGGATCTGGCCGCGGTAGGACGGGTCGGTCAGCGACTCCGGGTAGCCGGCCATCCCCGTCGTGAAGACGACCTCGCCGACCTTGGACGCGGCCGCACCGAAGCCCCGGCCGTCGAACCGGGTACCATCCTCCAAGAACAGGCTCGCCCCCATCGGGGCGACGCCGTCATCCGGCGGCACGGCCGAGCGAAAACCCAACGCGTCGGAGGAGGGGTGTCGGGGATAAGGCTTGCGTCGTACCGAACGACTCCGAGCGACTTCCGGCGTCCGGAACGTCGGGCGGGGTGGCCATCGTGGCCCCTCGCGCTCGGAAGAATCAAGTCCCACCCCCGCGTGCGAGCGCCGTGCCCGGCTTCCCCCGGCTCAAGGAGTCGTACGACCTCGTGGTCCTCGGGGGGGGCCATGCCGGCCTCCAAGCCGGCCTCAAGGCCGCGATGCTCAACCACACCGCCGCGATCATCGACCGGGGGCCGAAGTACTCCCGCTCGTACTACGCGCCGAAGATGGACAACATCCCGGGGTTCCCCGACGGGATCTCGGGCCACGCGCTCCTCGACCGCCAGATCGCGCAGGTCCGCGCCGTGGAGGCGCGCGTCGGCTACTTCACCCCGGCGCGCGCCACCGCGGCCCGACCGCTCCCCGAGGGCGGGTTCGAGGTGGCGTTCGACTGGCTCGGACAGGCGAGGAGCGTGAAGGGGCGGGCCCTCCTCCTCGCGCTCGGGGTCGTCGACCGGATCCTCGAGGTGGGCGCGAAGATCGACGTCATCTTCCCCTGGGCGAACTTCGGGATCGTCGACTTCTGCCTCTTCTGCGACGGGCACACGCTCCCCGGGAAGACCGTCGCGGTGCTCGGCCACGAGGCGTTCGCCGCCCGCACCGCGCTTGAGATCCGTCACTTCGAGCCGAAGTCGATCGAGCTCCTCCTCCACGGGAAGCCGTTCCTCGACGGGTCGCCCCCGGAGGAGCGGTCGATGCTGGAGCGGGAGCTGTCGGCCGCCGGCATCGCGGTCCGGTCCGGAGTCGTGGCGGGGTTCGACCGCATCCAGGAGAAACGGTTCGGGGTCCGGTTCGCGGACGGGTCGAAGGCCGACTACGACAAGGGGTTCTCGGCCCTCGGCTGGTACGCCATGAACCAGGGGATCCCGCGCGCGCTCGGCGCCTCGTTCGACCCGGACGGCTACGTCGTGACCGACGAGGACAGCCGGGTGCTCGACGCGCAGGGCCGGCCGATCCCCGGCCTCTACTGCGCCGGCGACCTGCGGAACGGCTGGAACCAGATCCCGGAGGCGTGGGCGACCGCCGAGCGGGCCGTCATCCACGCCTACGCGAGCTACCTCTGAGGGGCCGCGCCCGCGGCCGGCGCGGCGACCTCGGGCCGTACCCCGAGCGCCTCGGCGACGCCGCCGAGGTCCTGGGCGACCCGGACCGCTCCCGCCTTCGCGAGCCGGTCGGCGAGGTCGGCCTCGACCGGGCTCGGCGGGAGGACGCCGAGGAACCGGACCCGGGCGCGGGTCGCGCATTCCCCATCGAACGGGTGGTCGCCGATGTAGAGCGCCCGATCGAGGGAGACCCCCATCTGGCGCAGGAGAAGGAGGAGCGACTCCGGCGAGGGCTTCGCCGGTCCCGGCGAGCTCCGCGTCCTCAGGTAGGGGAAGAACTCCTTGAGGCCGGTTCGCGCGAGCGCGCCCCGACAGAACGCCTCCGAGCTCCGCGTCAGGATGGCCAGGCGGTAGCCCTTCTCGTTCAGGGCCTTCAGGAGCGGGATCGCCCCGGGCCGGGCCTTGGTGCGCGGGAGCGCCTCGAGCTCGATCTTGTCGATCGCCTCGTTGACCTCCCCTTCGAACCGGAATCGGTCCCCTTCGGGAACCCCGCCTAGGCTGAGCTCAGATAGCGCGCGCTCGAGGATGGTCGGGATCGGGTCCCGGACGGAGAGGTGTCCCGGGATCACGCCGCGGCTCTCCGCGATGCGGATCACCTCCCGGCGCATCCGGAGGTAGTCGTGCGAGCTCTCGATCAGGGTGCCGTCGAGGTCGAAGACGACCCCGAGCAGCGGGCCTAGGTAGATCGAGCTGGGCTCGGCGTCCGGCATCGGACCCCCGCCGTTGCGAGGTCGGGGATGGGTTGTAAGCGTTTAGGTGGACTTGAACGCGATCGAGGCGCCGAGGGGGCGGCCTCGGGCCGACGACGGTGACCGGCCACGGCCGAACCCACCGACGTCCCACCCACGTATATCTCCCGTTCCCGTTGTCGGCGCGGCCCATGACGGCGAACGTGGCCCGCGATCCTCCGGCCGCCCCCGAGCGATCGGAGTTCGACGGTTGGGAGGACTGGTACTCGCGCCGGAATTATCGCGAGATGCCGTGGTTCTCCCCGCGCCCTTCCCCTTGGCTCGTGCGGGCCGTTCGGGAGCGTTGGATCCCGCGCGGCGCCTCGGTGATCGACGTGGGCTGCGGCACGGGGAGCAACGTCCTCTGGCTCGTGAAGAAAGGATTCCGCACCGTCGGGGTCGACCTCTCGCCGACCGCGATCTCGATCGCGTCGAGCCGGGCGAGGAAGGCCCGAATCGACGCGGAATTCCGTGTCGCGAGCGCGACCGAGCTTCCGTTCCGCCCCGGTTCGTTCGCCTCGGCTCTCGACACCGGATGCTTCCACTCGCTTCCTCTTCATTCTCGGGTCCCGTACGCGAAGGAGGTGCATCGGATCCTCCGGCCCGGTGGCGCGTTCCTGCTCACGTGGATCCCCCGCGAGGTCCGAACCGAGATGGGCCCCCCGCACCGACCTTCCCTCGCCGAGACCGCCGAGGTGTTCGAACCGTGGTTCGTGTTCACCGGGATCGAGCGCCACGACTCGGGGTCATCCGGCGGGTGGACCGTCAAGCGGGAACGGGTCGGCCGCTGCACGGCCCGGCTCGAACGACGCCGCACCACCCAACCCCCGCCGTGGTGAGCCTAGGGGGTCGGGGGCGCCGCGTCCCGCGTTCGGCGAGGCCCCCGGCGTCCGCGGACTCCGCGCTCGGGTCGCTCACCCGCGCTCCTTGTCCAGAAGGAACCGGAGCGAGCGTACGAGCGCGCGCCGGGAATCGGCGGGCCGGCCGTGCAGCATCAGGTCGAGCACACAACCGTGGAGGAGGGCTAGGATGATCTCGGCAACGGTGGCCCGGTCGTGGAGGCGACGGATCCGGCCCCGCTCCTCGAGGCGCTTCAGATAGTCGGACATCGCCTTCACATCCTGGGCGCGATCCTCGTCCATCACGCGGCGGACCTCCGGGTCCGTTGCCGCCTCGGCGACGAGCTCGTGCCAGATCCCGGGGTCGAGCTCGCCGGAGAAGACCTCCTCGAGCGAGTCGGCGATCCCCTCGGCCACATTGCCCCGTTCGACCAAACGTTCCCAGCTCGCGAGAACCTGCCGGCGTGACTCCTCCTGAATCGCCGAGAGGAGCTCGCTCTTCGTCCGGAAGTAGAGATAGAGCGCCCCTTTGCTCACCCCGATCTCGCCGGCGATGTCCCCCATGGTCGCGGCGCGGAAACCCTTGCGTCGGAACACCGCCTTGGCGGTCGCGAGGATCCGCTCGCGAGCCCGGACCTTGTACTCGGCCACGACCTTCGGCATCCCGAACCGGCTCCTCGGACGACACACCGACCGGCGTATTCTTGTTTTCGTAGGTCCGGTCTACTGACCGACAGAATTAATAATGACCAATAGTCATTATCCTTCAACCTCGGCGGGGGGGACGCTCGTGGTCGCGGAAAGCTCGGGGTCGGCGGACCGGCCGAAGGTCGCCCCCTCCTCCCCCGATACGTTCGGAACGCTCTCCGGGTTCAGCGCGATCCTCGTCCTCGTCGGTGTGTTCTTTGCCATCCTGATGGGGGCGATGGACTCGCTCGTTGTGGCGACCGTCCTCCCCACCATCGCCACCCAGCTCCGCGAGGTCGACGGGGTAACCTTCGTCGTCAGCGCCTACCTGATCTCGTCGACCATCGCGATCCCGATCTTCGCCCGCCTCTCGGACATCGCCAGTCGACGCAACGTCTTCCTCGCCGGACTGGCGATCTTCATCGTCGGGTCGGCCCTCGCGGGCCTAAGCCAGAACCTGACGGAGCTCATCGTCTTCCGCGGCGTCCAGGGGTTCGGCGGCGGCGGAGTCTTTCCCGTCGCGATCGCGATGGTGGCCGTGCTGTTCCCGCCGGCCACCCGGGCCCGCGCCACCGGAATGCTGTCCGGCGCCGCGGGACTCGCCATCGTGCTCGGCCCCCTGGTCGGGAGCGCGATCGTCCAGGTGACCACCTGGCGCTGGGTGTTCTACATCAATCTCCCGTTCGGGATCCTGGCCCTGATCGTCCTCGGGCTCGCGGTCGGCCCCCTCCGACCGGAGCGGGCCGGGCGTTTCGATACCCCGGGGGCCGCCCTGCTCACCGGCTGGGTGAGCGCGCTCATGCTGGCGCTCGTTCAGGTCGCGGATGCGGGATGGGCCTGGACCGACCCCCGCATCCTCGTCCTGCTCGTCGGCGCGATCGCCCTGTTCGGGGGATTCCTCGCGTGGGAGCTCCGCGCGGGCGAGCCGCTCGTTCCGCTGCGCCTCATGCGGCAGCGGGTCCTCGCGGCCAGCAGCGGGGCGATGCTGTTCACCGGGGTCGTGTTCAGTGCCCTGATCACCTTCCTTTCCGTCTTCGTCGGCATCGTGCTCCTTCACGACGGACCGAGCTCGGCGGCGGACGTTCGGGACATCATTTACTTCCTGGCCGTGCCCTTGATCGTCGGTGCGGTGCTCGGCGGTCAGCTGCTCCTCCGCCTCTCCTACCGGGCGGTGATCGCGAGCGGCCTCATGGTATCCGGCCTCGTCGCCCTCCTCCTCGGGACCGTCCGCCCTACGACCCCCCTGTGGACCTTCGCCGGGGGCTTCCTCCCGGTCGGCGGTTTGGCTCTGACGCTCGTTCCGGTGGGATTCGGTCTCGGTCTCGCCCTCACGTCGGTGACGATCGCGGTCCAGAACGAGTCCCCGAGGGCGGAGGTAGGGGCGGCGATTGGCCTCACCCGCTTCCTGCAAAGCCTCGGCGGCGCCGTGGGGATCTCGCTATTGACGGTCTTCGAGACCTGGCGGTTCGGGGCGCTCTCCGCGGGGGCAACGACCCCGAACGCGGTCCAGGTCGCCCTCGTGACGACGTACGCGGAGATCTTCCTGATCCTGGCCCTCTGCATCCTCGTCGCCTTCGCCTTCGCGCTCTTCTTGGTCGGCCGCGTTCCCCGCACCCGCGAAGGGGATCCGGAGCAGGGGGGCACCGGACCCGCCGGACCCCTGCGCCCCGGGGCGACGGAACCGTCGTCGGCCGGGGCGTTCCCCCGGTCGTAGTTCAGCCCACGAGGGCGGGGCCGCTGGACCGGTCGAGCCGTAGGATCGCGCGCAGCGCGCTCGCGAACGCCGAAGCGGGTTCCGGGTGTCTCACGAGAACTCCTCGCGCCCGAAGAGCCAGAGGCCCGCCGCGGCGGTCAGGGCGACGTAGCCCAGCATGATGGCGACGCCCTCCGCGACGCCCGCGACCGTGTAGATTTTCACGACCACGTTTTTCTCGATCTCGCCGTGCATCAGGACCCAGGAGCCCGACCAGCCCCAGTTGACGGTCCCGCCGAAGACGCTCCCCACCGTCCCCGCGGCATACGTGAGGATCATCCAAGGTTCGCCGTGCACGAGGATTGAGACGTAGTCCTGCAGGAGCGAGAACCCGAAGAGAAGGAGCACGGCAGTGAGGACGAATCCGTAGGCGCTCGTCTTGAAGAGGGAGCTGAAGACGAACGTCACGCCGACCACCGCCGCGAGGTAGAGCAGGGCGAGCAGTACCGAGATCCCGAGCTGCCACGGGACCGCATGGACCCCGAAGTAGTAGGCCCCGTTGGCGACGACGAGGGCGAGGTAGGCGAGGAGGGCCGTGGCGGCGGCCGCGTAGACGGCGAGGTACTTTCCGAGGTAGACGGTCGACCGGCGTACGGGCAGCCCCATGAGGAAGTACCCGGTCTTGTTCTGGAATTCCCCGGCGATCGCGTCACCCCCGAAGAGGATCGCGGTGAGAACGATGAGGTAGCCGACCGCCGCGGCCCAGGCGGTGCCGTAGAAGGCGATGGGGTCCGCGACCAGACCGCCCCGGTAGTGCGCGGTCACGGCGGTGAGGATGAGGCCCACCGCCAGGACGATCCCGATCATCGCGACGAACCGACGCGTTCGGAGGAACTCCCGCAACTGGTAGCGTGCGAGCTTTACGATCTGCGGGAGCGACGGGGGCGGCCGGAACGCGGACGGTACCGCCGTCCGTTCGCTCACGGTGGCCGAGGCGCTCGACACCCGTTTACTCCCCCCGGGAGATCTGGCTCAGGTAGACCTCTTCGAGCGCGCTCTCGGGCGCGGCGAACCCGGCCATGCCGATGTCGAGGCCGACGAGCGCCCTCAGCAACCGCTCCTCGTCGTCGATGCCGCCGTCGGACGTCCGGCGGAGACGCCGGGCGTCGCGCGGCCGCACCGCGATGACGACGGGCAGACGGCCGATCGATCCGGCGAGCGCCTCGCCGGCCAGTGGCCGGGCGAGCGTGACGTCGACGGCCCGCTGGGTTGGGGTGAACCTTGCGATGACGTTCGGGAGAGTGTCACAGAAGAGAAGGCGCCCACGATCCAGGAGCGCCACCTCATCGCAGACATCCGTGACCTCGCTCAGGATGTGGCCGCTCATGAAGATCAGACGGTGGGCGCGCCTCAGGTCCCGGAGGATCGACCGCACCTCCGCCATCCCGCGCGGGTCGAGTCCGCTGGATGGTTCGTCCAAGAGGACGACCGTCGGGTCGTGGAGGAGGGCGGCCGCGATGTGGATCCGCTGCTTCATCCCCTTCGAGAACCTGCCGACCTCTTGGTCGGCCCAGTCGGACATCCGCACCTCCTCGAGGGTGGTGTCAATCCGCGCCCGCCACTCGGCGCCGGGAACGCCCCGGAGATCCGCGACCATCTGGAGGGCCTCGCGGGGCGTGAGGGATGGATGGATCTCGGGGCTCTCGATGAGGACACCGGCGCCGGCCAGCGCGGTCGTCCGGTCGCGCCGAGTCGAGACCCCGTTGAGGAAGCACTCCCCTTCCGTGGGATGGATCGTGTCGGTCAGCAACCTCGGGGTCGTCGTCTACCCCGAGCCGTTCGGTCCCAGGAACCCCTCGCATTTGGCCCCCTCGAGGTGAAGATCGAGGTGGTCGAGCGCGGTCGGCGAGGCGAATCGCTTCGTCAGGCCCCGGGCCTCGAGCGAGGGCACTGTCACGGCGTTCGACGCTCCCGGAGGAACATGCGCAGGACAATCTTCGCCTCGGGGAAGGCGACCTCTTCCGAGGCGGAATGGGCCCAACCGATCCGGGAGAGACCTTCGAGGATCGCGAGCAGTGCGACCAGGAGCTGATCCGGATTTCCCTCGACTATCTCCCCTGTGGCTTGGCCTTCTTCGATCAGATGGCGGAGCGTTAGCCGTACGCGCTGGCCGTGTTGAATGATGTCCTGACGGAGTTTGGCGGGCAGCGTCCGGCGGTCGAGTCCCTGATGGAAGGCCTGGAAAAGTTCGGGGGACATTCGGCGCAACTCTACCATATTCGTGACCATCCGTTCGAACCGCTCCCCTGGTGAGCCGCCCGACGATTGCGCCCACCCGGTCGATTCGCTCTGATCGTGGAGGATCCCCTGGATTAGGGAGCGGAACAGCTCCTGCTTCGTGCGGAAGTAGCGGTACGGCAGCCCCTGACTCACGCCCGCCTCCTTCGCGATCTCCGCCACCGTCGCCGCGCCCCCCTTGCGCGCGTACACTGCCCGTGCCGACGCGAGAATCCGACTGGCGGTCTCTCGTCGAATCTGCTCGTTGGCGGCTTCGGTCCGAGGCATGAATTGATTTTCGGTTGAGTGAACAGTTCACTCAATTAAAAAGGCGTCGATTGCGGCGAGGGTGCCCTCCGCGTGAAGAAAGGGGGCCTCGCCACCCCCGAGCGCTGGCGGGTCTTCGTAGCCCGTCCGACCCCGATAGGATGCGACGTGACGACCTCGGCATCCGACTCGACGCGCAGCGTCCGGAGCACTTCGCGTGCCAAGCGATCGAAGATGTTCGGCCCCAACCCCATCGGGATCACGGACCACTTCGAAAGTCACCAGCCAGCGGAGAACTACCCATCGACCCCTCAAGCGTCCGGCACGGCCGCTCTCTCGGGCCAGAGAAGGCCGCCGGCACGGGTACAGTACGGAATGTGTTACGGGCCCGCCGGGATGCGAACCCTGGCCGTGAGCCGTGGTCACGCCGGGACGATGTCAGGGTCTGCAGCCGGGAAGTACGTCGAATCCGGCCTCGGCGAAGTTGTGGTCCCACGTGAACGCCCGCATGATGTGGGTCTCTCGCATCGTGACGAAGCTGGTACAGTCGGTGAAGCTCCACTTCTTGTCGGTGTGCGAGAGCATCAGCCGGAGGCTCTCGTCGAAGATCGCCTCGCTGATACGGACCCGTCGAATCGACGGGCTCTCTCGGAGGAGGCCGGACAATCGGGCGACCGGGCGTAAGCCTAGCCGTTGGCGGAGCAGCGTGAAGGTCTCGTCAAGGACATAGTCCGTGGTCACGGGGGCCCCGTACCGACCCTTTTCGATCTCGGCGAACGTCGACGTCGCTTCCGGTCGTTGCGCGGCCCGCTCGCAGAGGAGCGCGAACCAAGCCGACGTGTCGATGAAGATCATGGCTGAGCATAGAGGAGCTCGTCGACGTGTTCGACGGTGCGATCCTTGCCCCGGGGACCCTTCTGGTGCGCGAGCTCCCGGAAGATGGGCTCGGAAGGATCCACCGTGTCCTCAAACACGTGGGCGCGAATCGCCGCCCGTACGACGTCCTGGATGGGGAGGTGCTCCGAACGGGCTCGCTTCCGCAGTAGTTCGTACTCCAGCTCGGGCAGTCGGGTCTGCACCACGGTCATGTGTAATGTAAGTAAATCATGCATATATAAACTCGTGCGCGCGAACCTCCCAGGGCCGTTACCGCAGCTCCGGTTTCCGGCCCGTGCCGGGACGACCGATAACCGGATGGGGCGGCGACGGGAGCACCGAGGCTCCTTCGAGAATCTCGTCGCTGTGATACGCGGCACCATGGGGGACGCACCGTGGACCGATCTCTATTCCCGCCAACAAAGCCTACAACCCGGGACGTGCCGCGCGAGGGCTTCGGCCATCCCCCCCTTCGAAGATGGGCGCCTTAAAGCCGGTTGGGAGTCGACGCTTTCCGGTTCTCAAGGTCCGCGAACAATCAACGGTCGACGGTTCGGGCACTCTGGTCCGCAGCCTCGGGCCGTGGAAGGCCGAGGTATGGGTTCTGCAAGGAAAGAGTTACGGGCCCGCCGGGATTCGAACCCGGGTTCGAGGCTCCGGAGGCCTCTGTGATATCCAAGCTATACTACGGGCCCGTGGTCCGGCCACGCCTGAGCCGGCCCCCCAATTAACTCCCTCCCCTCGGCGTTCACAGCGCCGGAGCGCAGCGGGCCTCTCGGTGCGTCACGTCGGGCGGGTCGGGGGGGCGGTCGGGCGGACCTGGTCACGCCCGGCCGGCCCGGGTCACGACGGCCGAGCGCACGGGCAGATGGCGGTGGAGCGCGGCCACGAGGGCGTGCACCTCCTCCCTCTGGAACGTTCCGCTGAGGTCGACGGTGAGCGAGTGCCGGCGCTCTCGGTGGATCCGACGGAGTACGACTACGGCCCGTCGGTCTCCCGTTCCGCGAAGCCGGGCGGAAAATTGACGAGCGCGGCCCAGCGAGGGGTCGGTCCGGCCGGAAAGGTCGGTGAGCACCTCGCCGACCCGGCGGGGGGGGCTCGCCGCCTCCCGATCCGGTCGTGCGGGCGAGCCGATGCGGCCGGCCTTCCAGCTCGTCACCCCCTGATACCCGGCCGCCGAGAAGCCGTGGAGGACCGCACGGGCCAGCTCCGCAAGGCTCCCGCGCTCCCGGACCGGGAGCTCCCCGAGGGCGTGCTCGAGCGGACGCAGGAGCACGTTCGGGGAGGGGGCTGCCGGATCCGGGGCGAGGTCGATCTCCAGTCGGACATGGCGGAACGGTCGCTGGGGTCCGCGAGGTCGCCGACCCGCGGCGACCACCGGCCAATTGAGGAGCGAGACCGGCCCGACCACGTCCGGTGCTGAACCGATCCAAGGGGGCGGGGCGCCGGTCATCGCGGCCGTAGGCGACGTCCTTGCTTGAGCTCACGGGAGCCTTCGCGACCTCGAGCAACGGATTGGAACCGGTCGAGGATGCGCGGGGTACGGCCGGAGTTCCGACCGCGACGCCAGCGGGGAGGATCGCCGGTCAGTGCCCACCGAGGATCTCGGGGGGGGACCGCCCCTGTCCCTGATAGGTGCGGATCACATGGTGGAAGATCTCCCGAAGGCGGGGGGCCGCCACCTTGACGTGGCAGCGCCGCGCCCCGAGGCGGCCCGCGTCGCCGATCCGCTCCGCGAGGCTGGGGGCGGAGAGGAGCC
>JASHSI010000177.1 GCA_030040915.1 Thermoplasmata archaeon | reverse complement strand
GGGCGTAGATGTCGTAGGTCCCTCCGGGGAGAGCGTCGACCCACGACGCCGTCCCGCCGTTGACGTCGAAGAGGCTCGCGATCGAGACGCCGTTCACCGTCACGGTCACGGGGTAGGGCGTGACGGTCCCGTCGATCCACGCCCCTTCGAGCGCCACGGTCTCGGTCGTCGTGGACGCCGCCTGGATGACGATCTGCTTCGAGAACGTCGTGTAGCCGCCGACGGGCGAGGCGGTGACGTTCAGGTAGTACTGGCCCCACTCCTCGGGCGCGGTGAACCGGCCGGTCGCCGCGTCGTAGCTTCCGCCGGGGATCGAGGCGACCGACGTGCCGTTCACGTAGACCGTGACGTTCTGGAGGTCGGCCGTCCCCGTCGAGAGCGTCACCGTGCCGACGAGCGTGCCGAGCTCCTTGACGAGCGTCAGGGTGACGGTCGTGGTCGTGAAGTCGCTCGTGCCGCCGGTGAAGTTCGCCTGCTGGTAGTTCGGCGCGCTGGCGCTCACCCGGTAGGTCTGCCCGCCGGGGACCGTCACGTTGAACGAGTAGGAGGTCGCGCCGGTGAGGAGGTTCGCCGCGACGGTCTGGCCGGTCGAGACCTCGACGACGGTGAGCCGGGCCCCGGCGATGAGCGGCGCGACGGTTCCCTGGAGCCAGGAGCCCGGGGAGAGGACGAAGTTCGCCGTGAGCGTCCCGCTGCCGGTCGCGGTGAACGTGAGCGGGTCGGTCGCGCAGCTCTGGATCCCGGAGAAGTCGGCGAACTCCTGGATGTACGTCCCGTTCGGGGTGGCGACCCAGGTCGGCACCGAGACCGTCACGCTCGAGTTCACGTCGACGCCGAGCGTGGCGGGGAGCGCGTCGCTCGTGGCCACGCCGCCGACCGTCACGGTCGCGGTGATCCCCGCGGCCGAGGAGGTGATCGAGAACGGCACCACGAGGGCGCTGAACTCGGTCGTGTTGTCCCCGCTCGATCCGGACCACTGGCAGTCGCTCGATCGGCAGTCCTCCCAGGTGTAGAGCGCGCCGGCGCTCGTCGCGGCGATCGAGACCTCGCCGAGGATCGCCTGGAGCGAGGAGCCGGATCCGGGGGCGCTCGGGGTGTCGGAGACGACGAACTGGCTCGACCAATCGGTGCCGCCATCGGTCGAGTAGATCCCGTAGACGTGATAGTTCCCGTTCGTCGGGTTGATGCCGTAGTAGCCGACCCAGAGGTCCCCGTTCGGCTGGACCGAGACCGTCGGGTCCGCGTAGAGGAGCGACGACGGGTCGTCGGGAGAGAGGTAGATCGGGGACGACCATCCCGAGCCGGTGTTCCGGCTGAACGCGATGCTCGGGTAGCCGCTCGTCTGGGTCGCGCTGCGGTTGTCGCTCCAGACGAGGTACATGTTCCCCTCGTAGGAGGAGCTCGACGAGTTATCGATCGCGAGGACCGGCCCGGTGTTGTTGTAGAACCAGTCCGGCGGCGTCCCCCGGACGAAGTCCTGGAGGAGCCCGGTCACGTCCGCGAACTTCGTCCAGGTCGATCCCTGGTTCGACGTGGTCACGAGGCCGATCGCCCGGTTCCCGCCGACGGTCGCGTTGCCGAGGTCGCCGAACATGGCGTACACCTCGTCGGTGGGGGCCGGTCCGACCGCCATCGTCGGCTGGTCGAACATCGGGTTGTACGGAATCCCGCTCTGCAGGTCCGTGGACGTCCAGTTGAACAGCGCGACGGGCGTCGGGGACCCCCAGCTCGTCGAGGGGGTCGAGGAGGAGTCGACGTAGGCGGAGAAGAGGATCGAGCCCCAGTTGTAGTCGAGCGCGCCCGAATTGCACACGAGATAGGCGCTGCTCAGGTATTGGAAGGTGGTCATGGTGTAGGCGACGTAGGCGTTCCCCGAGGGGTCGACGGCGAGGGCCATGCTCGAGACCTGGGTGAGCGGGACGATGTAATAGCCGGCGGCGGTAGAGCCGCAGGCGCTCGCGAGGTCGTAGACCGCTACCTGGGGGGCTGCGACGATCGGGATCGGCGCGCTCCACGTGGTCCCGCCGTTCGTGGAGACCGACACCGCGATCCCTTCCGCGGCCTCGAAGGAGTCGTACAGCGCGGTGACGTTCGCCTCGCAGGTGGAGCTGAACAGCTCGAAGCAGCCGCCGGCGTACGCCGACAGGAGGACGAGGCTCTTCCCGTCCGGGGTGGCGGCGATCTGCGGGACCTTCGGCTGGAATCCGTAGAGGTCGCTCGGGACCCAGTTGGTGGGCTCGGCGCCCGTCGTGTACAGCGGATCGAGGACCGGCCAGCCCAGGAGGTCCCCGTAGTTCGCGCTCTTGGTGTCGGTCCAGTTGGTCGCCTGCCCGGGCCAGCTCGAGGTCCAGCTGGTCCCGCCGTCATGGCTCACCGAGACGGTCGTGTAGCCGTGGGTCTCGTAGAACGTCGAGCCGGTCGTGAGGTTCGTGAGGTCGGAGACGCTCGTCGCGGCGGTCGCGAGATCCTGGCTGGAGCCGCCCAGCTGAATCGTGTTGCCGGTCTGGGCGTAGTTCTGGACGTACCAGTTCGACGCCGTGGAGGCGCCGGCGGGCTGGGGGCTCGGCGAGAGCGAGCTCGTCGAGACCGGCCCGAAGGCGGAGAGCGGAAGGGGAGCGATCGAGGAAAGGGGCACCGTGGGAATGTTTCCAAGGGAGGTGGGGGCCGCAGCGGATACCGGGGTCGTAGCGACCGCCGGGGCGCTCGCCGGGGCGTCCGACGACGGCAGGGCGATCGCGCCGGGGACGGCCGGGGCGTTCGCGCTCGGGAGGGCCGACGCGGAGGTCGCCGGCACGATCCAGCCGATCGCGAGGAGGACCGTCAGGAGGACGAGGAACGCCGTCCGGCCCCGGGAGCGCGACGGCGCCCCGTGGGACTCGGGGAGGAGCTCGGTCGGGTTCGTTCGGGGGCCTTCGGGGCGCGCTCGCTCGGTAACCGGTCGGTTCATGGTTCGGTGGCTCCACCGTCGCCCGGGGAGGGCGGCTCGGTAGGCACCGGGGGACTACTTGAAGGCTTGGGGGTCGCCGCCTCGGGCTCGGCGTCGGGGGCGCTCGGGGCGTTCCGCCGGCGCCCGAGCACGAACGCCGCGACGACGGCGAGCGCCGAGAGGCCGAGCGCCGCGTAGCCGATCGGCCCGATCTGGGCGACGACGGAGCTCGAGGAGGTGACGATCGAGATCGTGGCGTTCGCTTCCGCGACCCGCCCGTACGGATCGAGGACCGTCACGCGGACCAAGTAGATCCCCGTGAGCGCGTAGGCGTGGGTGACGAACCCGGTCGGCGTTTCGGTCGAGTTCGTCCCGTCGCCGAACTCCCAGGTGTATCGGTAGGTGTACGGGGCGACCGGCACGGCGACCTGGGCGGTGAACGAGACGAGCGCGCCGGCGTAGGCGGAGCCCGGGGCGGCGAGGGAGAGGGAGGGCGCGACGGGGAGGTAGACCGCCGTGAGCGTCCCGGAGGCGTTCACCCCGAGCGTGGTGCGGTTCGAGTCGTTCGACGCGACGCTCAGTCCGCCCGTGACCGCCCAGCGGGTGAGCGTGTAGCCCTGGCACGGGTCGGCGCGGATCGCGTAGCTCCCGTACGACGCGGCGACGGTCGTGTTGTTGGTGTACTCGTTGACCGCCCCGTACTGCGAGAGGCTCGTCCCCCCGCAGTTCCCCGGGCTCACGTCGAAGACGACCGAGTAGACCGTCGGCGCGAACATCGCCGTGATGATCGCCTGGGAGAGGAGCGTCAGCGTGTGGTTCACGAG
>JASHSI010000176.1 GCA_030040915.1 Thermoplasmata archaeon | reverse complement strand
GGAGCGGCGGTTCCCTGGCCGTGGACGACCCGCGCCTTCGCCGCGGCGAGGGTGGCCGCCTCGGCCGAACGCCGGGCCGACTCGGCCGTGCGCCCGGCGTAGCCGAGGGCGAGCGCCTCCCGAAGGAGCCCCTCCGGGCTCCGCGTGTCGGCCGTGGGCGGGGCCGCCGGGACCGGGCCGGGCCGATCCCGGGTGAGGCGGTAGAGGAGGTAGGCGAGCGCCGCGGCGAACAGCCCCGAGAGGTAGACGAGGTCGAGGAGACCCGCCCCGCCGATCGACAGGAGCCCGGATTCGCCGGGGCCGTAGAGTGGGGGTTGCCGAAGGATGTCGGCCCCGACGAGCGTGCCGATCGTCGCGGTCGAATAGGCGAGGGGGAGGGCGCTCGCGCCGTGGGACTTGAGGGCGTGCCAGGCGACCGGTCCGGCGAGTCCGCCGATCAGGAACGGGGCGAGGAGGTAGAACGGGAACACGGAGACGATCCCGACGTCGGGGATCGCCTCGGTGGTCAGGAAGGTGAGGAGGAGCCCGGTCGAGGCGAGCGCCAGCGCCAGGCTCGCGCCGTACGGCCCCGTCCTCGGTCGGCCGTGTTCGTAGAGGAGGAGGAGGAGCGGGGCGAGGAGCGCGACGGCGAACACCGCGAGGTCGACTGTCGGGGCCGACGGGACAAGGATCACGATCGCGAACATGGCGGCGGTCTCGACCGCGAGCGCTCCCAGGAATACCCAGACCCCCGCCCGAGCCGGGGCGAGGAGGCGGCGGAGGAACCAGACGGACAGGACGAGCGGGACGAGGCCGCCGGCGACGTTGACGGCGAGCACGTTCCCTCCCCAGGCGAAGAACGGCACGTTGCCGAGCTCGGCGATGATCCCCACCGGAAGGAGCAGCCAGAACACCCGCCGGTCGAAGCCGGACGCCTTCGACGCCTCCGGGTCCTCCCAGGCGACCAGGAAGAGGAAGAGCCAAGCGAGCCCCGGCAGGGCGTAGTCCGCGACCCCGCCTAGGACGTCCATCGTGAGGATGCTCGGGTCGACCATCGGGAACCGCTCGACCCTCCCGTCCGCACCGGGTCCGGCCCGCCCGAGCCCGCCGCCGACCAAAACCCTTTACAAGCATCCCCGCGTCGCGCGCCGCCGATGAGCCCCACCCGACAGGAGGAGGACTCCCTCGGCCAGAAGGAGGTCCCGGGGGACGCCTACTACGGCATCCAGACCGTTCGGGCCCTCGAGAACTTCCCCGTCAGCGGGATCCGGGGGTCGCGCCACCTGACCCGAGCGTACGCCCTCCTCAAGCTCGCGGCGATCCGCACGAACGTCCGGCTCGGGGCGGTCGACGCGAAGCGCGGCGCCGCGATCGAGCAGGCGGCGCGCGAGATGGCGAGCGGCAAGTTCGACCGCGAGATGGTCGTGGACATCTTCCAGGCCGGCGCGGGGACGAGCTGCCACATGAACGTCAACGAGATCCTGGCGAACCGGGCCCTCGAGATCCTCGGAAAGCCCCGCGGGGAGTACCGCGAGCTGAGCCCGAACGACCACGTCAACCGCGGGCAATCGACGAACGACACGTTCCCGACCGCCGCCCAGGTGGCGATCCTGTTCGCCTTCGCCGAGCTGCGCCGGTCGGTCGAGGCCCTTTCGGCGAGCTTCCGCAAGAAGGGGGAGGAGTTCGCCAAGGTGCCGAAGGCCGGCCGCACGCACCTGAAGGACGCCATGCCGGTGACGCTCGGCGCGGAGTTCTCGGCGTACGGATCGGCGCTCGAGCACGTCCTCGAGGCGCTCCCCACGGTCGAGAAGGCGCTCGCCGAGATCCCGCTCGGCGGGAGCGCGGTCGGCAGCGGGGTCAACACGGTGCCCGGCTTCCGCGCGGCGGTCGTCGAGGAGCTCGCCCGCCTCTCGGGCTTCCCGCTGACCGTCGCCCGCGACCCGTTCGAGGCGATGCAGAGCCGCTGGCCGATCGGCGCCGCATCGGCCTGGCTCCGTACCGTCGCGCTCGAGCTCATCCGGATCTCGAACGACCTGCGCCTCCTCGCGAGCGGCCCGGCGACCGGCCTCGACGAGATCCGGATCCCCGAAATCCAACCGGGCTCGTCGATCATGCCCGGGAAGGTCAACCCGTCCGCGGCCGAGTGCCTCGCGATGGTCGCCTTCCATGTCGTCGGGGCCGATCTCGCGACCGCGATGTCGGTCCAGGCTGGCCAGCTTGAGATCAACGTGATGATGCCGCTCGCCGCCAACGAGGCGCTGTTCTCCGCGGACATCCTGACGAACTATCTCCCCGTCTTCGCCCGGACCGGCGTCGACGGGATCACCGTGAACCAGCCCCGGCTGGAGCGCTTCTTGATCGAGTCGACCGCGCTCGCCACCATCCTCACCCCGCGGTTCGGCTACCTGAAGGTCGCCGAGCTGATCCACGAGGCGGACCGGACCGGCGTGAGGGTCCGGACGCTCCTCGTCGAGAAGGGGCTCCTGACCCAGGCCGAGGTCGACGAGCTCCTCGGACCCGAGGCGCTCCTCAAGCTCGCGCGCCCGGTCCCGTAGCGCGGGAGCCCCCGCCCGCACCGCCGCGGTCCGCGCACCCTTAAATCGCGCGTCCGACTCGCCCGGCAGGATGCCGTCCACCGACGAGGCGGCCGCGGTCCCGCTCGGGTCGGACACCACCGCCGAGTACCGGCGCGCGGTCGAGGTCCTCGGCAAGGTGGGCCTCACCTTCTACGAGGCCCGCGCCTACATCGCGCTCGTCGCCCGGGGGGTCGGCGACGCCGCGACGCTCGCCCAGGCGGCGAAGATCCCCCGCACCTCCGCGTACAAGGTCCTCGAGTCGCTCGCCGCGAAGGGGTACGCCACCCCCACGGGCGGGAAGCCGATCCTCTTCCGGCCGAAGCCACCCCTCGAGGTCGCCGAGTCGCTGAAGGGATCGATCCAGGAGGTGTTCGAGGGGCTCGACGCGCTCCACCGGGTCGTCGCCGAGCACGGGGAACCCCAGCTCGTCTACCTGCTCGCCGGCCGGGAGCGGGTCCTTGGGAAGATCGGCGAGCTTCTCGACCAGTCGACGTCGAGCTACATCCTGACGACGCCGCAGGTCGCCGACATCCGCGACGACCTCGCGAAGAAGATCGCGAGCGCCCTCAAGCGGGGCGTGGAGGTGACGTTCGTGACCGCGCCGCTCCAGAAGATTCCCGAGGGGGTCCGGCACGTGGCCCGGGAGAACCTCCTCGCGACCGAGGTCCTCTCCGACGGAGAGCACGCTCTCCTGGCGGCGCCGGGGCTCGACGCCTGCGGCTTCACCGACAACCCGATCCTGACGAGCCACCTGAAGCAGTTCCTCGAGGTCATCCTCGAGGCGGGGGAGCCGAGCCCCCCCGCGTCGTGAGCCCGATCGCCGGCCGGGACCGGCGATCGCCCGCGGAGCGAGTGCGCGACCGGCTGCGGGGACGGCTCCCCGAGCGCCGGCTCGCGGAGCTTCCGACGGGCTACCAGCGCCTCGGTTCCGTGCTCGTGCTCGACCTCCCGGAGCCGCTCCGGCCGTCGTTCTCCGAGATCGGGGAGGCCTGGAGGGAGGTCCTCGGGGTCCGGGCCGTCCTGCGACGCGCCGGTCCGGTCGAGGGCGAGCTCCGGCGCCCGGAGCTCGAGCCGATCGCCCCCGGGCCCACCGAGACGACGGTCCTCGAGCACGGGGTGCGCTTCCGCTTCGACGCGGCGAGGGTCCTGTTCGCCCGGGGGAACCGGGAGGAGCGCCACCGGATCGGGCGCCTGGTCCGGCCCGGGGAGGTCGTGGTCGACCTCTTCGCGGGGATCGGCTACTTCACCCTCCCGGCGCTCGTCACCGGCCGCGCCGCCCGGGTCATCGCCGTGGAGAAGAACCCCGTCTCGTTCGACTACCTCGTCGAGAACCTGCGCCGGAACGGCGTATCCGACCGGGCCGAGCCGGTGCTCGGCGACAACCGGACCGTCGCGCTCCCGACCGCGACCGCCGACCGGGTCGTCCTGGGGTACCTGCCGACCGCCGTCCCGTGGATCGGGAGGGCGCTCTCGTTGCTCTCCGCGAGCGGCGGCGCGATGCACGTCCACCTCCTCGTCGGCACCCGCGAGGGCCCCGAGGGGGCGAGCGAGCTCGTCCGCTCCGAGGTCGAACGGCTCGGCCGCGGGGTCGACGACGCGCGGGGCCGCCGGGTGAAGCGCTACGGGCCGGGCCGGGATCACATGGTCGTGGACGTCGCGGTGCGCGCCCGGACGGGCGCCTCCGGCTGAGCGGCCCGGACCGCCCGCGGGGCACCGGCGGTCCCGTCCAGCCGCCGGGCGGCGAGCGCGCAGTACGCCGGATCGATCTCCACCCCGATCCCTCGGCGGCCCGTCTCCCGGCAGGCGAGGAGCGTCGAACCGCTCCCGAGGAACGGGTCGAGGACGAGGTCCTCCCGGTAGCTGAACAACTTCACGAGACGCCGCGGGAGCTCGACCGGGAACGGGGCCGGGTGGCCGACCCGGGTCGCCCGCTCGCCGGAGAACGTCCAGACCGCGTTCGTCCACTCGACGAACTCGTCGCGCGCAATGTCGGGATGCCGGTCGCGTTCCCGACGGGCCCACTCCCCCTTGAACATCACCAGCACCACCTCGACCGGGGCGATGACGAACGGGGCCGACGGGCTCATCCAGGAGCCCCAGGCCGTCCGGCGCGAGATGTTCTGCTCGTTCCAGACGATCGTCGACTGGTAGCGCCACCCGGCCGCCCGCGCCTCGTGGGTGAGGTCGGCGGCGACGGCGCGCTGCCCGCCCTTGTTCTTGTCGAGCGGGACGTTCAGGCACAGGCGCCCGTTGGGCCGGGCGAGCTTGAGCGCCTTCGCGAGCCACCGCCGGCTGAACGCGAGGTACTCCTCGTACGGGAGGTTGTCCTCGTAGGCGCTGTAGCCCACCTCCACGTTGTACGGGGGCGAGGTGACCACGAGGTCGACCGATCCATCCGCGATCCGGCGCGTCCTAAGGAAGTCCTCCTGGAGGACCATCGTTCCCCCCGCCGCGTAGAACGGGGGCGGGGGTGCGGTTCGCGGCATCCCCTCACCCGGCGGCCGACCGGGCGCGGGCGGACGACCGGGTCACGTCGCCGCCCTCGCGGCCGGGGCCCTGGGCCGGAGCCGCTCGACGGCCGCCGGGAACGCCGCGGCGAACCGCTCGATGTCCCTCGGGGGGTTCGAGAAGGAGGCCCGGATGAACCGGGCGCCGAACTTCGGGGAGAGGTAGTTCCCCGCCCGCAGGAAGACGCCGTGCCCGAGGAGGAGCTCCTTCTGCAGCACCTCGGGCGCGATGCTGGTCCCCGTGAGGTCGATCGCGAACATGTTCGCCTGGGACGGGAAGACCGGCAACGTGGCCCCGTCGACCCGTTCGACGACGGAGCGGATGGCGGCCTGGTTCGCGCGGGTCGTCTCGCGCACCTTGGCGATCCACCGGGGCTTCGAGCGGAGCGCGGCGACGGCCGCCACCTGGGCGAGGATGTTGACCCCCAGGTCGTTCGTGTTGTACCGAGCGACGTTCTGGACGAGTTCCGCGGGTCCGGCGAGGCCGCCGAGCCGAAGGCCGGCGAGGCCGCAGTTCTTCGAGACCGACCAGACGGTCAGGGTCTGTTCGGGGGCGTACTTCCGAGCGAGCGTCGGATGGTCGGCGAAGTCCCGGTAGGTCACGTCGTTGAGGAGGAGGAGCTTCTTGTCGTGGGCGATCTCGGCGATCGCGCGCACCTCCGACTCCGGGTAGCCGGAGCCGAGCGGGTTCAGCGGGTCGATCAGGAGGATCATCTTGGTCCTCGGCCCGATCGCCGCCTGCACCCGGTCCGGGGTGAGCCGGTAGGGCGGAGCATAGATGTCGAGGTTCTGGGTCCGGGCGCCCCCGAGCTCGACGAACTTGTGGATGATGAGGTAGGAGGGGTCCGAGGCGATCACCTCGTCCCCGGGCCCCAGGAGGGCCCGGGTGAGCATGTAGAGCGCCTCGGTCCCCCCGGCCGAGACCTGCAGGCGGGACTCGTCGCCCAGGCCGAGGTCGGCCCGGACGAGCTCGTGGAGCTCGGGAAGCCCGGCGGCGAACGGGTAGCCTTCGTACCGGTGCTCCCGGAGCGCCTCCTCGACGGCCGAGGTGACGATCTCCGGCGGGACGAGGTGGTTCGTGTTCTGGCTCATCCACACCACTTCCGCGCGGTGCTCGTGGGCGTATCGGAAGGCGTCGAACGGCGGCTCCGGCATGGTTCCCCTCGGACGGGGCGTTCGCGAGCGGCCCCTTAACCGTTCGCCGGAGCGCCCCGCGCGGGGCCCGATGCCGTTCCGTCGTCCGGGGTTCCGGCCTCGGCGAGGAAGGTCGTGACGATCCCGAACGACTGGGGGTAGGTGGCGACCCGGGGGAAGCCCGACTCCCGCATCATTCGGGCCATCTCGCCCCGGCCGGGCAGCGAGCGGAGCGACTCCGGCAGGTACCGGTACGGCCCCTCGCTCCCGACGATCCCCCCGAGCCAGGGCACCACCGTGTCGAAATAGGCGTGGAAGAGGGCCCGAAAGCGCGGCGATGTCGGCTCGGTGATCTCGAGCGTGAGGAGGGTGCCGCCGTCGGCGGTCACCCTCCGGAGCTCGCGGAGCGCGTTCGGCAGGTTCGGCAGGTTCCTCACGACGAACGCCGACATCACGAGGTCGAAGGAGGCGCTCCGGAACGGGAGGCGGAGGGCCGTGGCGGCCCCGAAGTCGATCCGGCCTCCCTCCCGATGTCGCAGCGTCCGCGCCTCGGCCCGATCGAGCATCTCCGGGGTGACGTCGATCCCCACGATCCGGCCGGTCGGGAAGTGCCGAGCGGCCTGGCGCGAGAGGTCCCCCGTCCCGCATCCGACGTCGAGGACCCGGGACGGCGAACTCCGCCCGTGGCGGAAGCGGTCGAGCGACCACAGGGCCCGGGGCCTCCAGAAGAGGTCGTTCCCCATCGACGCTACGTGGTCGAACCGGTCGTACCCCCGGGCGATATGGGCGAACATCGCCCGAACGTCCCGCTCGAAGGTGGGGGAAGAGCGATCCGGGTACGGCGAACCGTCCCGCGCCTTCCGGACCTCGGGGGCGGACATCGCCGACCCACCGGACGCGGCCCTTAATCCCGGCCCCCGCCCGATCGGGCGGCCCTAAACCGTTATCAGAGGCCCCCCGCATGGAAATCCTCTCATGGCGGACGCCGGCCACGCCGCGGTCGTACCCGAAGGGTCCACCCCGTCGCTCGCCTCGATGCCGTTCCCCCGCCGGGCCTCGTTCTGGGGGTTCGCCACGCTCTTCCTGCTCGGGATCGCCTTCTACCTCTGGTGGGGGCTCGCCTTCGGGGTCTGGGTCGACAACGGCGTCTACGCGGTCGTGGCGACGCTCCTCGGGCTCGGGATCGCCGGGATGTGGCTCATGATGCCGACCCCCAACCGGCCCATCCCGGCCGAGATCCGGTAGGTGCGACCGGCCCCCGTCCCGCGCGCGTCCCTACATCGGGCGGCCGGCGAGCGCCCAGAGGGCGTCGTTCGATTCCCCGCAGACGAGGCACGGTCCCGGCGCCCCGACCGCGATGGGAAGCTCTCCTTCCGGGGTCCCGAGGAGGGAGCCGTCGATCGCGGTCTCTATGGCGCGGCCGCACGACTCCTTCCCGCACCAGGAGAGGAGCCGGACCGTCTCCGAGGCGCCGAGCTCCTCGAGGCGCCGGGCGATCGAGAACGCCGAACGGAACGCCGTGAGGGCGCGTTCGTAGAGCTGCTGGTCGTAGGTCCGCAGCGCGCCGTCGATCGCCTCCTCGAGGCCGGCGGGCCCGAGGGTCCGCTTGCCGCCGAGGCGGTCGACCACGGTCACCGAGCCGGCGGCGGCCTCCCGGCCCCCGACCTCCAGGCGGAGCGGGACCCCGGCGGTCTCCCAGCGGTAGTACTTCGCCCCCGGCCGTTCCTCCGAGTCGTCGAGGTGCACGCGGACGCCCCGGGCGGAGAGGCGCCGCTCGAGGCCGGCCGCGAACGTCCCGACCATCTCCGCATTCCCCCCGGCGAGGATCGGGACGATCACGACCTGGTGCGGCGCGACCGAGGTCGGGAACACGGCCCCCTTGTCGTCCCCGTGGACGGCGACGATCGCGCCGAGGAGCCGTTCAGAGAGGCCGAACGTCGTCTGGTGGACGTAGCGCTGCTCGCCCTCCCGGTCCTCGTAGGCGATCTGGTAGGGCCGGGAGAAGTTCTCGCGGTAGTGGTGGACGCTCCCGATCTGGAGCGTCCGGCCGCCCCCGAGCGGGATGTCGAGCGCGACCGAGTAGAACGCCCCCGGGAACTTGTCCCACTCCGGCCGCCGGACGGGGACGAACGGGAGGGCGAACGCCTTCGCCATCGCCGCGAACGCCTCGAGGTTCGAGCGCACCCGCTCGGTCGCCGCGGCCTCGTCGACCTGGCAGGTGTGCTCCTCGAAGAAGTGGATCTCCCGGACCCGGAGGAACGGCCGGGTCGTCTTCGTCTCGTAGCGGAAGGTGTTGACGATCTGGTAGACGTTGAGGGGGAGGTCCTTGTGGGAACGGATCCACAGCGAGAAGACCGGGTACATCGCGGTCTCGCTCGTCGGGCGGAGGACGAGCGGGACGTCGAGCGGACTCTCCCCGCCCTTGGTGACCCAGTAGACCTGGGCGTCGAACCCCTTGATGTGCTCCCCTTCCTTCTGGAACTCCGTCTGGGGGATCAGCGTCGGGAACTCCACCGGGACGCTCCCCGCCGATTCGATCTCTCGGACCATCACGCGATCGAGCTCGCGGCGGGCCCGGAAGCCGTACGGCGTCCAGACGTTCATTCCCTTCACCGGGTAGCGCTTGTCGGTGAGCCCGGCGGCCTCGACGGTGGCGAGGTACCAGTCGACGAACGCCGTCGCCTTCTGTGGCTTGTCGCCCATCGGACCGGCCGGACGGCGGGCCGGGCGCTATAACCCTATCTTCGACGGGCCGGCCCCGAGCGCGCCGCCCACGGCCGGCGGGAAATTATGGATCCAGGGCCGGGTCCGACCGATGCCCGGATTTGCTACGGATGTCCCAACGTTATTATCCGACCCGAGGCGCTGTATTCCGGTATGCGCCTCGTCGTCTGCGTCGACCGGGACGACGACCTCGGGCGGAAGGCCGGCGTGGCCGGCCCGGTGGTCGGGCGGGAGCAGGTCCTCGACGCGGCCACCCGGCTTGGGCTCGCCGACCCCGAGGATTCCGACACGAACGCCCTCTTCGCCGCGATCCATCTCCTGGACGAGCTCCGCCAGGGCGGGGAGGAGGCGGAGGTCGTCGCGCTCACCGGCTCCGCCAAGGTCGGGCTTCTTTCCGACCGGCGCGTCGCCGACCAGTTCGACCAGGTCCTGCGGGACCTTCCGGCGAAGTCCGCCTTCCTCGTCTCCGACGGGGCGGAGGACGAGTACCTGTTCCCGATCCTCGCCTCCCGCCTGAAGGTCGACGGCGTTCGTCGGGTCTACATCCGGCAGAGCGCGAGCCTCGAGACGACCTACTACACGCTCGTCCGGGCGCTCAAGGACCCGAAGCTCCGGGCGAAGACGGTGCTGCCGCTCGCGCTCGCCCTCCTGACGCTCGGGGTCGCCGCCGCCGCGGGGGTGGTGAGCTGGGGCCTCATCGCGCTCGTGATCATCCTCGGGGTCTACCTCATCTTCTGGACGTTCGACATCGACGAGGCGATCATCGACTCGATCCGGTCGGCCTCGACCGACGTCCGGACCGGGTCCGTCGTCTTCGGGTTCGGGCTCTTCGCCTGCGCGCTCGTGGGGTTGGGCTTCCTCTCCGGCTACAACGTCATCGTCGCCCTCCCGGCGAAGTCCCCGCTCGACCGGGTCCTCCTGTTCACGCAGGCCGGGCTCGTCCTCTGGCTCGTCGGGGCGTTCGTCTGGGAGTGCGGCCGGGCGATCCGGCGCTACTTCCTGAGGGGCCGGTTCCCCCGATCGTTCTTCGTCGCGACGACGTCGATCGCCGGGATCGGCCTCGTCTCCTACGGGATCGTCTTCACGGTCGAGTTCCTCGAGGGGGTCCTCGCGGCCGGCACGCTCCCGCTCATCGTGAGCACGCTCATCGCCGGCCTCGCGCTCGTGATCGGGGCGGGGGTCCTCCAGCAGTACTTCCGCAGCCGGACCGCCGCCGACGAGCGCGCCGCCACGTCGGCTGCCCCGCGCACCGGTTAGCCCGGGATCCGGCCGGACCCGCGCTTGGGAGCCGGGGACGACGGACCGTACCTACCGTCGCCCTCCCCCAGCGGATCCTTCGCGCGCCGTTCCCCGGACCCGTAGGATTCGGTGAGGTCCCCTGGATCCTGGTCCGGGCGCTACGGTCGGTTCGCGACGGTGGTAGCGTCGCCGCGATCGTTGGCGAATGTGCGAGCGGCTCGAATCGGTGAGAGTGCCGCGACGGAACCCCTCCCTCTGCGCCCAGCGTCCCCCGGAATCGACCGGGGTGGCCGCCCACTAGAACAGGTCGTCGAGAGAATCGTCGG
>JASHSI010000175.1 GCA_030040915.1 Thermoplasmata archaeon | reverse complement strand
CTACGACCACGAGGTCCAGGGGCACACCGTCCTCAAGCCGCTCCATGGCCGCCCTGAGAGCCCCACGCACGGGGACGCCGCGGTCCTGCGCCCGCGTCCCGAGAGTCCCCGAGGGATCGCCGTCACCGTCGCGGGCCAACCTTGGGCGTGCGGCAAGTCGCCTCGCGACGGGGCGGCTTGGACCGTCGAGGAGGCGGCGCGGAACCTCTACGCGGTCGGCGCGCGGCCGGACGCGCTCACCGACTGTCTCAACTTCGGGGACCCGGAGGACCCGAAGATCCTCGGCGGATTCGTGGAGGCGCTCGCGGGGCTTGCCAGCGCCGCCCGGGCCCTCGACTTCGCGATCCCCTCGGGGAATGTGAGCTTCTACAACGGCTCCTCGGAGCATCCGATCCTGCCGACCCCCGTCCTCCTCGGCACGGGGGTCGTCGCGGATGTTTCGCGCGCCGTGACGAGCGACCTCAAGGAGCGCGGGGACCCGCTCTATCTCGTCGGGCCGAGCCGACCGGAGCTCGGCGGATCGCTCTACGAGCGCCGGACCGGCCGCCGTGGCGGGGACGTCCCGCGCCCCGACCCGTCGCTCACTCGACGGCTCGGCGAGTCGCTGCTGCGCGCGGGGTCGAAGCACTGGATCCGCGCCTGTCACGACGTGTCGGACGGAGGCCTCGCGGTCACGCTGTTCGAGATGGCCACCGGCGGGGGTCTCGGGTTCGACGTGGAGCTCTCGGCGACCGGCCTCGGCGGCCCGGGCCGAGCGCTGGTCGCCGAGGGGGGTTCGCGCTGGGTCGTCGAGGTCGCGGCGCGGCACGCGCGCTCGTTCGAGCGCTCGATGGCGGGACGGCCGTGGGCCCGCCTCGGCACGGCCACCTCCGAAGGCGGCCGACTCTCCTGGAAGGACACGGCGCGGGCGACGGTCGATCTCGCCGCCCTCTACCCACGGTGGCGCTCCGGCCTCGCTCTGTAGGTACCCAGGGAATGACGAGCGCGCTCGTCTCGGGCGGGAAGGACTCGATCTACTCGGCGAGCCTCGCCGAGGCCCAAGGCTGGCCGGTCGACGAGCTCGTGGTGCTCGAGCCCGCCGACGTCGACTCGTTCCTGTTCCACACCCCGAACCTCGCGCTCGTTCGCAAGCAGGCGGAGGCGTGGGGGAAGCCGGTCCGCTTCGCGCCGATCGACGGGACGGGGGAGGGCGCGGAGACGGGGGCGCTCCGTACGGCCCTCGCCTCCGGTCGGGGCCCCGTGGTCGCCGGGGCGATCGCCTCCTCCTACCAGTGGAGCCGGCTGAGCCGCGTGACGTTCGAGCTCGGGCGGCCCCTGTACGTCACACTGTGGGGGAAGGAGCCGGGGCGGGTCGTGCGGGCCGAGATCGCGAGCGGGCTCGATATTCGGCTCGTCCAGCTCGCCGCCGAGGGGCTCGGGGAGGGGATGCTCGGAGAGCGCCTCGACCTTTCCCGCCTCCAGGAGATCGAATCGCTCGCCGGGACCGGCCGATCGGTCCACCCGGCCGGGGAGGGGGGCGAGTTCGAGACCCTCGTGGTCGACGCGCCGTTCTTCGCGCAACGGATCCAACTCGACGCCACGCGGATCGTCCGCCGGGGTCTCGCTCGCCGCCTCGAGGTCACCGACTCGCACCTCGAACCGAAGGGCCCGAGCGGCGGCCGGACCGGCCGGGGGGCTCTCCGTTAACCGTCCGACGGGGGTGGCGGGGCATGGTCGCCCGGGCCGACGCACGGCTCGCCGATCTCGCCCGCTGGCTCGGGGACCGGAGGGCGGCGCCCGACCTCTCCTGGGTCACGCGCCTCGCCGGCGCCACCGTGGCGGAGGCCCGGCGGGCGATGGGGGGTCTCCTCGATCACCGGGACGAGCTCGAGGAGATCCGAGCCACGCACCGGGAGGGGGGCCGGGAGATGTACGCCCAGATCCGGGCCCCGTTCGAGCTGTACACGATCGTCCGCCTGCTGAGGCCGCGCCACATCGTGGAGGCCGGGGTCTCCTCCGGGGTCAGCTCCTCCCACTTCCTCCTCGCCGTCGCCGACAACGGCTTCGGCACGCTGCACTCCGTGGACCTGCCGACCCGGCAGCGCGGCCCGGAGCTCGGGGCGCGCGAGTCCCCCGTGAGCCTGCCGCCGGATCGATCGACCGGCTGGGCGGTCCCCGACCGGCTGAGGGCCGGGTGGGACCTGAGGATTGGCCCCAGCCAAGCGCTGCTCCCGCCCCTCGTGGGAGAGCTTCCCGAGGTCGGCCTCTTCCTGCACGACGACCTCCACACGCCGGCCCACCTCGCCTTCGAGCTCGCGACGGTCCGCCCCAAGCTTCGCCCCGGCGCCGTGGTTCTGGCGGACAACACGCAGTGGACGGGCCGCGCGTTCGACCGGTTCGCGGCCGCGATCGGAGCGAAGATCGTGCCCCGGGGGAGGACCGACCTCCTGGGGCTACGGGTGCCGCCCGAGGGACCGCCGGGGCCCGCGCGCGCCTCGGCGCCGGGACCGAGGGCGGCCGGGGGGCCGTCCTCCCGGGCCGGGTCCGTTGCACGCCGCACCTCCGCACGAGCCCGGCGCCGGTAGACCCTGCACTAGGCCCCCTCCGCTCCTCCCGTTCGGTTTTTAACCCGCCGCTCGGTCGGTGGCGCATGGCGGCCGCTCATGCCGTCCCGGCCCGGTCGTCGGGGCGTTCGGTCCCCTCGGGCCCGTCCGATCGCGTATCGGAGGCCCGGGCCCTCTGGTCGGCCGAGATCGAGGCCCCCGCGCTCGAGAAGAGCCCGGAGCGGCTCCCCCAGTTCGAGACGCTCGGCGGGATCCCGGTCGATCGCCTGTACGGCCCCGGCGCCTCGCCGAACGAGGACCCGGGCTACCCCGGGCAGTTCCCGTACACCCGCGGGATTCACCCGACGATGTACCGGGGCCGCCTGTGGTCGATGCGGATGTTCTCCGGATTCGGCACCCCGGAGCAGACGAACTCGCGCTTCCACTACCTCCTCGCCCACGGCGAGTCCGGCCTGTCGATCGCCTTCGACGACCCGACGCTCTACGGGATCGACGCCGACGACCCGGAGGCGCTCGGAGAGGTCGGCAAGTGCGGGGTGAACGTCGCCTCCGTGGAGGACATGCGCCGCCTCCTCCACGGGATCCCGCTCGACCGGGTCACCACGAGCATGACGATCAACGGGCCGGCGAACATCGTCTGGGGGATGTACATCCTCGCCGCCGAGGCCGCCCGGATTCCGAAAGGGTCGCTCGGCGGCACCACCCAGAACGACATCCTGAAGGAGTACATCGCCCAGAAGGAGTTCCTCTACCCGCCGAAGCCGGCGCTGCGTCTCGTCACCGACACGATCGAGTACGCGACGCGGGGGATGGCCCGCTGGAACCCGATCTCGATCTCGGGCTACCACATCCGCGAGGCCGGCTCGACGGCCGCCCAGGAGCTCGCCTTCACGCTCGCCGACGGGATCGCCTACGTCGAGGCGGCGGTGGAGCGGGGGCTCCCCGTCGACGAGTTCGCCCCCCGGCTCTCCTTCTTTTTCAACTCCCACAACGACTTCTTCGAGGAGATCGCGAAGTTCCGGGCCGCGCGCCGGGTCTGGGCGGAGACGATGCGCGACCGCTTCCACGCGAAGAAGCCCCGCTCGATGTGGCTCAGGTTCCACACGCAGACGGCGGGCTGTTCATGCACCGCCCAGCAGCCCGAGCTCAACATCGTCCGCACCACCGTGCAGGCGCTCGCCGGCGTCCTCGGCGGCACGCAGAGCCTCCACACGAACTCCTACGACGAGGCGATCCAGCTCCCGACGGAGGACGCGGCCCGGATCGCGCTACGGACCCAGCAGATCATCGCGCACGAGAGCGGCGTCGCCCAGGCGGCGGACCCGTTCGGGGGGAGCTACTACGTCGAGTGGCTCACCGACCGCCTCGCCGAGGAGGCGCGCCGCTACTTCGATCGGATCGACGAGATGGGCGGCGTCGTCGCGGGAATCGAGCGAGGCTTCTTCCAGCGGGAGATCCAGGAGGCGTCGTTCCGCTACCAGCGGGCGGTGGAGTCCGGCGAGAAGAAGGTCGTCGGGGTCAACGCCTACGCCCTCGACGAACCGGTGAAGGTCCCCCGCCTCCGGATCTCCGAGGAGGCCCGACGGAGCCAGTCCCGTCGGTTGAAGGCGCTCCGCGAGCGCCGCTCCGATCGGAAGTGGGCGAGCTCGCTCGACCGGCTCAAGAAGGTCGCCGCCACGGAGTCGGAGAACACCATGCCCGCGCTGCTCGACGCGCTGAGGGCCCGGGCGACGCTCGGGGAGATCGTGCGCGCCTTCCAAGATGTCTACGGGAGCTACCGGGAGCGCTCGACGTACTGAGTCGGTCGGCCGCACGCCGCCCGCCGACTACGCCGCCACGCTCCGGCACCTATACTCCCTCCGCCGTTTCGGGATGCGACCGGGCCTCGGGACGATCCGCGCGCTCCTCGGCGAGCTCGGCGACCCGCAGCGCGCGTTCCGATCGGTCCACGTGACCGGGAGCAAGGGGAAGGGCTCGGTCGCGGCGATGATCGCGAGCATCCTCGAGCGGTCCGGGCGCACGGTCGGCCTGTTCACCTCCCCCCACCTCGTGAGCTACCGGGAGCGGATCCGGGTCGACGGTCGGCCGATCCCGGCGCGGGAGGTGACCCGGGGCATCGCGCGGATCGAGGCCGCGACGCAGGCCCTCCTCGGGCGGGGGGCGATCGAGCATCCCCCGACGTTCTTCGAGACGACCACGGCGCTCGCCTTCGACTGGTTCAAAGAGCGCGGCGTCGACGCGGGGGTCATCGAGGTCGGGATCGGGGGCCGCCTCGACTCGACGAACGTGCTCGACTCCGCCGTGGGCGTCATCACGACCATCGAGCTCGAGCACACCGACATCCTCGGCTCGACGCTCGAAGAGATCGCCCGCGAGAAGGCCGGCATCCTGCATCCGGGGATGCGGGCCATCGTCGGCGAGCTCCCCGAGGAGGCGCGCCGGACGATCGACCGCGCGGCCGACGCGCTCGGGGTGCCGGTCTGGCACCTCGGCGAGACGCTCCGCGTCGGCCCCCGGACGGTCTCCGCCGCGGGGCAGCGCTTCTCCGCCACGACCCCGTGGGGGGAGATCCCGAACCTCTCGATCCCCCTCGCCGGCCCCTTCCAGGCCTCCAACGCCCTCCTCGCCCTCGCGGCCGCCCGGCAGTTCGGGGAGGCGACCGACGCGCCCGTCCCCGACCGCGCCGTCCTCGCGGGCCTCCGAGCCGTCCGATGGCGAGGGCGGCTCGAGCGTATCCGGCTCCGGCCGCTCACCTACCTCGACGTCGCCCACACCCCGCAGAGCGCCGCCGCGGTGGCGAGCGGGATCGCCGAGCTCCACCCGTTCGCCGACCCCTCGGAGAGCGTGGTCCTCTTCGGCTGCCTCGTGGACAAGCACGCCGACGAGATGCTCGAGGTCCTTGCCCCGCTCGCTACCACGGTCGTCCTCGCCCGGGTCCGGTCCGACCGGGCGAGCGCGCCGGCCGACCTCGCGCGCCGGGCGATCGGCCGCTTCCCGAGGATCGTCCAGGCGCCGACGGTCGGCGCCGGCTACGCCCTCGCCCGGGCGTCGGTGGGGCCGAACGGGCTCCTCCTCGCCGTCGGGAGCGACTACCTGGTCGGGGAGGTGCTCGAATCGATCGAGGGACGAGCCGAGGGGGAACCGGACCTCTCCGACCCGGTCGGGCCGGGGCTCGCCCCCCCCACCGCCGCGGGGCGGGCGTCCACGGGCGGGGCCCGATGAGGCGGGCCCGGGCGTTCGACTGGCCGGAGGTCCTCGACCGCCTCGGCCGGCTCTACGGGCGCGGCGACTGGCGGGTCCCCTACCTGCGCGACCACGCGGAGGACCCGTTCCAGGTGCTGATCGGGACGATCCTGTCTCAGCGCACACGCGACGAGGCGACCGACGCCGCCTCGGCCCGGCTCTTCGCCCGGTTCCCGGATCCGGGGAGCCTCGCGCGGGCCCCCCCGAAGGAGATCGAGCCGCTGATCCGGGCGACCGGCTTCTATCGGACCAAGGCGAAGCGGCTCCCCGAGGTAGCCCGGGCGGTCCTCGACCGGTTCGACGGCGAGGTGCCGAACGATCTCGAAGCCCTCCTCACGCTCCCAGGGGTCGGCCCGAAGACGGCGAACTGCGTGATCGTCTTCGGCTACGGGGAACCGGGGATGCCGGTCGACACGCACGTCCACCGGATCGCGAACCGACTCGGGCTCGTCCGGACGACGAGCCCGGAGGAGACGGAGGCGGCGCTGCGGCGGACGGTCCCGAAGGAGTTCTGGATCCCCTTGAACCCGGTCCTCGTGCAGCACGGACAGAACCTCTGCCGTCCGATCCGGCCCAAGTGCGCCGAATGCCCGATCGCGGAGTTCTGCGCGACCGGGGTAGCGCTAAGCTCTGGCCGCGCTCCCCCCCGGGACGAGGACGCCCCGCCACGGACGACCCACCGCGCCCGGGTCCATCGCCCGGCGATGGCACTCCGTCGCCGACGGGGCCGGACGGGCCGGGTGGCGTAACGAGGACCGAACCCTTTTTCCCCGGGGGCGGCTCGCGCCCCCGGCGATGGACGAGGCCGAGTACGCGCTCGAGTTCTTCCGCGCGGGCGGCTTCTCGCGACGTCGCTGCGCCGCCTGCGGGTCGGCCTTCTGGACGACCGGGGAGCACGAGCGCTGCCAGGAGGCGCCGTGCACCCCCTACGCGTTCATCGGTCGGCCCGCCCTCGCCCGACCGCTCCGGCCCGAGGAGATGCGTGAGCGCTACCTCACCTTCTTCGAGCGCCGTGGCCACACCCGGATCCGCCGCTATCCGGTCGTCGCCCGGTGGCGGAACGACGTGTTCTTCACGCAGGCGTCGATCTATGACTTCCAGCCGTGGGTGACGGGCGGGGCGCTCCCGCCGCCCGCGAACCCGCTCGTGATCAGCCAGCCGTGCCTCCGCTTCCTCGATCTCGACGAGGTGGGCCGCTCTGGGCGGCACTTCACCGAGTTCGAGATGATGGCCCACCACGCGTTCAACCGGCCCGACCACACGGTCTACTTCAAGGAACGATGCGTCGAGCTCTGCCACGAGCTCCTGACCGCGGAGCTCGGCGCCGACCCCGCGGGGATCACCTACAAGGAGGAGGAGTGGGAGGGCGGCGGGAACCTCGGACCGTCGCTTTCCGTCGGCCTCGCCGGCCTCGAGGTCGCGACCCTCGTGTTCATGGAGTATGTCCGCGACGGGGACCGGCTGAAGCCGATGCCCCTCACCGTCGTGGACACCGGTTACGGCCTCGAGCGGCTGACGTGGCTCTCGCAGGGGACCCGGACCGCCTACGAGGCGGTGTTCGGCGGTCCGTACGAGGAGCTTCGGCGCACGTTCGCGCCGACCGAGGCGTCGCTCCTCGTCGACCACGCCCGGGCCCTCAACTTCCTCCTGACCGACGGAGTCGTGCCGTCGAACTCGAAGGAGGGGTACTTCTCGCGCCTCCTCATCCGGCGCTCGCTCCGGACCCTCGCCACAATCCCCGAGGCCCCCTCGCTCCCCGACCTCGTCGACCGGGTCGGGCGTGAGGTGAGCCGGGACTTCCCCGAGGTCGGCGAGCACCGCGACGACCTCCGCGCGGTCCTCTTGGCCGAGGAGGAGCGGTACTGGGAGGCGCTCGGACGCGCCCGGGAGCAGATCCGCCGGGCGGAGGCCCGGCGCCGGACGGAAGGCGTGGCGGTGGGCGTGGAGGATCTCCTCGTCTGGTACGACTCGCTCGGCGTCACCCCGGAGGTCGCCGTCGGCGAGCTCACCGAGCCCGTCCCGATCCCCGAGGACTTCTACATGCGGGTTGCCCGGCGGCACGAATCGGAGGCCCGGTCCACCGACTATGCCGAGGGGACCGCCGAGGTTCCGGTCGTCCCGGCGGGGGTCCCGCCGACCGAGGTGAAGTACTACCTCGATCCGTACTCCCTCGACTTCGAGGCCCACGTCCTCCACAAGGACGGTCCGTTCGTCGTGCTCGACCGGACCTACTTCTACCCCACCGGGGGCGGACAGATCACCGACACGGGCGCGCTCGGGAGCCTCCGCGTGGTCGACGTCCTGCGGGCCGGGGGCTGGGTCCTCCACCGGCTCGACCGACCCGCCCCGTTCGAGGTCGGCCAGCGCGTGCGGGGGGAGGTCGACCGGGCCCGCCGGACGCAGCTGATGCAGCACCACACCGCGACCCACCTCCTCAACGGGGCGCTCCGGACGGTCCTGGGCCCGCACGTCTGGCAGGCGGGGGCCCACAAGGCGGTCGACGCGGCGCGGATCGACATCACCCACTTCAAGGCGCTCGCCCCCGAGGAGGTCCGTCGCGTCGAGCGGCTGGTCAACCGCATCGTGCGGGAGGACCGGCCGGTCAAGAGCTACTTCGAGCCGCGCACGGAGGCGGAGCGGCGGTTCGGCTTCACGCTCTACCAGGGCGGGGCGGTCCCCGGGAAGGAGCTGCGGATCGTGGAGATCGACGGATTCGACGTGGAGGCGTGCGGGGGCACCCACTGCACCCACACGAGCGAGGTCGGTCTCGTCACCGTCCTCGGGACGGAACGGATCCAGGACGGGGTCGTCCGACTGACCTACGCGGCCGGGGAGCGCGCGCTCGACGTCGTCGAAGAGCGCGGCCGCCTCCTCGAAGCGTCGGCGCGGGCCCTCTCGGTCCCGCCGGAGAAGCTCCTCGAAGGGATCGGGCGGCTCCAAGGTGAGGTCGAGGCCGCCCGGAAGCGGGAGCGGGCCGGGGAGAAGCGCACCCTCGCGGAGCGCGCGGAGGCGCTCCTCGCGGACGGCAGCGCGAGCACGGAGGCCGGGGCCGTCGTGATCGTGCGGGCGAAGGTCGACCTCGACCGGGCGGGGCTCATGGAGCTCTCCCGGCTGATCACGCGGGCCCCCGATCGGGT
>JASHSI010000174.1 GCA_030040915.1 Thermoplasmata archaeon | reverse complement strand
CAAGCGTCCGGCGGGAGGGGCTCGGTCATCGGCTCGTCCCCGTCGCGCTCGGCCCGGCGACCTCCCGGACCAACCGGACGACGTTCGCGACGCTGAACCCGAGGGACTCCATCACCTGGGGCCCCGGACCGGAGGCGCCGAACCTCGGAAGACCCAGGATGCGCCCGTCCGGACCGACGTAGCGCTCCCAGCCGAACGGGCTCGCCGCCTCGACGGCGACGCGAGGGATCCCCTCCGGGAGGACCGCGGCGCGGTAGGTCGCATCCTGCTCGTCGAACAGTTCCCACGACGGCATCGAGACGACCCGGGCCCGGATCCCGCCGCCGGCGAGCTCGAGCTGGGCGGCGAGGCAGAGCGAGACCTCGGAACCGGTCGCGAGGAGGAGGACCCCCGGGGGCCCCCCCGACGGCTCCGAGAGGACGTAGGCTCCTCGGGCGCTCCCCTCGCGGATCGGGTAGCGGACCGGGTCGAGGACCGGGAGCTTCTGCCGGGTGAGGACGAACGCCGAGGGGCCGGGGCGGCCGATCGCCGAGCGCCAGCACTCGACGAGCTCGTTCGCGTCGGCCGGCCGGAAGACCGTGTAGCCCGGGATCGCCCGGAGCCCGGCGAGCTGCTCGACCGGTTGGTGGGTCGGGCCGTCCTCCCCGAGCCCGATGCTGTCGTGCGTGAACACCATCAACGTGGGCAGGCGCATCATCGCCGAGAGGCGTAGCGCCGGCCGCTCGTAGTCGGAGAAGATCAGGAACGTCGCCCCGTACGGCCGCACGCCGCCGTGCAGGGCCATCCCGTTCACCATCGCCCCCATGGCGTGCTCCCGCACGCCGTAGTGGAGGTTCCGCCCCGACTCGTCCCGGAAGGAGAAGTCGCCCGATCCGTCGAGCAGCGTCCGCGTGGACGGGGCGAGGTCGGCGGAGCCACCGAGGAGTCCGGGGAGCGATCGCGCGAGGGCCTGGAGGACCTGCGTCGATGCGTCCCGGGTCGCCATCGGCGGGGTGCCGCCCGCGTATCGCGGGAGCCCGGCGTCCCAGCCGGCCGGGAGTTCCCCCTTCAGCCTCCGGTCGAGCTCCTTCGCCTCCTCCGGGAAGGCAGCCCGGTAGGCGGTCCACCGTTCGTTCCACTCGGCCGACCATCTCGCGCCGCGGGCCCTCGCCTCGCCGAGGTGTTGGCGGGCCTCGGGGGGGACGAAGAACGGAGGGGACGCCGGCCAACCGAGCTTCGCTTTGGTCGCGGCGGCCCCTTCCGGCCCGAGCGGTTCGCCGTGGGCCTCCTTCGTATCCTGTCGAGGGCTCGCGAACCCGATGTGGGTGCGGACCCGGATCAGGCTCGGGACCTCCGGGTGCTCCTTCGCCGCGCGGAGGGCCGCGTCGATCGCGTCGAGGTCGTTCCCCTCCTCGACGTGGTCGACCCGCCAGCCGTACGACTCGAACCTTCGGCCGACGTCCTCGGTGAACGAGTAGCTCGTCGGACCCTCGAGGCTGACGTGGTTGTCGTCGTAGAGGAAGACGAGCCGGCGCGCGCCCATCGACCCCGCGAACGCGGCCGCTTCGGACGCGACCCCTTCCATGAGGTCCCCGTCGGAGCAGATCCCGTAGGTCCAGTGGTCGACGATCGCATGGCCGGGGCGGTTGAACCGCCCCGCGAGGGCGTGCGCAGCGAGCGCCATCCCGACCGCGTTCGCGAACCCCTGCCCGAGCGGGCCGGTCGTCGCCTCAACGCCCGGGGTGTGCCCGTACTCCGGGTGGCCCGGAGTCCGGCTTCCCAGCTGCCGGAAGCGCTCGATCTCCGAGAGGGGAAGGTCGTACCCCGTGAGGTGGAGGAGAGAATACAGGAGCGCCGAGCCGTGCCCGGCGGAGAGGACGAACCGGTCCCGGTCCGGCCATTTGGGGCTCGAGGGATCGTGACGGAGGTGTCGGTCCCACAGGACGTAGGCCATCGGCGCGGCGCCCAGCGGGAGGCCGGGGTGGCCCGACTTCGCCTTCTCCACCATGTCGACCGACAGGAAGCGGAGGGCGTTGACCGACAGCTCGTCGACGCGGTTCATGCGTTCGCCCCCCGCGCGAGCGCGGAGCGGGCCGCCTCGGCCGCGCCCATGACCCCGGCGTCCTCCCCGAGGCCGGCCCGGACGATCGACAGCGGGGCGACCGCGGCGGGGAGGGCCCGCTGGCGAACGAGCGCCTCGGTGGCGCGCACGAGGTTCGGCAGGCCGTCGATCACCCCGCCCCCGAGGATCAGGACCTTGGGGTTGATCGCGTTCACGATCCCGACGAGGCCGTCCGCCAGGTACTCGATCGTGGACTCGAGGATCCCCTGCGAGAACGGGTCCCCGCCCCGGTAGGCCTGCGCCACCGTCTCGGCCGTGATCCGCTCGAGGCTCCCCGCGAGCGACCGGAGGCGCGCGGACTCGTTCGGGTGGGCTCGGGCGAGCTCCCGGGTGCGCTCGGCGATGGCCCAACCGCCCGCGTAGGCCTCGAGGCAGCCGTTGTTCCGGCAGTGACAGGCCCGTCCGCCGGAGACGATCGTGAGGTGCCCGACCTCCCCTGCCGTATCCGACGGGCCGTAGCGGAGTCGTCCGTCCGCGACGAGGCCGCCGCCGACCCCCGTTCCGACGAACACGCAGACGATGTCCTTCTCGCCCCGACCGGCGCCGAACCGCCATTCCCCGAGCGTCGCGGCCCGCACGTCGTTCGTGACCGTGGAAGGGAGACCGACCGCCTTCTCGAGCTTGGCCCGGAGCGGCACGTTGCGCCAGGGGAGGTTCGGGGCCTCGAGGAGGACGCCGTCCCTCTCTCGAAGCTGGGCGGCGATGCCCATCCCGAGCGCGCTCGCCTCGCTCGCCGGGTCCCCGAGACAGGTCTGGACGCAGGAGGCGATGGTGGAGATCACCTGATCGATCGATCCCGCGGTGTCGGTCGGATGCCGGTGCGAAGCCAAGATCCGGCCGTCCTCCGAAACCACCGCGAGGGCGATCTTCGTGCCCCCCATGTCGACGCCGATCGTGAGACCGGAGCCCGGGGCGGCGGACCCCTTCGCGGCGGTGGGGGATCGCCGCGGAGGGCGCTTCGAGCTCGGCATCGAACGGATCGGCGGTCGCCCCCGGAAGTCCTGGCGACCGTGGGGACCGGTTCGGCGCGCGAGAGATAGCCCGCCCAGATAAGGGTTGACGGCGGGGAGGCGGCGTACGCTCGACGGCGGACGCGCGCGGGGCCGCCAACTCAAGGTATAAAAAGAGCGAATCGTGTGCCCCATTCCATGCCAAGGCCGTTTGGTGGAGGGTCTTCGACGTCCGGGGTCCGATCTGCGCTTCGTCTGGCGGGCCTCACTATCGCCCTCGGGGCGCTCCTTCTGGGGGGTTTGGCCCAAGTGGGGACGACCCGGATAACGGCCTCCTCGCCCACGGCGGTCCCCGGGGCCGGCGGGAACCTGTACGCGGACACTCCGGTCCTCCAAGCCGAGAGCTCCCTCCTCCAGGGCGCCGGTCCGGCGGACCACCATGCGATGAGCTGTACTCCCGTTTCCGCCTCCGGCACCAGTTGCACCTCCACCGCCGCCGTGCCGAGGGCGGACGCCGAGACCAACACGAACTGGGTCAACCTCACGAGCTCCTTGTACTCGGGGGCGAACGTCCCCGACCAGGTCTACGTGTCGACGATGACCTACGACGCGTACGACGGCTACGTGCTCGCGTACGGCGGTTACGTTTCTTATTCCACCGAGACGGTGTCCGGCACCACTTGGATCTACCAGAACGGCAGCTGGACCGAGCTCAACCCGACCCCGTCCCCTCCGGCCGTGGTCGGGACCCAGCTCGCGTACGACCCGTTCGACCAGGAGGTCGTCCTGTTCAGCGGTTCCGATTCCATCGACGGGACCCCGATGAACGAGACGTGGACCTACCGGGCCGGGGCCTGGACCCAGCTCTCGGTGGCCAACGGCCCGACGGCCCGTTGGCGCGGCGACTTCACCGCGGACCTCTCCGACGGGTACATGGTCCTGAACGGCGGGACGTCCGCCGACGGGACGACCGGGCTTGCCGACACGTGGTCGTTCGTCAACAACACCTGGACGGACCTGACGAGCCAGATCACGACCAGTATCCCGGACCTCTTCCGATGCTCGTCCACCTACGACGCCTACGACGGGTACGTGGTGATGTTCGGCGGGACCGAGAACGGGGTCACCGTCTCCCAGACGTGGACCTACCACGACCTCAACTGGACGCTGCTTCCCACCAAGACCGGGCCGAGCGGACGCAACTACGACGCCCTCGCCTACGACCCGGCCCGTGACGCCGTCATCCTCTTCGGTGGAGTCTCCACCTCCGGCGGGGCGAACCCGTACAACGACACCTGGAGCTTCCAGGACGGGAACTGGACCGAGCTGAGCCCGGCGAACAGCCCTCCGGGCGACGCCTACATGAACATGGTCTACGACCAGGAAGGCGGCTACCTGCTCCTCTACGGAGGGGTCGGCACGAAGACCGGCGCCGAGTCCCTGTACTACACCTACGCGTTCGGTTCGCCGGCCGTCGTCTGGTACAATCTGACGCCGAGCTACCCGGACGTCGGGGTCAAGACTACGATTAACCTCACCGTGGTCACCAACCTTGCCGGCGGGCTGAGCGGGCTCAACTACTATTACGAGGGGCTCCCCAGTGGCTGCTCGGCGCTGGACGTCAGCCAGATATCCTGCACCCCGACCGTCGCCGGGAACTACACGATCGTCGCCGGCGTCGACGACATCGTCTCGGACAACGCCTCGACGAACATCTCGTTCGATGTCCGCGTGGACCCCGAGGTCTCGGCGATCACCTTCAGCCCACAGAACATCGACGTCGGCGTCAACACCGTGATCAACGCGACGATCGCGGGCGGCGCGGCGCCGTACACGTACAACTGGCTCTCGCTCCCCTCGGGCTGCACGAACAACTTCGAGGCCTCCTTGAACTGCACGCCGAACGCCTCCGGTTCGTTCCCGGTCGAGGTCCAGGTCATCGACGGGGCCGGGATCAAGGCGATCGGGAGCACCGTGTTCGTGGTGAACGCGACGCCCACGATCCGCGAGTTCCTCGCCGCGCCGAGCTCGATCGACGTCGGCTCGTCGACGACCCTCTACGCGAACGTCACGGCCGGCACGGGCCCGTACAGCTACCAGTGGCTCCTGCTCCCCTCCGGTTGTATGAGCGCGAACACCTCCGCGCTGGTCTGCAAGCCGATCGCCACCGGCAACTACCGGGTCACGGCGGTCGCCACCGATACGTAC
>JASHSI010000173.1 GCA_030040915.1 Thermoplasmata archaeon | reverse complement strand
CGAAGGCGGTGATCCCGACGAACGCGCGGTCCCGCGCGACGGCGAAATGGCCCAGAGAGACGACGACCCGGGCGATGGGGGTGACGAGGAGGACGAGGACCCCGAGCAGGAGGAACCCCGATCCACGCCCGGAGGCGAGGCCGGACAGTACCGCGCTCCAATGGCCCGCGGGGAACGGGGCGGTGACGGGGCCGCTCCCGTCCGCGAGGGCGACCCCGAGCCCGATCACGAAGAGGACCGCGGCGACGAGGACCCCGACGGTGAGGGTCGTCCGGATCGGGCCGGCGAGCCCCGGTTCTCCTCGGCCGTTCACGGGAGCCACCCCACCGCCCGCAGGAACAAGAGCACGGCGGCGAGGGCGAGCACGCCGGAGAAGAGCGTGCGGAGGCGCTCCCTCGGCCACTGCCGGCCTGTGTGCGTCGCGGTGAAGCTCCCGAGGAGCGTCGCGAGCGAGACCGGGGCGACCACCCCCAACGCGACGTCCCCGGAGAACAGGTAGACGAGGGCCCCGGCCGAGGCGGTCACGCCGATCATGAGCGTCGAGGTGGCGGACGCGACGCGGAGCGGGACGTTCATGAACGCGTTCATCGCGGGGACCTTGAAGATCCCCCCGCCGATCCCGAGCAGACCCGACGCGAGGCCCGCGACCCCGGCGAAGGCGAGGCCCACCCGGGTCCGCTGCACGTGGTAGACCTCCCGCTCCCCGGTGGCGGGGTCCGTGTACGCCCCGCCGAGACCGAGCCGTTCGGCGAGCGGGTCGGGAGGTCGCGCGAGGTTCGCCACGCGGGGGCGGCCCCGCAGCGTCAGGAAGGCCGAGAGGAGGATCACCGGGATCAGCGCGAAGACGAGGACGTCATCGTGCGTGGCGAGGATCGTGACCGAGATGAGCGCGCCGGCGAGCCCGCCGAGCGCGGTCGCCGGCTCGAGGAACATGCCGAGCCGGAGGTTGACGTATCCCTCCCCGAGGCGGGAGGTCGCCGCCCCCGTCGACGTGGCCACGACGCTCACGAGGCTCGCGGCGATCGCCTCGTGGACCGGGAATCCGAACAGAAGGATGAGCGCGGGGACGATGAAGAGGCCGCCGCCGACCCCCATCATCGCCCCGACCAGGCCGGCGGCGTAGGAGATGACGAGGAGCACGAGGAGGGTGACGAGGGGGGAACCGAGAAGGTCCGCCCCGCTCGACAACGCCCCTCAACCCGCCGTGTAGCCGGGACCGATTACTTAACGGAGGGGAAAGAGTCGAGTGGGACCGGGCGACCGACGCGCTCGCTCAGCCGCTCGGCCCCGACGGATAGCGTCCGGACCCGACGGGCCTGGCCGGCCCGCTCGGCCCGCACGAGCTCCCGGAGGAGCCGGATCGCCTCGGTGCGCAGGCCCTCCGGCCCTTCCTGGTTCCCGGGAAGGGTCCGGCTCCGCTGGGTCCGTTGGAAGTCCTCCCAGCGAAGCCCGACCGAGACGGTCCGGTAGGTGAGCCGCTCCTTGGCGAGCGAGCCCGCGAGCTCCTCGGAGAGCGCGGAGGCGGCCGCCTCGAGGATCGCGACGTCGCTCGTGTCCTCGAAAAAGGTGCGGTCGGCCGAGCGGGACCGCGGCCCCGACTCCTCCTCCTCGGGGTCGGCGAGGGGCTCCCCGCGCGCGAGGCGGTAGAGCTCCTCGCCCAAGTGACCGAGCCGGCGGCGGACCGCGGGCGGCAGCGAGCGGAGCTCGCCGATCCGGTGGACGCCGACCTCCGCGAGCAGCTCTTCCGTCTTCGGACCGACCCCGGGAATCGAGCGGACCGAGAGCGGGGCGAGGAAGTCGGCCGCCGCGTCCGGGGGCACGACCTTGACCCCCGCGGGCTTCGCCTCGTCGGTCGCGATCTTCGCCACGGTCCGATGGGCCGCGACGCCGATCGAGCAGGGGAGCCGGAACGTCGAGCGAATCTCCTCCTGGACGGCCCGGGCCCGGGCCTCCGCGCTGGCGGCGTCCGGATACTCCGCCTGCATCGCGGCCTCGTCGATGCTCAGCGGCACCACCTTCTCGAAGCGGGTCCTTAGCAGGCCGCGAACCTCCTCGGATACGCGGCTGTACTTCTCGAAGTCCGGCGCGACCCAGATCGCCTCCGGGCAGAGCTGGGCGGCCCGGGACGCCGGCATCGCGCTGTGCACCCCGTTCTTCCGCGCCTCGTAGCTCGCCGAGAGGACGACCCCCCGGGTGGGCCCGAGCTTCGGGTCCGGCCCGACGATCACCGGCTGCCCCTCGAGCTCGGGTCGGTCCCGCCGCTCGCAGGAGACGTAGTAGGCGTCGAGGTCGAGGTAGAACACCCAGCGCACCCGCCCCGCCCCCGTCGGACCGACGAGCGGTGGAGGGGTCTTGGGGATTTCGCCGGGCGCGCCGGGGGGTCCCCGCCTACATCCCGCTGCCGAAGTCGACGGCCTTCGCGTCGACCGTGATGCCCCCCGGTCCGATCCGGTAGGGCTGGACGGTGCGCGCGTGCGAGGTCCGGCGCATCTTGAGGACCCGCAGGGAGAGGCCGACGCGCCGGCCGTCCTCGGCGGTGCTGTACCCCAGGAGGACCACGCCGTCCGCCACGTACTCGGAGAGCCCGTCGCGGGTGACCGCCGGATGGGTCGGGTCGGCCTCGGCGGTGAGGATCGCGGTGGCGCCGCTCGCCCGGCACGCTCCGGCGAGGCCAAAGAGCGTCTGGCGGCGGTTCGGCTCGTCCTCGCTCAGCATGTTGAGGAGCGAGACCGAATCGACGACGATCCGCTTCGGGGCGAGCTCGGCGAGCTCCTTCGCGAAGGAGCCCTGGATCCGCTGGAGGTTCTGGCGCGTCTCCTTCGGATCGAGCCGGAGGATCTTGAGGGTCCCGGCGTGGATCGCCTCATCGATCGGCCAGCCGAAGAGACGGCCGCTCTCCACGAGGGGCGCCACGTCCTCCTCGAGCGAGAGGAAGAGGCCCTTCTCCCCGCGGGCGACGCCGGCGGCCAGGAACTGGAGGCCGAAGCAGGTCTTGCCGGTCCCCGGGAGACCGGTCACGAGGACGACGTGGCCGGACGGGAGGCCGCCCCCGAGCATCTCGTCGAGGCCGGCGATCCCGGTCCCGACGCGCGCGGTTCCACTAGATGCGCTCATACTGCGTGGTCACGAGCCCGTTCAAGGCGCTGACGCGGACGACGAACCTTCCCTGGAGCTCCGGAGGGATCCGGGCGAGCACCGGCATGAACTTCTCGATCAGCATGCTGCGCTGGCGGTGCGAGCTGTACGCCCCGCTCGTCCAGCCGAAGGAGAGCACCCCGTCGACCGAGTCGGCGAGGGCCCGTTCCGCCGACTCCGGGGCGACGCCGCGGGAGAGGATCAGGTAGACGACCCCGCCCCACTCCTTGGCCCGGCGCCGCAGCCCCTTGACGAGCGCGAGGATCGACGCGGTGTCGACGCCCTTGCGGACCAGGAGGTCGGTGAGGGAGTCGACGAGGATGACCTGCGAGGAGCCCTCCGACTCGACCGCCTCCGCGATCGCGGCGAGCGGGTCGTTCGTCGTGGGCGACCCGTTCCCCCCGCCGAGGAGCGAGCCGGGGAGCGCCGTCCACGAGGCAGGGACCACGGAGTCGGAGAAGTACGCCGTCGAGACGTCGCGGAACTTCAGGTGCCGTTCGAGGACCCTCCGGTAGGAGGGCTCGAACGTTCCGGCGATCTCCTGGAGCACCTGCTCGCGCGAGCGGGTGACGCTCACGTAGAGGATCCCCTCCGGGTAGACGAACGGCCCGGGCGCGCTCCCCAGGAAGAGCTCGTGGGCCTTCGGGTCGTCGTAGTGAAGCATGATGTGGACGGCGCTCGTGACCGCGAACTCCTGGTGACCCGAGCCCGCCTCTCCGACAAGGAGGACGACGGACCCGGCGGGCAGACCGCCGGTCAGGTAGTCGAAGTCGGCAACCCCCGTCGGCACCCGATCCCCTTGGCCCACCGCCGGGCTGCGGGGCCGGGCCGGCGCGGAATCGAGGGGGGCTACCCATGGCTGCGGCGACTCGGTGGCCATTCGGTTCGCTCCCCGCGAGGGATGCTCCGGACGGGGTACAAAAAGGGTTGGTTGGATGGGGTCCCCTACCGGCTGGCCCCGGTCTTGAGGAACTCCCGGATGAGCACCGTCGCGTAGCTTCCCTTCGGCAGCGTGAACTCCGTCCAGATCGCCGGAGCGGACGGACCCTCGCCCGGGGACGGTTCTCCGTCCGCCACCGGTACCAGTCGGATTGGCGGGGTGGCGACCACCGCGGGTCGCCATCCCCCGGCACTCGCTATCTCCGGCGAATGCGGCAGCTTGAGGTCGGCGGGTCGAAGGTGTTCCGGTTCCAGCACCGCCCTGAGGAGCTCCCCGGCAGGCCCGATATCGACCGAGGTCTCGAACCCGACCAACGGCCCCGCGATCAGGGCGCGCCCGCGCGCGACCAGTTCGCGGACCTCGGTGAGATTGTCGGTGCTGACGACGATCGGCCGCCCTGCCGCGGTGGTCCCGTCGGCGCCGACCCGCAACAGGCGGTCTCCCTCGATCGGCGCGTCGGCCGAATAGCCCGCGTCTCGGCGAGCGCCGAGCCACCGGTTGAAGAGCAGCGCCTGGTACGCATGCACGAAGAGCATCCGGAGCTCCCGGCTGAGCGCGCGAAGGGCCCGGTCGGGCGGGTGCCCTCGGGCCAGGTGATCCAGGAGCCGCCGCTCGAACTGGTAGGAGGGCGGGAACTCCTTCAGCGCCCGGGCGGCGTCGTGATCGGCGGCGTACCGGCGCCGGGCGAGGTCCCCGACCCCCTCCGACCCCGGTGGCGCGTAGGTCAGGTAGGTCTCGACCGCCGCCGCCGGGTCGCCGAGGGCGAGGTCACGACCGACGAGGTGGGTCACGGGTCGGACCTCCCCGAAGCGCTGGGGTCCGAAGAAGTTCGGGAACCCTCCGACCCGCCGGAGCTCGTTGCGGACGGCCTCGAGCGCCCCGACAGCCGCAGGCGCCGTGCCGGCGAGGGCGCTCACACGGATGCGGAATGCGTTTCCGTAGTGGTGGCCGAGCGAGAGGCCGTCGCGGGCGCGGTAGGCCTCGATCACCTCCACCCGAGCGAGCCCGATCGGACCCTCGGGCGGCGGCCCCCGGTAGGAGAACAGGCGCTCCGACCGGGCGCGCCGGTCCTTCGTTCCGGCCCAGGAGAGGGCGTGCGGCGGCAGGCGGAGCTCCCGGGCGATCCGCTGGGCGAGCTCGTGCTGCTCCCAGTCCTCGGAGCGGATGCGCAGGATCGTGAACGGCCCGTTCGCGTCGGGGGATGGATACTCGGAGAGCTCCCGGACCTCGAAATCCTCGGGGGTGGCCTTGATCCGGCCGGGGATCGGCGGGGTCAGGGTGGCATAGAAGCCGAGCCCGAGGGCCCGCTCGCTCTCCGGGGGTCGCCACGCTCCGTCGGGCACGGTCCGCGCCGACGGGCCGGCGCCGATAACAATTTGGCATGGGGGCCCCCCATCGGTCCCTAATGATCCAGGCGACGGCCCGGGTCCTCCAGAACATCGTCGAGATCCAGGTCGGCGAGGTGCTCTGGACCGCGCGTCCGGTGGCGAGCACGAACGCCCCGATCGCCCGGCAGATCTCGGCCCTTTTCTCGACGACCTACCAGACGTTCCACCCGTCCGAGCCGACCACGGTCCGTTCGACCGTCTCCTACCACGCGAAGAAGGACGAGATCACGATCCAGGTCGGCGAGCGGAAGTGGCGGACCCGTTCCTCCACCTTCGGCCCCCTCTCCTTCGAGTACGCCGACCAGACCTACCAGATCCACGAGAAGCTCACGGGACGCTTCGCGATCTTCCTCGGGGAGAAGATGGTGGGCCAGGGTCGGGTCGGATTCCGCTCCTGCACGATCGACGAGTACCCGGCCGACCTCGAGGCGTTCCTCGCCGACCTGGCCTTGGGCTACCTCGATCGCACCCTGTTCTGGGAGATGTTCAAGTGAGCGCGCCGCCACCGGTCCCCGGACCGTACGCCCCGTACGGAGGCCCATACCCGCCCCGACGGCGCGGACGGATCTGGTGGATCCCGCTCATCCTCCTCGGCGTCCTGACCGCGTTCGTCGTGGGATTGTTCGCGCTCGTGGTCACGGGCGTGCTCGGTCACGGCCTCGGAGGGGCGGACCGATACTACCTCGGGCCCCTTGGGCTGTTCGGCCTCTTCTTCCTCCTCCTCGTCGCCTTTTTCCTCGTCCGCGTCACGTGGTGGATGACGCGCTGGGGAGCCCACCCGCACGGCCCGATGGGAGGGGGCGGGGGGGCGCGTCGGGTCGCGCGCATGCGCTACGCGCGGGGCGAGATCACCCGGGAAGAGTTCCAGCAGATCATGCGGGACCTCGGCGAGCGACCCGGCGACGGGCGGGCCCCCCCGCCGAGCTAGCGCCCCGTATCCGGCCCCCTACTGCAGGCTCAGGTAGAGGAAGATCGCGAGCGCCGCGCTCATCAGGAGCTGACCGACCGCGAGGAAACCGCTCACCCCGCCGGGTCCCACCCCGAAAGCGGTGAACAGGAGGGGCGAGCTGAGCAGGCTCTCGAACAACAGGGCGAGGAGGAACACGAAGAGCCCGAGGACGTACGGCGCCCGGGTGGACCGATAGATCCGGCCGTACACGACGAGGAGGGCCGCGAGGAGCGCGAGGCTCACCGTCGAGAGCAGGAGCATCACCTGGGAGAACTGGTGCTGCTGGGGCGGCGGGGGCGGCGATCCGGGGCCTCCCGGTCGTGGCGCCTGCGGCACGGAGATCGTCTCGGAGAGGGCGAGGCCGACCACGAGGCCCACCAGGAGGACGATCAAGACCCATCGGCCGGCGGCGCTCTTCTCCCGCGACGCGCTCTCGCTCATGCTCTACGCTCCTCCCCGTCCCTTCGGGCCGCGGGCCACGATCGATTCCAGCGCCGGCCAGCGGCTTTCGAGGTTCGAGGAGAGGAAGTAGACGCGCCCGTACCGGTCCCCCACCCCTTCGACGAGGTGGTTCGCCGTCAGCACGCGGAGATGGTGGATGATCGTGGAGTAGTCCATGCCGAGCTCGTCGGCGATCTGCTGGGCGTTCCTGGGCTGGGCCCGGATCGTCCGGACGACGCGGGTCCGGGTCTCGGCCCCGGCGCTGCTCTGGAAGAGCCACCAGAGCAGCCGTTCGAAGCCGTCCAAGAGGATCGCCGGGGTCCCGGGAGCGGGCCCAGCGACTATGGTCTTTGCGATGCGCGAGAACCGATACCTGTCCGCGAGGGGCGTCCGCCCCCGGAGGCACCACGGAGCGTTCTCGGGAGGATTCGGGAGGGATTCCGGAGGCATCTCGGAAAACGGGGATGACCCCCGATCCCCATCGTCGGAGCGAGGCGCGGCGATGATGCGAAGGACGCGAGGGATCGGCTCGGTGGTGGCGCTGTTGGCGATCGCGGCGTGCGTGGGAGGCGGGGCGGCGGCCGGAGCGGCGCTCCTGGGCGAGAGCCCGGG
>JASHSI010000172.1 GCA_030040915.1 Thermoplasmata archaeon | reverse complement strand
GTCCCTCGGATCACCGCGTCCGTGTACGCGTAGTCGCCCGGCACCTCGTAGAAGGTGAGGCTCGAGGAGCTCGTGCTCTCCGTCACGCCGTTCAGCGTGACCGACCAGTCGACCCCATGCGCGAGGCCGTGGACCTGGAAGGTCACGGCGTAGGCCGTGATCGGGAGGGGGAAGTAGTCGCCCCCGTTCGCGATGAGCCCGGATTCGTCGTACGGCAGCGGGCTCCCGACCACGTAGTCGCCCCAGGAGTTGCCGCCCTGCCACTTCGAGCGCGCGATCGTCCCGCTCAGGGAGTGGCCGTTGAAGTGGATCGTGAACGAGCTCGGCTGCACCATGGAGAGGTTCCAGTCCTCGAGGTTCGTCTGGGCCGCACCGGTGAAGAAGTTCGCGTCCGGGGCGTACGCCGTGATCGACGTGTCGACCTGGTTGTTGTAGATCAGGTCGCCGCTCTCGAACGCGAAGATAGCGATCGGCGGGCCGTTCGTGACGCCGCTCCCCGGGTACATCGTCGGCGCGAGCACGGTGGAGTTCACGAACGTGTTCCCCCAGACGACGTTGCCCGTCGGCGCGCTGCCGTTCGATCCGGCGAGGAGGAGCGAGCTCCCCTGGCTCACGAAGCTGCTGTCCCCGACGAGGTCGTGCTCGCCGTTCCAGACGACCACGTTCGCGAGGGGCAGGAACCCGGTCGGGCCGACGTCCGAGAAGTAGAACCAGCCGGTGACTCCCCGGGCATCCCAGATCGAAACGTCCGAGGTGTCGAACAGCTCGAACTGGAGATGGTTCGTCAGAGGGAGCCCGAGGTTCTCGAGCCCCAGGGAGTACACGGCCGCGTACGTCACCCCGAAGAGCGACGGATCGACCACGTTGACGCTCGCCGTCGTGTCGGCGAGGAGAAGGCCGGGGAACACCGGGAAGAGGAAGTCGTTCGCTTCGCCGAAGTCCGGATCGAGGCCGGCGCCACCGGGCGGGGCGTTGTTGACGAGGAGGTACGGGTTCGCGCTCGTCCCGCTCCCGCTCGAGGAGATGGCGGCGAGCTGGGAGTTCTCCCAGGCGACGAGCGGGGTGTAGACGCCCATCCGCGGGTCCCACGAGAGACCGAGGGAGAGCGACGTCGTGCCCCCGGAGCGCCCGGTCACGGTCGTCACGGTGGGTCGGTAGTCGCTCAACATCGCCGAGACCGTGTAGGTCCCGGGGGGCAGGACGTAGCGGACCGTCCTCGACGTCTGGGTCGGCGCCCACGCGGAGGTGTTCGGATCGGTGCTCCGTCCCGGGTTGAAGAAGACGAACGCGTTCGTCGGGGAAAGGGCCCCGGAGAACGTCGCCCGGCCCTCGTTCCCGCCGGGGGTCGCGTTCCAGAGCGGGGCGGGGATCGACGGGCCGGCCGTCACGGAGACCGTCCCCGGGGTCGTGTACGTCTCGGCGATCCCCTCGGAGGTCTCTCCCGTGTCGCCTCCTTCGTTCCAAGCCGATGCAGGGTTCACGTACCGGCCCGCGCTACGGGAGTGGGAGTTCGGCCCGAACCCCCCGCTGGAGCTCGTCGACCCCGCTTGCCAGTACTGGAGGCTCTCGGTGGCGTCGATGCCGTAGACCGAGGTCGTCGTCCCGCCACCGGGTCCGCCGATCATGAGCTCGGCATCGTAGGGCAGGTACCCCGTCGGGGTGAGCTGGGAGCCATCGACCAGGAACGGGGAGGCCGGGACCTGGGCGTACGGGACGGTCGAGTTGAACACCACGGTGTCGTAGACGCCGGTCGCCTCGACCGCGCTGGTGGCCGCGTTCACGATCGAGTAGCCGAACCGGACCGTCGAGTAGCCGATCCCGCTCGTCGGGTCGTCCGTCGTGCTCGAGTTGAGGTAGAGGTGGACCGTCACCGGCAGGCTGACCGAGATCGTCGGGCCGAAGTCGTAGTAGAAGGTCGGATAGACGGGGGTCCCGTTCCCCGAGTAGATCGTCCCGGGCGTGAGCGACTCGGCGGGCGAGGAGAAGTTCCAGATGTTGTCGAGGAAGGTGATCGACCCGGGGACGATGTTCCAGTAGAACACGTTCTGGGCCCAGAACGCGCCGGTGCTAGAGTCGCCGACGGTGGTGTCGTTCGTGATGGCGTTCAGTTGGACGCCGAAGGTGTTGTTGGTGCCGGTCGTCGAGAGCGCTCCGTCGTTGTCGAGCCAGAAGGTGTTGACGGAATCGAGCGTGATCGTTCCCTCCCAGCTCGAGGTCTCGATCGTGTACGGCTTGGGGGTCCCGGTGGTGTTGAGCACCCCGAAGGCGCCGAGGCCCATGGGGGCCGGAGCCACGGCATCGATCGGATCGACGACCCCGTTCGAGACCTGGTCCGTGCCGAGAAGGTTCGGCAGCGAGACCGCGGAGAGCGGGATCCCGTCGGACTTCGCCTGGGCGAGGATGCTCTGTTCCTGGGCGGCCCGCTCAGCGAGGCTCGGGACCGCCGGCCCGGTCGACGTCGTGGCCGCGACCGGATCGGACGCGCCGGCCGCCGGAGCCGTGGGGCCCGCCGCCCCCGAGAGGGAATCCGTGGTCGGGGAGACCGTCAGCAGAGCGCCGCTCCCCGGCGCGACGGCGGTAGCCGGGGGCCCGACGGGATGGGCGGACCCGATCCCGCTACCCAAGGAAATGATGGTCGCCGCCGCGATCAAGCCCACCAAGAACGCCCGACGAGCGGACATAGGCCGAGGGCGAACGCCTTGGCCCCTTATCTAACTCTTCAACGCCCCCCCGGGCGTGGCCACGCCATGGACGGGTCGCGGGACGCGCTGGCCGACCCCCGCGCCGACCGAACCTCCGGGCGTGGCTTCATGGTCCCGTCGGCCTTTCCCCCGCCCCGGACCATGCGGCGAACGGGAAAACTCCTCGAGGACGACGGGAACGAGAACCCGTGCTTCGGATGCGGACCCCGGAACCGGCGCGGCCTGCGCCTCCGCTTCTTCGACGATGGCCGAGCGGTGCGCAGCGAGCTCGCACCCCGGCCCGAGTTCGAGGGCTGGCCGACGAACTGGAACCTGGGCCTGGCGCTGACCGCCGCGATCGAGACCCTCGGGTGGGCCCTGTGGGAGCGGCAGGGACCTTCTCGGATCTCCGGACCGTTGAAGGTCGAGGGGCTCGGGCGCCTGCAGCTCGCGCTCCCGCTTCGATTCGAGGCGCGCCGGGTGCGACGAGGTCGAACGGCCCAGATCGTCTCGAGCGTCCGGCAGCGAGGTCGGCTCGTCCTCCGGGTCAGCGCCCCGGTCGCGCGGATGACGCCTGCCGACGCGGCGCGATGCCTTCGGACCTACTCGGGCATCCCCAGGTCCATGCGTCCGGCGTTCGAGTCGCTGGCGGCGCAGGACCGGACCCTTCGGCCCCGGCGACTTATGCACCGCCGGGCCCTCCCCGTTCATGCCCGCTAGCGTGACCGGCGGTTCCGTCCCGGTGCCGGGAGGCACGATCCACTTCGAGCGATCCGGCGAGGGGCCGGCGCTCCTCCTCGTCCATTCGGCCTTCCTGGACCGACGGGAGTGGGGCCCACAGTTCGCGAGCTACGCGGACCGGCACACGGTGATCCGGGTCGACCTCCGGGGACATGGCCGGTCGACCGGCGACTGGAGCCCCTCCTCCGACCCGGACGACCTCCGGGCGGTCGTGGACCATCTCGGGCTTCCCCGGGTGACCGTCTTAGGGAACTCGGTCGGGGCCTCCAGCGCCTCGGCCTTCGCCGCCCTGAACCCCGACCGGGTCCGGGGGCTCATCCTCGTGGCGGGCTACCCGCCCGACCTCGAGCCGACCTCGGAGGAGATGGCCCGGTTCCAGGAGTCCGGTGCGGAACGCGAGACCCGCCTGGGGGAGCTCATGAAGGCCGGTCGGAAGGAGGAGGCGGTCGAGCTGACGCTCGACATCTGGGCCCCGAAGGTCCCTCCCTCCGAGCGCCGCCAACTGCGAGCGATCGCCTCCGACAACTTCGCGGTCTGGTCGAGGTTCTTCACCGGGCAGGGGCCCGCCGGCTCCCCACCGTCCCGGCCCGTGGCCGATACGCTGCGCCGGGGTGGACTGCCCCTCCTCGCCATCACGGGGGCCCACGACAACCCGGCCGACAACATGATCCTGGCCCGCTTTGCGAGCGAGGTCCCCGACGGGCGCCACGTCTCGCTGGCCGACGGGGACCACACCCCCAACCGCTCTTCGCCCGCGGGGTTCGACCGAGCGGTCCTCGGCTTCCTCGACGGAGTGGCGGCCGAACGGGAGAACCGCCGGGAGCCAGGCCCAAATACCTAGAGGACCCTCGGTGGGCCGTCTGGGAATTCGGGGCTCCCAACATTCATGCCATCGCGATCCACGTCCGGCCGCCAGGTCGAACGGACGCTCCTGCTGGGGGTCGTAATCGCGGCCCTGCTGGTCCCGGCGACGGGAGTCGGACCGGGAGCGGACGGAGCCCCAGCCCGGCTCTCGGGGTTGCTCCCTCCACACCCCGCGGCGGCGCTGTCCCCCGCCCCGGGACCCCGGCCGGACACCGCCGCGCCGGCCCCCTCCGCCCCGATCGGGGGCCCGGCGTACACTTGGCTCCTCTCGAATGGCTCGGCCTTGCCGGGCCTGCGCTTGACGCAGAATGGCTCCTCGCCCGGGGACCTCGCCGTCGACCCGGCCGACGGGACCCTCTGGCTCGGCTACAACGCCTCCTCGCCGGGAGTCGCTCCGAACCTCACCCTCGTCGATATCGCCGATTCTTCCGTCATCGGAACGATCCCGGGGACGCCCAACGTCACGGCGCTCCTGTACGATCCGTCGACCGACTGGATGTTCGTCGCCGAAATCCCGAACGCGACCGGGGGGCGAGTCGCGATCCTGAACGCCACCACCTACCTCCCGGTGACCGCCCCGGTCCCGGTCGGACCGGACCCCGACGCGCTCGCCCTCGATCCGTACTCCGCTGAGCTGTTCGTCGCCGACGGGGTATCGGGGAACGTCACCGAGATCTCGCTTCGCACCTTCGACGCCCGTTCGATCTCGGCCGATCTCGACGCGCCGTACGGGGCCGACCTGACGAGCCTCGCCTACGACCCGGTGAACGGGGACATCTACGCGCTGGCGAGCGGGTTCCAGGCCGTAGTCGCGGTGCTGAACGGTTCCACCGGGGCCGCTGCCGCCCCGGAGATCCTCGGGCCGTACACGTTCACGATCGACTCGACGATCCTCTACGACCCCGTGGACGACCGCCTCTTCGTCCTCGAGCGGAACGTCTCCTACGGCTCCTCGATCCTCGTGATCGACCCCGAGGTCCAAGCGGCCGTCGGATCGGAACCGATCGCGGGAACTCTCGGTCAGAACGTCTACGCGGACTCGATGGTCCTCGAGCCATCGAACGGCGACGTGCTGCTCGTCGGAGCGCGATGGTGGTCGTCGTTCGCCGAGGGGGACCTCGGCGTGCTCTTCCCTTCGAACGGCACGATCGACTGGACGAGCTCCTTCCTCGGGCTCGGCCCGAGCTACCAGGCGTTCGATCCACGGAGCGGGGTCGACTACGTCGCTCACGAGGGCCAGAGCTACGTGAGCGGCGTCGACGTGGCGAACGGCTCGACCGCCCTGCCGATCATCGACCTGGGGGGTTCGCCGGGGGCCGGCACCTTCGACCCGGACGACGGGGAGCTGTACGTCCCCGAAGCGTACTGGGACTACGACCGCACCGACCACGGCAGCCTGCCGAACGCCGTCGTGGCGCTGACCCCCGGAACCACCGAGCCCGCCTCACCCCTGCCGATCGGACCCGAGGCGGACCAGCCGGTGGGGTTCACGACCGGTTACGCGCCGGAGTCGCTCGCCTACGACCCCGGCACCGGTCGGATCTTCGTGGCCAACTCGGGAAGCGACAACGTCACACTCCTCGACGCGACGACCGGCCGGATCGAGGGGAACGTCTCGCTCCCGTTCGCCCCCCTCTACGCCATCGACGACCCGGCCGACGGCCTCGTCGTATTCGCCGACACCGAGGCCGCCGAGGCGATCGGGGCCTCGAACGGATCGCTCGTCGCACACTACGGCGTCCCCTACGCCTGCAGCGCTCCCCCGCCCGGCCTCGCCGAGCTGCTCGCGGTCGACCCGACGAGTGGGGCCGTCTACTTCGCCCCGAACGAGTGGGCGTGTGGGGACACCCCGGCGCTCGTGGCGTGGAACCCCTTGAACGGCAGCGCCACCGAGTTCAACGTCAACGGCTACCCGTTCTGGAACGACGTCGCCTACGACCCGGTCGACGGCGACCTCTACATCGCCGAGACGTTGTTCGACCAGGTCGCCGTGGTCGACCCCACGAACGGGTCGACTCTCGCCACGGTGGGGGTCGGTACGAGCCCCGTCTTCGTCACCTACGATCCCGACGGGGACCTCGTCCTCGTCGCCGATCAGGGCTCGGACAACCTGACCGTCCTCAACGGCAGCAGCGCGGCCGGCGTCTCCGGGCCGCACCGGAGTGTCCCGGCGGGGAACGGGCCCTCGGCGATCACCGTCGCCTCGGCGATCGACCAGGTGTTCGTCTCCGATGCCGCGGGCGGCTCCGTAATCGAGTTCGCGACCACCCCCGTGATCGGCTCGGCCCAGGGGCTCTCGGACGCGGTCGACGTCGGGACCTCCACCGAGATCGCGGTCCAGGCCTCGGGCGGATCCGGGAACCTCTCCTACGCCTACACCGGTCTCCCCCCGGGGTGCGTCTCCGAGGATGAGTCGACGCTTCCCTGCACCCCGACCGGGAACGGGAGCTTCGTGGTCGGGGTCACGGTCACCGACGAGGTCGGCGCGACCGCCTCCGCCACGGTCCTCCTGACGGTCGCCGTGGCCCCGTCGCTGCGGGTGACGGCGACCCCGTCGTCGCTCGATGGAACCGGAAACGTCGAGCTGGGGGCCCTCGTCACGGGGGGAAGCCCGCCGTTCTCCGTCACCTGGTCCTACGGCGATGGGTCGACCGGAACGGGGCTCGGGAGCAACCACGTCTACCTCCATCCGGGCCGCTACCGGGTCGCCGCGACGCTCCGGGACGCGGCGGGGGCCTCCGCCTCCAACGGGACGGAAGTGGTCGTCGGCGGACCTCTCCTCGTCTCGCTCGCCGTCCCGCTCAGGCCGGTCCCGGCCGGAACGCTCGAGAACTGGACGGCCGGCGTGACCGGGGGCGTGGGACCCTACACCTTCCTCTGGTCGTTCGGAGATGGGGGCGAGGTGACGACCGGGGTCGAGGGCGACCGCGGGGTGAACGAGTCCTCGGTCGCGCACGCGTACGCCGCGCCCGGGAACTACACCGTTTCCGTGACCGTGGAGGACGGCGGCGGCGAGGTCGGAACGGCGAACACCACGGTCGTGGAGTCGGCCCCCGCGCCGGTTGCGCCGGCCGCGAAGCCGTTCCCGGTCGTCGACGCGGGCCTCGGGGCCGCGGATCTCGCGGTGGCCGGCGCGCTCGTGCTGCTCCGGGGCCGACGGCGTCGGCCGCCTACGGGGTCCCCGGCGGCGGGGGCGTCGGCGGGGCCCCCGTAGCGTTCGGATCCGGTGCTTCGGGGGGCCGGGTCGTCCCCGGGGGCCCGGGAGGGGCCGCGCCACCGACCGCCGGTTCCGTCGGGCGCGGTCGGTTCGTCCGGTAGAGGGGGAGGACGGCGAGGAGGAGGGCGGCCAGGAGGGCGCCGAGGACGATCGCGACGGCGTTGTCGGCGATCTCCGCCGCGAGCGAGGGCGGTGGGGACCGGACGGGCGCGGCCGGGAGGGGAGGGACGGCGATCCGCGCGATCGTCAGGTTGTCGATCGGCTCGGTCGAATTGCCCGTCGCGCCGAGGCCGAGGACGACGATCCACGCCCCCGCGAGCGCGACGTCGAAATGCGTGAGGCCGGGCACGGCGACCTTCCCGAGCTCGGTCGTGTTCGACGCGGAAAGGTAGTACGGCTGGACCCCGCCGGGAATCCCGACGAAGACGTACGTGCCCGAGCCGTAGGCGATCGCCTCGACCGTGCTCGCGTTGGGCGACACGGGGGTCGAGGCCACGGGGGTTCCCGTGGGGAGGGCATAGACGACCGCCTCCGCCGCGCCCGCGCTTCGGTAGAGCAGCGCCAACTCGCGGGGGGCACCCGCGACCCAGGCGAGGGCGGTCAGGTTCCAGCTGGACGGCACGGCCGAGTTGATGGAGACGAGCGGGCCCGCCAGGACCTTGTCGAGCGAAATGTTCCCCGCCACGTCGGTCAGCGAGGCGATCCCGTCGGTGCAATCGTACCCCGTGACGAGGGCCATTCCCCGGACGCTCCCGTTCGCCTCGATCGCGCCGGTCGTGGGGTCGTAGATGACGAGCCGCTCGGGGGTCGTGGCGTTCGGGCCGAACTCGGGCGCGTCGAGGACCGCGAGCGCCCCGTCGGCCCCGCAGGCGTCGAGCGCGTAGGAGATCGGGTAGCCCCAGGACTGGATCGGGACGGGGGAGCTCCAGGCGCCGCCCGAGGGCCCCCGAACCGACGTCTCCACGGAGTAGCCGGAGATCGAGCTGGGGTCGGCGCCCGCGAGCGCGGCGTCGGGGACCGCCGAGAAGACCTCACGGACCGGTCCGTTCGGAAGGGTGAGGAGCTCCGGATCGAACGCGACGTCGCCCGCCGGTGAGGGCATCGGGGCGGCGGCGAGGGTCCCCGAGCTTCCCAGCTCGAGGCCGTCCAGGTCAATCCCCTCGCGCTCCGGCACGCTCACGTCGTCGGAGGTGTACGCGATGAGCGCCTGGTCGCCAGCGCCGGTCATCGAGACGGAGGTTGCCGGGTAGACGTCCTCCACGGCGAGGCCGGGCCCCGAGCCGTTCCAGACGAGTCGGTCGTACGCGGAGGTATTGTAGTAGCGCGGGGCGAGCGCCCACGTCCACGTCAAGGTGGGCGCGGGGAGGGCGAGCGGGGCCGCGGGGTCGCCGCCGCCGTACTGGTAGAGGGTGCCGGACCAGAGCGTCCACGTGATCTTGAAGCACAGGAGCTGGACGAACGCGAACACCGAGGCGTTGAGCCAGAGCCCGGCGAGGTGCGGGGTCGCCGTCTGGAACAGCGTCTGCAGGGAGAGCGTCCCCCCGCCGCCGATCTCGAAGACGTCGGAGATGCCGGCCTGGAGGGCGACGGTGAAGGCGACCCCGAGCCCGACGACGAGGTTCTGGACCATCATGTCGAGCCCACCGAGGAAGTTACCGGGGACGGTCGCCGGGTCGAGGAAGACCGTGACCGAGACCGACGGCGCGATCTTGAGCAGGAGGCTGAGGCCGATGTCCCCCTCCGGGGAGGAGGCCGGGAAGAGCGGGACCTCGGTCTCGAACTCGGCGTCGAGCTCAAGCCCGGCGGAGAGCGAGTTCCAGTCGACCCCGTAGGCCCGGGGGGGACCGCCCGCGCCGATCGGCACGACCGAGAAGCTCCCCGAGACCTTCACCGTGGCGCTGAAGTCGACACCGGGGATCTTGGCGCTGATCTCCACCGGTCCGATCGTGATCGACGGATCGGAGCTGATCGTGCCGGCCATGGTGACGTTCCCCCACGAGGTGAACGTAAACGTCGCCGTGAGGCCGGGGACGAGCGAGTACGCCCCCGAGAACCCGGGCGTCGGGATCGCGAAGTTGAGGAGGGTCCCGAGCGACCAGCCCATCGCGATCGCCTCAGAGTAGCTCTCGTTCCACTCGCGGGGGGTCGAGTTGACGAGCGGGGAGATCACCGCCCCCGGGAAATCGTAGATCGAGATCATCCACGGGGGCGACTCGACGATCGAGACGGGAAGCGAGCCGTACAGCGACCAGTTCGTGTAGTTCGCCTGCACGGTCAGGACGGCGCCCGGAGCAACGGCCCCCATGTCGATCGTCGCGTTCCACAAGGTCCCGCTCGTGCGGGCGAACTGGACCGGTTCGTTCCCAATCGTGCCGTTGACGAACGCGGGGGCCGTCCCGTCGATCGTCGTTTCGACGCCGAAGGTGTCGTCGAAGGAGAACCCGGTGTAGAACATGCCCGCGAACTCCGTCTTAAGCTCGATCGTCGAGCCGTACGGGTCGACGGTGAGCGCGACGCTCGAGGCGGCCGTGCGACCCTTGGCGTCGGTGACGAGCACGCCCACCGTGAAGTGGCCGTGCTGGTCGGGAACGCAGGTGATTGCGTCGATGTCGGAACCGACGCAACCGGGCGGTAGGCCCGAGTACGAGTAGCTGTACGGCGGGCTCCCCCCGCCGGCGAGCACGGTGAAGTTCACCTCGCTCTCGGCGTTGAGCTCGCCCGTCGATTCGGAGATGGAGGCGGCGAGGTGGAAATATGCCCAGGTCCCCGAGAGCCCCCCGGGCGCCCCCGGGCTCGCGCCCCCGATGAGGACCACCCGGGAGGCGTTGAAGTCGAGCGTCGCGCTCGCGCCGTACCGCGGCGGCGGCGTCGGCTGGGAGGGGTCCTCGGTCCAGTTCCCGAACGCCTGGCCTCCCGGGCCGACGGAGGTAGAGACCCGGAAGGTCCAGGTGTCGTTGAGGATCGCGTCCGGGCCCTCCCCGCCGAACAGGACGACGTCCCCGCTCGCCGCGGTCCCGGGAACCGTGGCCGCCGGGCTCTCGGCGAGGACCGACGAGTACCGGGCGGGAGGGGCTCCGGAGGGGCCGAGGTCGACCAATCGCCACGAACCGTTCGCGAAAATCCAGGTGTCGTTGAGCGCGCCGAAGAGGCTCGTGCCGCCGAACAGCACGTCGTATCCGGCCGAGCTGTTGGCCATGCCGGCCCCCCACCTCGGGGACGGGCCCCCCGAGTATCCCGCCCAGCCGCCCGTGGTCCCGTTGTAGCAGTTCGTGCTCCCGGAGGGACCGCTCAGCGTGTCCCCCCCGAACAGGAGGAGGCAGTTCCCGGGCGAGTACCAGGCGAGCGAGGCGCTGTCGGCCGGCACGGGGTCGAAGCCGAGCCCCACCGACCAGCTCCCGTTCTGGAACCAGTAGATCGTCGAGCTGTACCCCTCGGTGCAGTTGTTGCCGAGGCAGCTCGTGAGGCCGCCGACGAGAACGAGGGCACCGATCGCCGGATCGTACGCCATCGAGGCGTAGGCGAGCGGGGGAGGGCAGACGCTCCGACAGGCCGACCGGGAGATGTTCGACCAGGAGCCGTTCTGGTAGGCCCAGGTGCCGTTGAGGAACCCGGAGAGCGTCTCGCCCCCGAAGAGGACGTCGTAGCCGGCGCCGCTCGCGCCGTCGAATGCGAGGGCCGCGCCGGCCTCGCCCGGCGGCGCGGTCGTAGAGAGCCCGGTCTCATTCTCCCACGAGGGCGGCACCGCGGCGAGCGGGCCTGGCGACGACGCGCGTGGGCCGGCCGTGCAACGGCTGGCCGGGCACGGCGTAGGTATCCCGGCCCTCACCGAGGGGTCTGACAGTGGGATCGGGTCCGCGGCCGCCGCCGGCCCGGCGGCGACCGGGTTCGAACGAACCTCCGCCCGGGCCGACTCAACGGAGACGGGAATCGAGGCCAGATGCTCGCTTGCGGAGTAGGACGCTGGGTACGGGCTCAGGAGGAGGACCACTGCGGCGAGGGAAGCGATCAGGAACGCCGGACGCCGACAGAATCCGGTGGCCCCGCGATGGAATCGGCGTGGCACGTGCGACCCGCCCGGTAGGTCAGGCGACGCCCCATTTAGCCCAAGCGACGGGGGACGATCCCGCCCGGTCCGTTGGCCGGGACGCGGGCGACTCGGTCAGCGCCCCTCGCGAGCTGCGGGGCGCCCGGGGGCCGTCCGTTCGAACCGAGGAGGGCGCCGTAACGACGGAGATTGTATGGGACGGGTGAACTACCTTGGAACGACCGGTGATCGATTTCGTCCCGCTGCTCGAACTGTTGCTCCTCGCGATCCTCGGGGTGATCGCGTTCCGGCGCCTCCGCATCCCGTACACGATCGGCCTCGTGGTCATCGGCTTCGTGATCGGGATCCTCGCGAACGGACCGGTCCTCGCCCCGCTCGCGGCGAGCATGAAGGCGCTCCTCGCCCCGAACCTGTTCTTCGACCTCCTCCTCCCTCCGATCATCTTCGAGGCGGCGCTGCACGTGGACTACCACTGGATCCGCCGCAGGGCCGGGCTCATCCTCTTCCTGGCGTTCGTCGGGGTCGTCTTCATCACCGTCTTCACGGGGGTCCTGCTCGCCCGGCTCGCCGTCCTCCCGCTCGAGGCCGCGCTCCTCCTCGCCGCCATCCTTTCCCCGACCGATCCGATCGCGGTCGTCGACCTCTTCCGGCGTCTCAAGGTCCCGGCGGAGCTCGCCACGATCGTCGAATCGGAGTCCCTCCTCAACGACGCGGTGGGAGTCATGCTGTTCACCGTGCTCGTCGGGGTGCTCGCCACCGGGACGTGGAGCCCGGTCGGGGCGGCGCTCCAGTTCACCTGGCTGACGTTCGGCGGGCTCCTCGTCGGGGTGGGGGTCGCCGGCGGGATGTACCTCCTGCACCGCCAGCTCAACGACGCGCCGATCGAGACGGCGCTCTCCATGGTCGCGGCGTACGGGGCGTTCTTCCTCGCCGACGCAGTCGGCGCCTCCGGGATCATCGCCTGCGCGATCGCGGGGATCGCGGTCGGCTCGTTCGTCGCGCCCCGGGCGGTGGCGCCCGACGTCCAGAAGTCGATCGACGCCTTCTGGAGCGTGGTCGTCTACGTCGCCAACTCCGTCATCTTCCTCTCGATGGGCCTACTGTTCGCCCTCGGCCACCTCCTCGACTACCTGGGCCTCATCCTGGTCGTCTTCGTGATCATGACCCTCGGCCGCGCGTTGTTCGTCTACGCGGAGCGCCCCCTCTCGGTGCGGGGGCCGGGCCGGATGCCGAACCGCTGGTACAACGTGATCGTCATGTCGGGGGTCCGGGGCGCGCTCCCGGTCGTGCTCGCCCTCTCGCTCCTCGCCTCGCCTCCCAAGGGCCTCCCGACCTCGACGGTCCAGGCGATTGTCGCGTGCGTCTTCGGGGTCGCGCTCCTCTCGATCGTCCTGGGGAACGTCGTGGCCGGCTGGTACGTCACCCGGAGCTTCCCACCCAATCCTGCCGCCGGCCCGGAGGCAGCCGCCGCGGGCCCCGACTAGTCGCCGAATCCCGTCGGCGTTCGGGCCCCACCTCCGAAGTCCCCGCGATCCCGTTCGGGGGAGGGCTGCCGATCGCGCTCGGGGACGGGCCGGAACCAGCCGCCTTCGCGCTGAGGGTGGTACCTCCGGTAAGCTCCGCTCAAGAAGGGGCGTGGTGTGGTAACGAACGGAGCCCCGACCGCTCGTGGTCCGGGGCCCGTGGATCGAAGTGTCGGGGGAGGCCGAGGCGCCGGAGGGTACCCGGCGGTCCGATATCCACTGGGTCTACTTCAGCTCGGTCTACTTCTACCTCACCGGGACGATCTTCTTCCTCTACCTCGCGCGGATCCTCCCCGCGACCGAGCTCGGCGCGGTCGTCGTGCTGCAGGCGATCGCCACGATCGTCTCGGCCGGCGTCTCCCTCGGCCTGAACTCGGGCTTCCAGCACTTCCTCTCCTTCTACCGGGGGCGGAACGAGCCCGTGATCCTCCGGCTCCTCCTGCGCAGCTCGGTACTCGCGGCGATCGTGCTGGCCGGCGTCGGGTTCGCGCTCACCTTCGGGCTCTCCGAGTCGCTCTCGCCGCTCCTGTTCCGCAGCCCGGGCTACGCTGCGATGATCCAACTCCTCGGCGTGTACGCGGGGCTCGCGACGGCGATGACCATCCTCCAGGGGGTGGTGCTCGGGCTCCAGCGCTGGGTGCTCTACGCGGCGCGGTCGGTCGCCGCCTACACGCTCACCTACGGGGGAGCGATCGCGTTCTACACCGTCTGGCCCGGGCTGCGCTCCATCGTCCTCGGATGGATCCTGGGCGCCGCCGCCGGGTGCGCGCTCTACCTCGGCGCGATGGGAACGCGCTCCCCGGTCGCGACGGGCTCGCCCGCGGAGGAGGAACGCCCTTCCCCGGGCCTCCCCGGGACGCCGCTCTACCGGGCCGTGCTGGCCTACTCGCTCCCGATCCTCGCGTCCGCGCTCATCAGCACGAGCGCCACCTACGTCGACCGTCTGATCCTCGCCTCGATCTCGAACCTGGCGAACGTGGGCCTGTACAACTACGCCCTCCTGTTTGTCGCGGGGAGCACGGTCGTGATCTCGCCGTTCTCCACCGTCCTCCTCCCCCGGATCTCCGAGCACTTCGGCCGGGGGGACGGGGAGGCGATCCGGCGGATGACCCGGGTCGCCACGAACCTGATCGTCCTCGTCTACGTCCCGTTCGCCCTCGCCATCGCGGCGGGGGGGCCGTTCCTCCTCCACCTCCTCGTCGGCCCCGCGTTCGTCGCCGACGGGCTCCCGCTCGCCGTCCTGATCACCGTCGCGGCGGTGACCGTCCCCTCCCAGGTGATGACGAACCTCGCGAGCGGCACCCGGAGGACGCCGACGATCCTCCGGGCCGCGCTGCTCGCGCTCACGGCGAACGCGCTGCTGTCGCTCCTCCTCGTCCCCCGGTTCGGCATCCTCGGGGCCGCCTTCGGCAACTCGGCGATGTACTGGGGACCGATCCTCGTCCTGTACCTCGAGCTCCGCGGCACGGGACTCTTCTCGTTCGACCTCTCCACGCTCGGGAGGGTCTGGGCCGCCTCGGTCGCCATGGCCCTCGTCTTCGGCGTCCCGCTCCTCTTCCTCGGCTACGGGATATGGCCGGTGATCCCCCTCGCCTTCCTGGGCCTCGCGGTCCTCCTCGCGGCCCTCCGGGGATTGCGGGCGATCCCCCGGGAGGTCGCCGACTGGCTCGTCCACGTCCTCCCCCACCGGCTCTCCTTCGCGATCCCGTCGATCTGCTGGGTCGCGGCATGCGACGACTGCGGGCACCGGGGGACGGCCGGCCCCAGCCCCCCCACCTGAACGGGACCCGATCGGGCACCCGCTACCGGGCGGCGGACCCGGACACGACGAGGGAGGGCGGCTCGCCGCTCGGCAGGCCTCCCCGGCCCCGGACCACGGCGTAGAGGATGACCATCCCGAGGAGGTCGATGCCGGCCGCCGCGAGGTACATCGATCGGAACGGCAGATCCGCGCCGACGGCGATGCCGCCGAGGAACGCCCCCCCGAGACCCCCCAGCGTGTAGGCGGCGCCGAGGATCCCGACGGCCCGCCCCCGCTCGTGGCGCGGCGTGAGCGCCGAGACCTCCCGGGTCAGGGGCAGCGTGAAGAAGATCGAGGCGGGGAACGACCAGATCAGGAAGACCACATCGAAGGAGCGGACCAGCGCGAACCCGGCCCAGAGGAGCGCGTAGATCGCCGGCGCGACGAGGTAGAGGCGCCGACGACGCCGCTCTCCTTCAACCCAGCGGCCGGTGATCCGGGAAACGACGACGCCCCCCATGCCGGCGCCGATCGACAGGAGGGCGAGCTGCTGGGTCGGGTTCGTGAGGGTGCCGAAGACCACTGGCCCGTTCGCCGCGAGGACGTCGTGGATGAACAAGGGGAACGTCGTGAAGACGAGGTAGTTCGCGACGCCGACGACGGCCGTCGCGAGGGAGAGTCGGACCACCCACGGACCGCTCTCGAAGTGGAACGCGCGCTTCAGCGGGGTCGTCGCCTTCGGTCGGGCGATCTCCCCGGTGAGGGCGAGGAAGAGGACAGAGGCGCCGCTCAGGAGGGCGAGCAGGACGAACAGCCCGTCCGCCGCCGCCGAATGGGCGGCGAGGCCGCTGCCGCCGAGGAACGGGAGCCCGGCAAGAACCCCAAGGACCCCGCCGATGCCGCCCCAGAACGAGAGGTCCCCGAGGCCGTGCCCGGCCGGACGGGCCCGGTCCTCCGTGGCGACGGTGTTCGCGAGGACGGAGGTCGCCCCGAGGAACACCTGGAGAATCCGGACCAGGAGGAGCGTGATCGGATCGAGGAACGGGTACGTCAGGAAGAGCACCGATTGCCCTAGGACGCCGCCCGCGAGGAGCTCGCGACGCCGCCCCCACCGGTCGGAGAGGGCGCCCCACACGAAGGTGGCGAGGACCTGGGCGGCGAGCGGGGCGCCGGAGATGAGGGTGGCGAGGAGGGGGCCGCCCCCCTCCCGGATCTCGAGGAGCGGCAGGACCGCGAAGAGGACGCCGCCGGAGGCGTTGAGAAGGAGGATCCCGACGATGAGCCGGGGGAACGAGAAGCGGGAGGTCGGCGCTCCGTTCGCCACGGGTCCGGCCGCGGACCCGCTGTGGGGGGCCAAAAGGCTACCGGAGAGCCCGAGACGGTCCGGCCGCGTCACCCCCACGTCTCGCCGGGGCGATGGGCGGACGCCGCGGAAGATGGGAGACACGGGTCGCTCGGACGCTGGGTCCGCCCCTACCCCGGTGACTCGGCTCAGGTTCCAGGGCTCGCGACGGCATTCCCGACAAATGGGGGAGCCCTGGAAAGTACGGAGAACAAGGTTACAAGCTCATGATGGACTCCGTCGGCATGGACCGGGACTCCGCCCACGGGCGGAGCGGGTAGATGGCGAAGCCAGAGTCGCTCCCCGTCATCAAGGGTCGCGAGGCGAAGGAGCTCGCGGAACGGCTCGAAAAGCCGAGTGCCCCCATCCATGCCAAGAAGCTGTTCCGCAGCGCCCTTGCAGAGTACCGCGAGGCCGAGAAGGCCCGCTCCTCCTCGGGCGACTGAGGGGGATGGCCGAGGGTCTCCGCTTCGCGAACGAGATCGCGGTCGACCCCCGACTACTTCGTTACGAGCCGTTCCAGGACCGAGGCCAGGTCTCCCGCTTCGACTGCGGGGAAGCGCCGCTGAACGACTCCCTCAACACGGATGAGGTCGAGGAGTACGAGCGCGAGAAGCTCGGCTCGACCTGGTTGGTCTTCTACCAGGGCGAACTCGTCGCGTACTACGCCATTGGGACGGACTCCTTGCGACGGGGATACGTCGATGCGAAGAAGCTCTCCGGGAGCTACTTCAAGAGGGGCGGGTCGAATCCATCCCCTCGCTGAAGGTGGGTCGGCTTGCCGTCCAGAGGACGTGCCAGGGGAAGGGTCTGGGAAGGATCCTGATCCGACGGATCGCGGCCATCGCCTACTCGTCTCCGCCGTCCGGTTGTTGACGACGAACGCACAGGCCGCCTCCATTCTGTTCTACCGCAAGTGCGGGTTCGAGCTAACGAAACCGGTTCGACGCGAGCGGGGGAGGAGGGAGCGCACCACGTACCTCGACCTGCTGGGCCTCGCCGACGAGCTAACGGATACCGAGTAAGGGCGCTCTCGTTGGGTATATCGCCGTCCGAGGGCGTGTTTTCGTCGCATCACGCGGTTCGACGGCGGGCGCCACGCAGTGCCGCCGCTCGACAGCACTTATGGCGCAGGGGGGCCTTCGTACCTCTCGGTCATGGGCGCCTCATGCATGCCCCCCGCGCGGCCCCGGGCGCCCACGGGGGCCCTTCTGCTCCTCCTCCTCGGGGGGATGTTCCTCACCCTCAGCGCGGGACTCCTCCTGGTCGCGTCGGCAGAATGCCTCTCAAAGGGGCCGGGGCCGGCGACGGGCTGCCCGTCCGGGGTGGCCCTTTCGTACGGGCTGTTCGCCGTCGCCGGGATCGGCTTCGCCCTGGTCGGAGCCCTCTCATGGTTCCCTCGCCACCGACGGAGCCTCTCGGCCGCCACCCTCGCCGCCCTTCTCGGGTTGTTGATCCTCGTCCCGCTCCCGGCGATCACGCTCGCCAACGACCTCCTCGCGACGTACGGGTTCGCCGGGCTCGCGCTCATTTTCGCCGGTGGCCTCTTGGGAATCCTCGGGAATCTCGAGACGGTCGGGCGCCCCGCCGTGGTCGTCCTCTACCCCGTGCCCTATTCCGGGCCGAATCCGGACTTCGATCGACCTCCCGTCCCGGAGAACGGAGCCACCGTCGGACCGCCTGCCCGGTAGCGCGGGCACCTCTCGATGAAGGGAGGTTGGAACCTCCATGGCTCGGCGCGAGCCTGGACCGACCCTCGTCCCCCGCGCCGCGCCCCGCGACCGGTAAATCACGGGCCTGCGGCCGGCCAATCGGCTACTGGCCCGCTCGAGCGGCCGGAGTCACGTGCGGCGGTCGGGTGAACCACCACTGATTCCCCCACGGGTCCTTCACGCCCCCCCGGCGGTCCCCGTCGGGTTGGTCCTCGGGAGGCCGCAGGCTCGACGCCCCCGCCTGGACGGCCCGCTCGAACGCCGCGTCCGCATCGGGGACGTAGAGGTGGACCATGGAGGGGAAGGCCGGTCGCTCGGCGGGGACATCGGCGAGCATCACCAGACCGTCGGCGATCCGCACCTCGGCGTGGTGGAGCCGCCCGTCCTCGCCCTTCTGCACGTAGCTGAGGCGGCCGCCGAGACCGTTCTCAAGGAACCGCACGAGACCCTCGGCATCGTGGACCACCAGGTACGGCGCGAGCTTCGGGGTTCGGGTGGGCTCCATGCCGGCCAGGAGGGGCCGGGAGGGAAAAACCCCTCCTCCGGGGGGTGGATGACCAATCAGCGACGCTGGGCCGCCTCGCGATCGAGGGCCGGCGCGAGGTGCCTCCTCCACAGGAGCGCGTCCTCGCGCCTCAGTTCCTCCGCGGCCTTGGCGATCTCGGTCTTCGAGAGGGACCGGCGGCTCGGCAGGAGTTGCAGACCCCGGAACTCGAGGTGGGACGAGCGCGCGCCGTCCGGAACCACCCGGTACCAGAACTGGGAGTGGCGGAACGGGCCGTCGATGTGGGTGTTCGTCCACGAGCGGCTCGCGCGATCGATGCGGATGAGGCGGCGGATCCTCAGCGGGCGTCCCTTCGGGTAGGTCGTGTCGGTGAGGACGAGCGCCCCGTCGGCGAGCCGCTGGACGGTCCGCTTCTTGGGGTTCGGGTAGAGCGACGCGTCCTCGGGTCGGAAATCGATGCACCACTCGAACGCCCACTGGGCCGGAGCTCGGAACGGTTGGCGGAACCGGAACGGGAGCGAGATCACGGGCATCCTGCGTACCTCGGGGGCGGAGAGGGGAGCGGCCCGCGCCTTATGTCGCTTCGGTCGGCGGAGCGCTCGTCGGAGCGAGGAAACGTCGGGGCCGACCAACCGCGCTCCGGGGGAGACCGGGGAGTTAACAGCCCTCGGTGTTCCAGGGGAGGCACGGTCCCCCCATGACGCCTTCGAACCGTGACGTCCAGATCGCGACGCCGACCCGCCGGATCGACGGCTACCTATCCTTCCCGGCCGGCGGCCCCGCCCGCCATCCGGCGGTGGTCGTCATCCACGAGATCTTCGGCGTCGACGCGCACATGCGGAAGGTTGCCGACCGGTTCGCGGCCCAGGGCTACGTCGCCCTCGCGCCGAACCTGTTCACGGGGGAGATGCAGGCGATCCTGACCCCCGCCAACATCGGGCTCGCGATGCAGGCGTTCGCCCAAGCCCCGCCGGACCTGCGCCGGGATCCGACGAAGTTCGCCGCCTTCGCGGCCTCCCAGCCCGCGGAGCGCCGACCGATCCTCGAGGCGTTCGGGAAGGTGTCGAACCCCGCAGTGCAGGCCGGGTTCGCCCAGGATCTGCTCGCGGTCACCCGCTACCTCCGCACCCTCCCCGAGGTCGACCCGGCCCGCCTCGCATCCGTCGGCTTCTGCTTCGGCGGGGCGATGTCGGCCCGGCTCGCGACCGTCGACCCCGACCTCAAGGCGGCGGTCATCTTCTACGGGCAGAACCCGCCGCTCGAGGACGTCCCGAAGATCCGCGCGTCGGTGCTCGGCCTCTACGGCGGGGAGGACCCGGGGGTCACCGGGACAGTCCCCCAGCTCGCCGAAGCGATGGCGAAGGCGGGCCGCTCGTTCGAGTCGCACGTCTACCCGGGCGCCCGCCACGCCTTCTTCAACGACACCCGCGCCCAGGTCTACCACGCCGAGAGCGCGCGGGATGCCTGGCAGCGGGTGCTCGCTTTCTACGACCGATCGCTCGGCCCCACATCGTCGGGCTCGGCGTAGGCCGAAGGCCGGGTCCGGACATCCCCGGGAGGAGAGCCCCCATGGTCGACTACAAATGGACCGTCCTTTCGAACACGACGCTCGGGGGGCTCCTCGCCTCGATCGATGGGTCAATCCTCCTGATCGCGATGCCCGTCGTCTTCAAGGGGCTCGGGGTGAACCCGTTCGACCCGGGGACCTTCCCGCTCCTGATCTGGCTCCTGCTCGGCTATGGCGTCGTGACGGCGACGCTCCTCGTCACCGTTGGGCGCCTCTCGGACATATTCGGGCGGGCCCGGATGTACAACTTCGGCTTCGCGGTCTTCTCGACGGGCTCGATCCTCCTCTTCGTGGAACCGTGGAGCGGCACGACGGGGGCGTGGGCGCTCGTCTTCTTCCGGCTCGTCCAGGCGGTCGGCGCCTCCTTCCTCTTCGCGAACTCCGCGGCGCTCCTCACCGACGCCTTCCCGCCGCAGGAGCGTGGGAAGGCGATGGGGGTCAACCAGATCGCCTTCATCGGCGGGTCGCTCATCGGGCTCATCGCCGGCGGGATCCTCGCGGGGATCCCCGACCTGCGGCTCGGTCCGTACGTCCTCCCGACGTGGCGGATCATCTTCCTCGTCAGCGTGCCGGTCGGGGTCTTCGGCACGGTCTGGGCGTACCTTCGGCTGAAGGAGATCTCGGTCCGGAAGGCGAACCAGCACATCGATTTCGCCGGCAACATCACCTTCGGGGCCGGTCTCACGCTCCTCCTCGTCGGGATCACCTACGGCCTCCTCCCGTACGGGGGCGCCTCGACTGGCTGGGGATCGCCTTGGGTCCGGGCCGCGCTCGCCGCCGGCGGCCTCCTCCTCATCGGGTTCGTCCTGATCGAGCAGCGGGTCAAGGACCCGATGTTCCGCCTCGAGCTGTTCCGGGTCCGCTCGTTCGCCGCGGGCGTCTCCTGCTCCTTCCTGGGTTCGCTCGCCCGCGGCGGGCTCATGCTGCTGCTCGTGATCTGGTTCCAGGGGATCTGGCTCCCGCTGCACGGCTACTCGTTCGCCGAGACCCCGTTCTGGGCGGGGATCCTGATGACCCCGATGATCGGGGGCTTCCTGGTCTCCGGCCCGCTCTCGGGTTGGCTCTCCGACAAGCACGGGGCCCGGCTCCTCGCCACCGTCGGGATGTCAATCGGGGCGGCCGCCTTCCTCGCGCTCTCGTTCCTTCCGGTCGACTTCGCCTACTGGCAGATGGCCCTCATCTTGTTCGTCAACGGCGCCGGGATGGGCATGTTCGCCTCGCCGAACGCCGCCTCGGTGATGAACTCGGTCCCGGCGGAGAACCGCGGCGCGGCGTCCGGGATGCTCGCGACGCTGCAGAACTCCGGCCAGCAGGTGTCGATGGCGATCTTCTTCACGATCGTCATCGTCGGGCTCGCCTCCGGCCTCGGACCGTCGGTCGGCCACGCGCTCGCCACCGCCCAGGTCGGCCCCCCGGACGCGGGGATCCTCACGTCGATCGTCTCGAGCAACCCGACCGGGGCCCTCTTCGGCGCGTTCCTCGGCGAGAACCCGATGTCCCAGCTGCTCGCCGGGGCCGCGCAGGTGCCGGGCTGGGCGGCG
>JASHSI010000171.1 GCA_030040915.1 Thermoplasmata archaeon | reverse complement strand
CTCTCGACGATGGTGAATCCCACGTAGAGCACGAGGACCGTGACGAGGACCCCCGTCGCCGGGGAGCGGAAGAACGCGCTCAGCGTAAACGCCACGGCCAGCGCGGAGAGGGTGTAGAGCGCGGCGAGACCGAACGACTCGGCCAACAGGAGCCACGGGACGGACCCGGCGGGGAAGAAATAGAGGGCACCCAGCGTCCCAAGCACGAAGTAGACCGACACGATGAGGACCGAGGCGAGGGTCGCCGCGGCATACCGACCTGCTAGCAGGACGGGGCGCGGAACCGGGAGGACGAGGGTGAAGAACCCGGTCCCGGTCGAAAAGTCCTGGCTCAGGGCGTCCCCCCCGAAGAAGGCGGCCGCGAGGATTACGACGAGGCCCGCGTAGACGAGGAAGTTGCTGAGGTACTCGGAGGCCGAATGGAGCTGGGCCACCCGCACGAGGGTGACCCCCGCCTGGACCTCGAACGCCAACGTCGCGGCGGCGATACCGACGATGAAGGCGAGCAAGCCCAGGAACCGGTAAGTCCGCACATGGTTCCAGAACTGCGTGGACGTGGCGATCCACCACTGCGTGAACGCCCCGATCTCGGAGCGACCGGTCGCGACCTCCATCCGAAGGTACCTCAGAGCGCGTTGACCGCGAACCCGAGCGCGAACCCCACCATCACGCCCAGGTAGACGAGCTGGTTCCTGCGGATCGACAGCCCGCGGGTCTCCAACGGCCGGAACGCGACCCGCAGCATCGGGAGTATGACGTAGGCAATCGCTCCGATGGCCATCGCATCGAAGACGATGAGGAACAACGGACTGCTCCAGAAATAGCCGATCGCCCCGCCCAAGAGGGTGGGTAGGCCCCCCACGAGGAAGAGGCCCACCATCATCGACGCCCGCCGGTCGGCGGAGTTCCCTAGGAATGGGGAGGCGATTGGGAATCCTTCGGTCACATTCTGGAGGAAGAAGCCGATGAAGACGACCGCGAGGATGCCGAGGGCGCCGGCGGTCCAGTTCACCCCGAAAACCAGCCCTTCGGTCAGATTCTGCAGTCCGATCCCGAGGGCGATGATGAGGGCGGTGGAGCGGGGACTGGTTTCGCCCCAACCGTCGGACCTAGTGGCCGCCTCCCCCGGTGGCGTCGCACTCCGAGGGAGCACGCTCCGGGGGAGGTTATCCACTACGAAGAGGGCCAAGAAGGCGGCCAAGAAGGCCACGGCGAACGCCATGGAGTACGTGGCATTGGCCACGTAACCGTTGGGGTAGAGAATCGGGGAGACGTCCGAGAAGACGTCGGCCATCAGAAAGACCAGGATTCCGATCGCGGCCGCGTTCAGGCCCGCGGCCCAGCGCCCCTGGGCCCGCTTGCTGTAGACAATCGGTAGCGACAGGAAGATGGAGAGTCCCATCGCCGAGGTCAGCGCCATGAATATCCAGAAATCGCCCATGGTCCCACCCCCACTCGCCGGCCAGGAGCTTAATCGTTTCGTCAGTAAAGTCGCTACATAAGTGGTTCACTATGTGATTTTCAGTATGGGTGGCCCGCCCGGAAATGCATTGGGTGTGGCCGGTCGGTCCCCGGTCGCCTCGCATGCGGGTGGGGGAGCCCGCCACGCCCCCCAGGAACCCTGCCCTAGCCGGTGCTCGGGAGAGGCCCGGCGGGCGGGGCGACCCTCGGCCCATTGGGAGCCCTGTCAACTGGCCGGGGGGCGTCGCGGCGGGCGTCCTCGATGGGTCGGTGGCGAGTCCGAGCTCGCCGCCAAGAGGAGCTCGAGCAGGTGCTCGTGCTTCCGCTCGTCGGACTCCAGGCTGTCCCAGAGGATGCGCATGACTCCGCCGAGCTCGGGCCCCAGGTCGATCGTGCTGGTCTCTTCCGCCTCGTGCTCGCGACGGATCAGGTTCTGCACGTCGGTCCGGGAGATTCCCGTCGGCTGGCTCGAAACGACCCCTTGGTCCAGGTACGCCGCCAACGCGGCCACGATCTCGGCATGACGAAGGCTGTCCGAGGCAATCTGACGGAAGACCGAACGCGTGAGCTCATCCCGGCACCGCTGGGCGAGTCTCATGCATTCGGCGACCGCGTTCTGCTCCCCAGCGATGCGGCTCCTCAGCCAGTCCGGGACCTTCCGGCGTAGCTTGGGGCTCAGCACCGGGATTGGTGAGGAGGGCTGGGCGGGGGGCCCTGCCGAGAAGCTCTCGCCCAGCTGGATGGCCGCCTCGAGGATCGCCCGGGGGTTGGAGATGCCAGCCACAAGCCTTTGGGCCGCGCGGTTCGTGATGGCCCGGACCTCCTCGTCATCGGCGTACTTGGAGAGCATGGGCCCAAGTCGCTTACCGGAGAGGTACTGGGAGACCGAGGAGGGAACCACGCCGAGGAGGGTCGCCGCCTGCCGTTCGGGAAGACCGAATCCCTCAACGAGCTCTCGGGCAACCAAGCCTTGGACGAGCTGCACCGTCTCCTTCGGGCTCGGACTGGGCATTCGGGGATGCCACCGTCGGGTCGTAGATAGAGGTTCGCGCCATCATGGCCGGATCCGTCGGGGTACCGGCGCTTGCCACAGGGCGACGAATCGCCACCATCGCTTCCCCTCGGTGGCCGAGGCGGCCCATGGGGACCGTTTCGTGGGCTCGCCATCGCGAAGAGTAAGGCCGCCGACGCGAAGGAGGCGCCGGGGAGATCCTGTCGTCAATCGAAGAGCGGGCCGGCCCTGGGCCGATCTCCGAGGAACGAACCGTTGCTCGGCCCCTCGGCGAAAGGCGGGAGACCTGAGCCGCTCCCCCGGCGACTCGGATCTTCTGGAGCGGTCGAGCCCGCCGGCAAGGAGTTTCGGGTGCGGTTGTCGGGATTCGAACCCGAGTAGGTAGCTTGGGAAGCTACCGTCCTAACCGCTAGACCACAACCGCGCGCTCGATGCCGAGACGGGGGGGTTCTTAGGCTTGACTCGACGGAGCGGGCTCACATCATGAGCCCGACGGACTCCGAAGGAATCCGGGGGGCGTAGGCCACGAGGTCGGCGTTGCTGATGATCTGCTCGACCGAGTCAGAGAGGACCTTCGCCTTCTGCAGGACGCGCCGGGCCCTCCGGACATCGGAGGTGGAGAGCGCGATCAGGCTCTGGGACCCCTCCCGGCCGACCAGGATCGCCACGCTGGTGACGTTCACCTTGGCCTCGGCGAGCAGATCGAGGACCCGGAGGAAGCTACCCGCCTCGTCGCTCAGGTGCACCGCGATCAGCTCCCGGGTCTCGACCGTATGTCCGGCCGCGGTGAGCAGGGTGACGGCCCGCGCAGGACGGCTGACGATCAGTCGAACGTATCCGGTCTTCCCGCTCGAGTCGACGGAGATCGCGGCCAGGTTGATCTTCTCGTGGGCGAGGCTCCGCGCGACCCGGGCGAGCTCGCCCGGGCGGTTCGATACCCGCAGGCCGATCTCGATGAGCGCCATCGTCGAGGTCCCGAAACTCGATACCGACAGGTCCAATAGTCTAGCGGGGCCGGTCCCGGAGCTACGGTCTCCCCCGCGGAGCCGGCGCGACCGTCCGGAGGAGCCCGGGCGGGCACACGAGGAAGGCAGGGCAGTGGATCCTGGTCGGAACACCGCCCCTCGACCGGGGCCGGGATTCCCCAAGGATCAGGTGACGATCACCTCGACCGCGACCTCGGAGGAGAGCCCAAGGTCGTCGACCGCCGTGACGAAGATGTAGTACTTCCCGGCGGTGATCCCCGCCGGCAGGGTGAACGTGGCGTACCACGAGCCGGTCGAGGCCGAGTAGGTGAGCGAGATGATCTTCAGGGTCGACGTCGTGATCGCCGTCACGTTGTTCGAGCCGTAGTTCGCGGTGTAGACCTCCTGGTTCGAGGTGTCGAAGGTGGAACCGCGGGGGTCGGTCCCCACTTTCACGGACCCCACCACCTTGTCCGTCGAGCCGTTGATCATGGTGACGTTCGCCTGGCCGTAGTCGGTCACGTAGACGTAGCCGTTCGAGCCGTCGAACGATGCGGAGGTCGGCTCGCTCCCCGTGGTGATCGTGGCGACGACGGCGTCCGTCGAGCCCTTGATGACGGAGACGGACGGCCCGCCGTAGTTCGTGATGTAGACGTACCCGTTGGTGGAATCGTACGCGCCTCCGTCCGGATCCGACCCGACGGTCACCGTCGTGACGACCGTGTTCGTCGCCCCGTTGATCACCGAAACCGAGCTGCCCCCGTAGTTCGTGACGTAGACGTAGCCGTTCGCGGCGTCGTACGCCGCGGAGCTCGGCTTCGTTCCGACCGTGACGGTCGTGGTGACCGTGTTCGAGGACGCCCGGATGACCGACACGGAGTTCGAACCGTAGTTCGCGACGTAGGCGTACCCGGTCCCGCTGTCGAACGCCACGCCGTCCGGCTCCGTCCCGACGTTCACCGAGGTGACGCGGTCGTTCGCGGTGTTGATGACCGACACCGTGTTCGAGCCGTAGTTCGTGACGTAGATGTAGCCGTTCGCGGCGTCGTACGATGCGGCGTCGGGATCGGTCCCGACGGTGATGGTGGCGGTCACCGTGTTCGAGGAGCCGTTGATGACCGAGACCGACCTCGAGCCATAGTTCGCCACGTAGACGTAGCCGTTCGAGCTGTCGAAGGTCATCCCCTCCGGTTCCGTTCCCACGGCAATCTCGGCCGTGGGCTTGTTGGCGCCCCCGACGTTGACCTCCGTGAAGTTCGCGTAGACCTCGGCGGGCGACGTGCTCGTGTTGAGACCGTCCGGGGCCACCAGGGTGGCGGACAGGTTGACCGTGCCCCCCGGCGCGACCGAGCTCGGGGCAACCGACTCGCTCGTGAAGTACGGGGGGCTCACCGGGTTCGGGCCCGGGACCACCTCGTTCAGGACGAGCTCGTTGCTCGAGTCAACGATCACCGTGAGGTTGTCGTAGTAGGGAAGCCCGTACTTGGTCAGGTTCAGGCTCCACGTCTGTCCCGGGGACCAGCTCGTTGAACCGGCGAGGCCGTTTCCCAGGCTGAACGGGGCCGAGAAGGCGGAGGGAACCTGTTGGGACTGGAGCCGGACCGAGGACTGACTGACCGAGGCACCGGTAATCCGCGGGCCGGCGAGGAGCTCGATGTTGATGCCGTTCATGGAGGAGGCGTAGGTGGCCTGCCCGGAGCCGCGCCCACCCCCACAATTGAGGACACACGTGCTCCCTCCGTAGGTAAGGTTCACTGAGAACAGATCGGCCCGGTTCGCGGTCTGGATCGGGTAGGTGTTCACCCAGAGCGTCACAATACCCGCCAGCACCACGGCGATTGCTAGGATGATGATTGTTCCCACGAGGTCCTGGACCGCCCGGCGGCCGGCTGTCCGGCCGGCGCGACCCCGGCGAAAGCGGGCCGATCGGAGCCCCTTCATGCGAATCCCCGATACCTTCGCCAAGAGCCCGGCCCGGGCTCGCCCGGGCCGATCCGCGTGATCGCTCGATTCTGCGCGGCGGCGAAGCAGTCCCGCATCGGTTCCCCTCCCGGCCGCCGTTTATTGCCGGCTCAGCCCGTAGAGGGAGAAGCTCATGACGAGGTCATTAGTCGACCCGCTCGAGTAGGTGAGATAGACGTTGCACGCCCCCGGGACGTCGAAGCACCACAAAGGAGCCCCATGGTAATCGTCGTCCGGGCAGTTCCCCTCATAGTCGCAGAAAGTAGTCGTCGGGTGGGAAAAGATTACGAGGATGTCCCCCTGAGCGATGCCCGGTACGCCCGGGGTGAACTGTTGATAGTATAGTAGGCGGTTGAAGTAGTCGCCGTCGTACGCATTCGGCCCACCCTCACCCCAGGTCCAGGTCCCACAACTCCCAATGAGGGGTGCGCCGGTCGGGGGGGATGCCCCCGAACCGGGTATGACCTCGAGGCTCAGAAGGCTCGCATCGATGAGGTCCGTTCCGTTGCAGACGAAGATCAGGTTCAGGTCTGCGAGCGACAGGTAGGAGGGGGAATGGCCGTTGATTAGGACGAAGATGGCCGGGAGCGCATTGCAATGGGCGTACTGGGTGGTGTTGCTACAGTCCGTCGGGTCGCTCCACGCCTGCTCGGAAAGCCCCCCCTTGACGATGTAGTCGATCGAGGGGGGAGGCTGGCTCAAGTTGGGGCGGAAGATGGCGAGGACGACGACCGCGATGATGGTAATCGCGACCAGAAGGATGGTCGCGATGATCCCCGAGACCCCGGTCCGGGACCGGTTGATTCGCCGCCAGCGGTAGGTGGGCATGGTCGTGCACCGATGTAGACGTTCGGCCCGCCTTTTATAGATATTGAAAATCTCGACGGCAGAACGCCCCGGGGCTTGCAGGGACGCAGCGTGACGGCCCCGCCGGGGACCGCCCAACGATTCGCGGGCGGGAAGACCGTCGACAGGGTCGGACCTCTTGCCACCAGGTATAAATAGCCTACGCGAGCTAAAATTCTCCACATTCATGAAGGGGCCCCGCACGACCCGCCGAGGCCGCCGGACTCGTCGGTGGTCGAGGAACCGACGTGGCCAGGTCTCCGCGATCGCGACGTTGTTCGGTCTCCTGATCGTGATCTCCCTCATCTCCGAGCTCGGGATCGCGCCGTTACCGACCGAGGAGCAGAACGCCGAGCTGCAGCACCTCTTGCTTGTGGAGGATCAGATGGGCGAACTGCAGTCGGACATCCTGCTCGAGGTCAGTTCTCCGTCGATCCGCCCCGCCCTGACCGATCCCGTGGCCCTGGGGTCGGCGCCGATTCCCCCGTTCGGTCCGGCAACGGGCAGTTCCCTGACCCTCCTACCGTCCGGTGCCGGGGCGCGGGTGAGCGCCCAAACCGTCCGGGCCGGCCCGGTCTCCGGCACCGGATCGCTCTGTTCGAGCCCCGACGGGAGCCTCTCCACGTCCAGCGGAACGACCACCTGCTCGTTCACCGCGAACGGATGCTCGTCGTCGCAGGACTGGAACATCTCGCTGACGAGCGCGACCTACGTCTTCAGCCTGAAGGGGAACTCCGGGTCCTGCCAGATCATCAACGTCACCGGTGACGACAACACGCTCACGGTCCTCCAGGACGCGAACGACATGGGTTCGTTCGATTTCACCCTGTACGGCAGCCACAACACCTTGATCGTCGAATGGCAGGGGAAGACGAGCGGGGCCGTCTACTTCAACCTCTACGGGTCAAACAACACCTACGAGTACGGCAGCTCCGGCACGTTCGACGGCAACACGGTCACGATCACGACCAACTTCTACGGCGAGACGGAACCCGAGGCGACGAACGGCTGTCCGTACGAGAACCTCGCCTCGACCGACAAGGTCGGCGCTCTCAAGACGACGGGCACCAGCGACACCCAGAGCTTGTTCTTCTACAACTCGATCGGGACGACCAACGGACCCCACTCGGTCACGCCCTCCGGCGACCCGGCCCTGACGTGGGAGAACTTCAGCGAGACCGCCACTTCCACCCACTGCGCCTTCGGAGGGACCGGCCCGACCGGTTTCTACTCCTCCATCTTCGAGGGGAGCGGGAGCCTGAGCCTGGGCCTCCAGAATCACGACATCGGCAGCGAGACCCTGTCGTTGGAGGGAGGAGCGGTGATCGTCGGGCAGCCGGCCAGCGGATCGGTGCTGGCCGAGCCCCCGCCGTTCAACTTCACCACCACGGCGAACGGGAACGTGGCGAACCTCACCCTGATCAATTTCGTGGAGACCTCCGCCCGCACCGCGTCCGGCTATTCCACGGCCGCAATCGTCACCGAGCTGATCTCCGAAACGGTGCTCCAGACCTCCGTGCCCATCAGCGTCGCGGGCCAGGCGGTCCTCGAGACCCCGGTCCTCAACATCACCACGGCCTACCCCGGGGCGTGGCTCAGCTATTTCGACGCCCTCCCCGCGACGTTCCTGAACGGGACGATCGGCTGCAGCTCGACGACCTCGATCGCGTCGCCGTACACGTGCGAGAGCCCGCCGACGGGGCAGTACGTCTCCCTGTCGATCCCGCTGGACGTCAAGGAGCTCCGGATCACGGAGGCGTTCATCCTGATCTCGGTCGTCTGATCGTGTCGCCGATACGACGTATGCGAGGGTCGGTCGTGGCGGAGCTCGTGCCGAACCCGTCCGGGGCGGCCCTCGGCGGCCGAGAAGGCCGGCGCTCGGGGCAACCAGGTCCCTCGCCTTCCATTTCTCGCTCCCGCTCCGCTCCCGGGAGGCGCCGGGGCGTGTCGACGATCGTCGCCACGATGCTGCTCCTGACGATCACGGTGATCCTCTTTGCGGCGATCTTCTTCTTCATCAACGACTTCCCGAAACCCGGGCCGCAACCGCAGACCGAGTTCGATTCGACCCTGAGCTACTCCGGTACGACCCTCAGCTCGATCAGCATCCTCCACCTCTCCGGATCGACCCTGAACGGGGCAAGCACCGCTCAGGCGGCAATCTACCTCGCCTCCCAGAAGCATCCGACGGCGTTCCCGAGCGCCTTCACCCTCGCGGCGGGCCTCTCCGGCGCCACCGCTTGGAGCTTTGGCGAGACCTGGAGCCTCAGCTTGACCACCTACGGCATCACCGCCCCGGACAACCTCACGGTCACGATTATCTCCGCGGGGCAGCTCGACTACCAGGCGACCATCCCGGTCGCGACGAAGGGGTTCGCCCCCTACTTCGGCTCCGTCCAGACGAGCCCGAGCGGGACCCTCCCCGCCTCGACCGCCTACACCCTGACTGCCTCGGTCTTCTTCTCCACGTCCAGCGGGGACTCGGTGAAGATCAACACCACGGAGTTCCCCACCGGGGGCGGGACCTTCTCGATGACCTCGGGGGGAAACGGCGTCTACACCTACTCCGGGACCTCGCCGAACCCGTCCAGCACCACGACCTACTACCTCTTCCTGACCGCCACCGACGGCAACGGGGCCCAGACGGTGCTCGCGGTGCCGGTGACGGTGACGTAAGCGCCCGGCCCCATCCTGTCCCGGGGGATGCGCTCCCCCCCGCGCCGCCCGTCCGGCGGAGCATGCGCGAAGGTTTATGTAGCCCACCCGGGCATCGAATGCTCCAGGAGCGGTCGGACGGCCCCGTACGGCCTCTTCCGGAGTGTTCGTGGGGGGAGCCGGGCCTCGCCGATGGCGGCGTGGGGGGGCCCGCCGGGGGGTCTCCGAAGTGGTCGCCACGATCCTCCTGCTCGGCATGACGATCACGATGTTCGCCTCCATCTTCGTCTTCACGGCGAAGAACCCGCGGGCCCAGCCGCAGACGTTGACCCAGTTCACCGTCGCTCTCGCCTATGGGGGCAGCGGGGGCCTCCAGGTGACCGCGATCTCGATCACGCACCTCTCCGGGCAGGTGATCACGGGCTCGTCGGTCTCGCAGGCGGCGGTCTACGTGGCGTCGCTGAAGCATCCGAGCGCGATCCCGAGTCCGTTCACGCTGGCCGCGGGCCTCTCCGGCTCCGACGACTGGGATTTCGGCCAGACCTGGACGATGAACCTCTCCTCCTATTCGATCACCTCGCCCGACAACCTGACCGTCTCGGTGATCTCCAACGACCTCCTCGAGTACCGTACGACCGTCGTCGCCGTGGTTCAGAGCACGGCGCCGGTGTTCTACCAGGTCTCGCTCCTCCCCGATTCGATCGGCCCCAAGACGACCTACGCGTTCAACGCCTCCGCCCGCCTGACGTTCGCTTCGAGCTCCGGCGACACCGTCAGCGTCAACCTGACCGAGCTCGGCGGATCGAGCTCGGTGGCGCTGGTCGGTTCCGGCGGGAGCGGCCTGTACTACTACTCCGGATCGCTGACGTCGCCGAATCCCTCCGGCGCGACCACCTACTACATCTTCCTCACGGCCAAGGACCCCAACGGCCAGAAGTCGATGTACGCCGTCCCCCTCCTCGTCACCTCATAGTCCCGGCACCGGGACGGACCGCCTCCGCCGGCGGCGCCCCCTTCCTTACCGGGCGGGAACGTCGCGAAGTGGGGAGGGGGGATCGGCCCCACCGGAGGCCCGTGGGCGGGTGTCCCGGACCTCCCACGACCCCTCGAAGAGGGACGGCCAAATGAGAGCGTTTATATCTGAAGCCAACTAGGATTACCATCCTGGTGGGAAACACCGGGGCGACCTTCGATGCGGAGTACTTCCACGGGGCGGCGCCGTCGCTTCCGGCGACGGTTCCGGCGCAACTCTCTCGGGGTGGTCTCCGTGGTGGGGACCTTGCTCGCCCTCCTCGTGTTCTTCGCGCTGTTCGGGGTCTTCCTGACCCAGTACGTTCCGCTCTGGATGAGCGAGAACGAACAGAGCCTGACGAGCCAGATGGAGGTTTCCCTCGCCGAGCTCAAGAACGGGATCGATGGTCAGGTCGCTTCCGGCGGCCCAGCGGTCGTCTCGACCCCCTTCCCGCTCTCCTCCCAGAGCATCCCGCTGATCTCCCAGCCGACCGTGGCGACGATCACGTTCGTGCCCCCGAGCCCGGGGAGCGGGACGTACTCGAACGTCTCGATGCGGCCCGCCCCGGGCGCGACCGGGGCCGGCACGATCTTCTACGAGAACGTGAGCATGGGGACCCTCCAGATCGCGGTCCCATCCCGCTACTACTCCCCGCAGACCTTCTCGCTCGAGAACGACGCCGTCGTCGAGGAGCAGGGAACGAGCCAGCAGGTCATCGAGTTCCCCCCGACCCTCTCGGTGAACCAGACCGGGTCGGGCTACGGCGTGACCGAATCCATCGTCGAGCTCACGGGGATCGCCACCCAGGCGACCGGCGTGGGGACCCAGGAGGCGTTCTCCCACTTCGTGTTCAGCCAGACGTTCACCAGCACGAGCGCGACCGACACGTTGAACGCGCAGTTCACCGAGGGGACGTTCTATCCCTGCGCCTGGTCGGCCTTCGTCGCCTCCACCTTCGCCCAGGCCCCCTCCGGGTTCACGTCGTCCCACTACACCACGACCGCCCCGTCGAGCTGCGCCTCCACCCTCACGACGAGCTACCCGTTCAAGGTCGCCTTCACGGACCTCGCCTCCTTCACGCTCATCTACGCCGAGGTCCGCCTGGTCATCGGCGTGGGCACCGAATAGGGACGAGATGAGCTCCTCCTCCTTCCGCGTCAAGATCCCCCGCAACGTCGAGGCGGGGGGACCCGCCGGCGGGGGCGAGAAGGGGGGCGGCCCCGGCGAGGAACTCCCGGGGACGTTCATCACCGCCATGCCCCCGCTCGGGGGGCCGGAGGTCAAGGAGCTCCAGGTGCGGGCGATCCAGCCGCCGTACTCCTACGGCCGGATCAGCTACAACGAGGTCCGGAAGGAGTACCTCTACGAGGTCATCGAGCCACAGCTCACGGCCCACGAGCGCGAGCTCGTCGACCACATGAAGGCGACGCTCACCTTGATTCTCGGCCCCGAGGTGGCGAGCCTGAGCCTTTCCGACAAGCGGGCCTACCTTCGCGGGGAGGTCGAGGCCTACCTGAAGAGCCGGGAGATCTCGATCGGGCCGCTCTCCATCGAACGCCTCATCTACTACATCCAGCGGGACTTCGTCGGGTACGGCCCGGCGGACGCGCTGATCCTCGACCCCGAGGTCGAGGACATCTCCTGCGACGGCGTCGAGGTCCCCCTGTTCATCTTCCACGGGAAGTACGAGTCGGTCAAGACGAACGTCGTCTTCGCCGACGAGGACACGCTCAACTCGTTCATCGTCTCCCTGGGGCAGCGCTGCGGGAAGGCGGTCAGCGTCTCCGCCCCGATCCTCGACGGCACGACCCCGGAGGGGCACCGGGTCCAGGCGACGTACTCCCGGGAGGTCACGACCCGCGGGGCGAGCTTCACCATCCGCCGCTTCAAGGAGCGGCCGTTCACTCCGGTCGACCTCATCACGACCGGCAGCGCGAGCCCTGAGATGATCGCCTACCTGTGGCTCGCGGCCGAGCAGGGCGAATCGCTCATCATCTGCGGCGGACCCGCGTCCGGGAAGACGAGCACGCTCAACGCCGTCGCCCTCTTCATCCCGCCGACGTCGAAGATCGTCTCGATCGAGGACACCCGGGAGGTCAACCTCCCGCACGAGAACTGGATCCCCGGCGCGACCCGCAGCGGAACCGGGGACCGGGGACCCGATGGGAAGGCCGCCGGGGAGATCGACATGTTCGACCTCGTGCGGGCGGCGCTCCGGCAGCGCCCGAACTACATCATCGTCGGGGAGGTGCGGGGCAAGGAGACCTACACGATGTTCCAGGCGATGGCGACCGGCCACACGACCTACTCGACGATGCACGCCGACAGCGTGAAGTCGATGGTCAACCGGCTCGAGAACCCCCCGATCAACACCCCCCGCATCCTCCTCTCGGCGCTCAACAACGTCATCATCCAGGTCCAGGCGCGTACCGCGAAGGGCGTGGTCCGACGGGTGAAGCAGATCCTCGAGATCGTCGGCTTCGAGCCCGAGACGAACGAACTCATCACCAACACCGTCTACGAGTGGGACCCCGGCGCCGACACGTTCATCTTCAAAGGCCACTCGTTTCTCTTCGACAAGGTGATGGAGCTCAAGAACCTCACGACCGACCAGATGGACGCCGAGTTCGATCGGCGGGTCCTGGTGCTCCGCTTCTTGGCGGAGCACAAGATCAACGACTACCGGGCGCTCTGGAAGGCGATCACGGCCTACTACAAGGATCCGGCCGCCGTCGCGGCCCGATTCAAGCTGGGCCAACCGCCCGAAGCCGCCTCGGGGGCCAACTAGGGATGGCGGGCAACCAGCCCCTCCCCTCGGCCGGGACCGAGCCGGCCCGATCCGTCCGGATCAAGCGGGGCAGCCAACCGAGCCACTCCACGCTGACGCCGTTCCAGCGGTGGGCCTGGCGCGTCTTCCGCGACCGGGTGCTCCGCGCGCCGCCGGACCCCTCGCTCGACGAGTCCCTCGCGAAGGCCCACATCCGCCTCCGCGGGGACGAGTACATGGCGCAGGTCTACGCCCAGACCGTGGTCGCCGCGATCGGGCTCGTCGCCGCCGGGATCGGCACCTTCCTCTTCCTCGATCTCATCGGCCAGCCCCTGATCGGCGTGGTCGTGGGGGTCATCGTCCCCGTGGCCCTCACCCCGATGATCCTCTTCGCGCTCGAGGGGTACCCGGCCTCGACCGCGAAGGCGCGGGGTCGGAAGATCGACGCGAAGATCTCCGCCGCGATGAGCTTCGTCAGCGCGATGTCGAGCGCCGACGTCAACATCGACCAGATCTTCCGCGAGCTCGCTCGGCAGAAGATCTACGGGGAGGTCGCGGAGGAGGCGGCCTGGATCACCCGCGACACCGAGCTCCTCGGCGTCGACATCCTGACCGCGCTCCGAGACGGGGCGAGCCGGACCCCGTCGAAGCGCTGGCAGGAGTTCCTGCAGGGGGTCGTGACGACCGCGACGAGCGGTGGGCAACTGAAGCCGTTCTTCCTGATGAAAGCCGAGCAGTTCGAGCAGGAGCACAAGCTCGAGATGCTCCGGCGCGTGGAGACGATGGGGCTCTTCGCGGAGACGTTCGTGACGGTCGTCGTGGCGTTCCCGCTCTTCCTCGTGATCATCATCGCCATCTTCGCCATCATCGGGAGCGGCGGAAGCGGGATGATCACCATCCTCTACGCCATCGTGGGCATCATGATCCCCGTCTCGCAGATCGGGTTCATCGTCCCGATGAAATCGCTCGCCTCGGAGGCCTAGATGGCCGGCGTCAACGCGGGCGCGGCCGCCGCCGCGACGAAGGTCGGCACCCTCCACTCGCTCAGCGTCGCGGAGGAGAAGCCCACGCTCCGGAAGGAGCTGTGGATCCTGATCGCCTGCGCCGTCGTGGCGGTGGCGCTATTCGCCGTCGCCGTGCTCAACCTCGCCGGGGTCGTGAACACCCCGGTCGCCGCGGGGGAGCCCTCGGGCTACAACCCCGCGATCGACTTCTTCGTCCTCGGTGCCATCGTCCTCCTCGGCCCGTTCGGCTTCGCCGAGACCGCCCGCCTC
>JASHSI010000021.1 GCA_030040915.1 Thermoplasmata archaeon | reverse complement strand
CTCCCCAACGGAACCGGCGGGTGGGCCGGAGCGGCGCAGGGAGGCGGGGGAGCTCCGGGAGCCGATCGGTCGTAGCGGGCCCTCGTCGCTCCTCTGATTCCATTCGCTCGATCGAGCTCGGTAACTTGACGGCCCGGTCCCCGCTCGCCGCCGGACCATCTCCGGGGGGACTTCGGGCCCGGCGCGAATCGGGACCGGCTCGGACCTTCGCGCGGGCCACCGGCCCTCCGGCCGAATAGTTAAGGACCGGGGGCGGCTCGCACGGCCCTGCTATGGCCGCGACCTCCGAAGGCAAGTTCGAGCTCTTCATTGGCGGCGCCGAGATCCCCGCGAGCTCGGGCGAGCACCAGACCCTCCTCGATCCCGCGACGAACCGTCCGTTCGCCGAGACCGCCCAAGGATCGGCGACGGATGCGCGGCATGCGATCGAGGCCGCCGAGAAGGCGTTCGGGAGCGGCTGGTGGGCCAACGATGACGGGTCGCGCCGAGGCAAGGTGCTCTGGCGCCTCGCCCAGAAGCTCGAGGAGAGGACCGAGGAGTTCGCTCGCCTCGAGACGCTCAGCATGGGAAAGACCATCAAGGAATCGCGGGGCGACATGGGGTTCGTCGTCCGGACCCTCGAGTACGCGGCGGGCCTCGCCGACAAGGTCCAGGGCGAAACCATTCCGGTCCCGGGCCCGCGACTCGACTTCACCCTTCGAGAGCCGCTCGGGTCCACCGTCCACATCGCGCCGTGGAACTACCCCCTCCTCCTCGCGATGCGCTCGGTCGCCCCGGCGCTCGCCGCCGGCAACTCCATCGTGCTCAAGCCGGCGAGCCAGACCCCGGTCTCCGCGATTGCGCTCGCGCGCGTGGCAAAGGAGGTCGGACTTCCGGACGGACTGCTCAACGTGGTCATCGGACGGGGGGCGGAGGTCGGCGAGGCGCTGGTCACGGACCCGCGCGTCAAGGCCATCGCATTTACGGGCGGACTCGAGGCCGGGCGGCGCATCGCCGAGCTCGCGGCCGCGCGCATGGTCCCGCTCACCCTCGAGCTCGGGGGTAAGGGACCGGTCCTCGTCTTTCCCGACGCGGACCTCGACCGGGCCGCTCGGGGGGTCGCCTTCGGCATCTTCGGCAATGCGGGCCAGATGTGCTGGGCGGGCTCGCGCCTGCTCGTCCACACGTCGATCGCCGGGCCGCTTACCGATCGGGTCGCCCAGATCGCCGAGAAGTACGCCCTCGGCCCGGGCCTCTCCGACCGCTCGGAGATGGGCCCGCTCTCCTCGAAGGGCCATCTCGAGAACGTCCTCGGTTTCGTCGACGAAGCGCGCGGCGCCGGCGCCAAGGTGGTCGCGGGGGGCGAGCGGGCGAAACAGCTTGAGCTCGCCGAGGGGAACTTCCTTCGCCCAACCATCCTTGACGGCATGCCGGGCGGGGCGAGGGCCGTGCGCGAGGAGATCTTCGGACCGGTCCTGACGGTGCAATCGTTCGCCGACACGGACACGGCGGTCCGGATGGCGAACGACACCCCCTACGGGCTCTTCGCCTCGGTGTGGACGAAGGACCTCACCACAGCGATCCCGGTGGTCAGGCGGCTCGAATCCGGGATGGTCAGCGTGAACGAGGCGCCGGTCACCTTCCCCCAGACCCCGTTCGCCGGGTTCAAGGGGAGCGGCCTCGGCTTCGAGCAAGGGATCGACGCGATAACCTACTACACGCGCCGTAAGAACGTCGCGGTGAACTACGGCGTCCCGAAGGCGAAGGGGTAGACCCCCCGTTCCAGGTTCGTACGAAACGGGGAAAACCCCCCCTCCGGCTCGCGCCCGAGGCCGATGGCGGCGCCCGAACAGCCCTGGGGGACCTGCACGTACTGCGGGGATCCGTACCCGCCCGGGGGCAAGCGGTGCCCGACGTGCGGGAACGTCGGATACGTCCGGGGGCCGGACGACGCGAGGGCCCTCCCGAGCAAGCAGCGCCGGCGGCTCCGCATCGTCCAGGGGTTCCGCCTCTTCATCATCGTCGGCGTCGTCGTCCTGCTCTCCTACCTGATGGTGAGCGCGGCGATCACCCCGCCTACCACCGTCGCCGACCCGCTCACGACCTCCGGGACCTGGACGATCGCCGCGGGGAACTACTCGGTCCTGAGCGGGAACGTGACCGGGGCCGACTACATCATCGGGAACTACACGGTGATGAACCCGGCGGGGGCGCTCATTGACTTCCTCGTCTTCAACGACACCGAGTTCGGCGTGTACGAGCGCACCGGGAACGCGACACCGGTCGACGAGGCGGGTGGAGCGAGCTCGGCCCAGATCGTCTTCTCGGCCCCATACACCGACCTCTTCCACTTCGTCTGGGTGAACCCCTACGCCCCCTCGACGGGACTGACCCTCAGCGTCTACGTCAAGACGAGCTACGAGTCGAACGCGCTCGTCGAGTAGATCGGCCGAGGACGGCCGACCGGGCCCCCGAGGGGGCTATTCGGCCGGCGGGACAGGAGCGTCGGTCGCGGGAGATTCGGAACGCTTCAGGTACTTCGCCGGGACCTGCTCGGTCAGATAGACCGTCCGGGCGGCCCGCATGATCACGAGCCCGTCCTGGCGGGCGGCGACCGTGTCGACCTCCAGGATCACCGGGTCGGGATGGCGCACGGCGCCCGCGGCCTTGGCATCCAGCGCGGTCTTCGAGAGGTGGACCTTCTTGCGGTCGGACGGCTTGAGCCCGACCTCGAGGACGAGGCTTGCCTCCTCCGGAGTGACCGGGTAGAAGAGCGCGTCCGGGATATCCTCGGTAGGCAGGTCGAGCTCGATCTCGAGCGTGTGGCCGTACGTGGCCCGGATCCGGTCCTCCCGGACCTCGTAGCGCCCCTTGGGGTCGCTCTCCGCGATCGCGACCAAGTGGTGGGGCCTCAGCCAGCGATACCCCCGATGCCGGGTCGCGATCGCCTCGGTCAGGCGGGGGAGAGGCACCCATCCGTGCGGGTCCATCGTGAGTCCGTACCGGTCCGGGAAATGTCGCAGGATGCCGGTCATCACCCGGCCCAGGTGGTCGAGCTCATGGTCGTTCATGAGGAAACGACCCGGTTGCCCGCACGTCGGGCAGTTCTCGTCCCGGAAGTATCCGTGCTGGGGGCATTCCTTGAGCATCGGAGTTCCTCCGATCGACCGGCCCCGCCTACGGGCGGACCTTCTCGGCCTTCTTGTCGAAGTCGGTGAGCGCGTCCCCGTAGGTGTCGGCGAGGTCCTTGAGGACGCGCTTCAGTACCTGCGTGGGTTTCTCGCCCTTGGTCTTCAGGTAGAGGGAAGGGCGGTCGAGGTAGGGGTGGCCCATGAAGTAGCGGGCCTCGACGACCTTCTCCTCGGCCTGGAGGGCCTCGACGATCGGGACGAGGAGCGTCTCCTCGGTCCGCGGGAGCTCGATTCGGAGCGAGTCGCTCTCCTTCTCGAGTACCTTGACCTCCATCGGAACGGCACTCACCCGGGTCCGTTCTTAACGATGGCGCCGGCGGGGAGGCCGGGCCCCCGACGCGCTCCGCATACCATTTATCCGCGGCCCGGTCCGAGCCCTCCGACGCCATGCGGGTCCTAGTGGTCGGCGGCGGCGCCCGCGAGCACGCCCTCGCCTGGGGGCTCCACACCGCCGGCGCCGAGGTCGCGGCGATCGCGGCGAAGGAGAACCCCGGCCTCCGTCGCATCGACCCGGAGTTCCAGCGGGGCGACCCGTCGAACCCCGGGAGCGTCGTCGAGCGGGCGAAGGTCCGGAAGGTCGACCTCGCCGTGATCGGGCCGGAGGCGCCGCTTGCCGCGGGCGTCTCCGACGCCCTGCGCGACGCCGGGATCGCGGTGTTCGGACCGTCGAAGGCGGCCGCCCGCATCGAATCGTCGAAGGAGTTCGCCCGGAACTTCCTCAGCCAGCACGGGATCTCGGGGGTACCGAAGTTCGCCTCCGCCCGCACCACCGAGGAGGTCGACGCGGCCATCCGCACGGTCGGCGAACCGTTCGTCGTCAAGCCAATCGGCCTCTCCTCGGGGAAGGGGGTCTGGGTCCAGGGGCGGGACTTCGCGACCTCGGAGGAGGGGGCCGCCTACGCGAAGCGGCTCCTCGCGCTCGGCGGGGACGGGATCGTCCTCGAGGAACGACTCGACGGGGAGGAGTTCAGCCTCATGGCGTTCGTGACCGACTCCGGCGTCTACCCGATGCCGGTCGTCCTCGACTACAAGCGCGCGCTCGAGGACGACAAGGGACCGAACACCGGCGGGATGGGGACCGCCTCCCAGCGGGACCACCTCCTCCCCTTCCTCTCGGCCGCGGGCCGGGACCGGGCCCTCGAGATCGTCCGGAAGACCGCCGAGGCGATGCGCGCCGACGGCCTCCTCTACCGGGGGGTCCTCTACGGCGGCTTCATGCTCACCGCGAAGGGGCCCTATCTCCTCGAGTTCAACGCCCGCTTCGGCGACCCGGAGGGGCTCAACGCGATCGCGCTCTACGAGCCCGGCGACTTCGCCCACCTCCTGGAGGGCGTCGCCGCCGGCTCGTTGGACCCGAACCTCGTGCGCTTCCGACTGCGCGCGAGCGTCGTGAAGTACGTCGTGCCGCCGGGGTACGGGACGGCCCCCCGCTCGGGGGGAACGATCCAGATCGACGAGCCGGGCATCGAGGCGCGCGGGGTCAAGCTGTTCTTCGGCGACGTCGAGCCCGCCGGACCCGAGCGATTCACGCTCGGGACCTCGCGCGCGATCGCGCTCGTCGGGGAGGCGAGCGCCATCCATGAGGCGAGCGCCCGGGTCGAGGCGGCGGTCGCCTACGTCCAGGGGGAGTTCACCTGGCGTCGCGACATCGGCAGCAGGGCCGACATGGCCCGGAGGACCGAGCGCATGCGCGCCCTCCTCGTCCCGGGGAGCAAACCCTCGCCGCTCCCCCTCAGCGTCGCGGCGCCCGACGCGCCCATCTCGAGCGCCGGCACGGCGGCCGAGGTCCTGGGCGACTCGGCCCCTCAACACTAAAATAACCCGCGACCCCGGAAGGGGCGGTTCCGATGTTCTGCCCCAAGTGCAAGCGATTGATGCGCCCGGACGCCGCGGCGAAGGTCTGGCGGTGCGCCGCCTGCGGCGCGACCGTTCCGCTCGGGCGGGCCCAGCAGGTCGGGAAGGTCGAGGCGAAGTCCCGCTCGGTCTCCGTCGTCGAGGAGGGGACCGGCCCGACCCTCCCTACCACCGACGAGGAGTGCCCGAAGTGCGGGAACATGAAGGCCTACTGGGTCCTCCGCCAGACCCGGGGGGCCGACGAGCCCGAGACCCGCATCCTCGAGTGCACGAAGTGCGGCCACAAGTGGCGCGAGTACCAGTGAGCGCCGAGGAGCGCTTCGATCCGATCTCCCGGGTCGGCGCTCCGGACGCCCTCGGCCAAGCGGTCCGCCTGCGGGGCTGGGTCCAGCGCTCCCGATCGTCCGGGGGGATCCTCTTTCTCCAGATTCGGGACCGGACCGGGCTCGCCCAGGTCACCGCCAAGCGGGACAGGATCGGCGACGCGGCGTTCGATTCGGCCGAGCACGTTCAGATCGAGGGGACGGTCGAGATCCGGGGGAGCGTGGCGGAGGACCAGCGGGCGCCCGGCGGCCGCGAGGTCCGCGCCGACTCCGTGACGGTGCTCTCCGCCGGCGAGCCGTTCCCGATGTTCCAGGAGCAGACCGAGGAGTTCCTCCTCGATCATCGCCACCTCGCGATCCGCTCCCCCGAGCTCGTCTCGGTCTTCCGGGTGAAGGCGGAGCTCCTGGGCGCCTTCCGCCGTTTCTTCGAACGCGACGACGTACTCGAGATCACGCCGCCGATCCTCACGGGGAACCCCGCCGAGGGCGGCGCCGAGGCGTTCGAGATCGACTACTTCGGCCGGCCAGGCTACCTCTCCCAGACCGCCCAGCTCTACCTCGAGGCGATGATCGCCCCGCACGAGCGGGTCTACGCGATCACGCCGTCCTTCCGGGCCGAGAAGTCGCGGACGCCCCGGCACCTGACCGAGTTCCAGCATCTCGAGGGGGAGCTCGCCTGGACGGACCTCGCCGGGCTCATGCAGTTCATCGAGCGGATGGTCGTCGACGTCCTCCACGACCTCGCGAAGCGCCGGCCCGAGGAGCTGAAGCGGCTCGGCCGGGCGCCGGAGGAGCTCCGGAAGATTGAGGCGCCGTTCGAGCGGCTCCGCTACGCCGACGCGATCGAATGGCTCGCGGGCCAGGGCTTCCCCGTGACGTGGGGGAGCGATCTCGGCACCGCCGAGGAGCGGGCGCTCACCCTCACCCTCGAGCGGCCCCTCTTCCTCACCCACTTCCCCAAGGAGATCAAGGCGTTCTACATGGCCCAGTCCCCGGACGATCCGCGCACCGTCGAGGCGGCCGACCTCCTCGCCCCCGAGGGGTACGGCGAGATCGTCGGGGCGAGCGCGCGCGAGACGGACATCGCCCGCCTCACCGAGCGGATCCGGGCGACCGGAGCGCCCCTCGAGGAGTACGAATGGTACCTCGACCTCCGACGTCACGGGAACGTGCCGCACGCCGGGTTCGGCCTCGGGATCGAGCGGATCCTGCGCTGGGTCCTGCGCCGCGAGCACATCCGCGACACCACGCCGTTCCCGCGGACCCCCGCCCGGCACACTCCGTAGGTCCGGGCGAGCGCGCCGAAAGGCATAGCTCAAGTACGCGGGCGCGCATGGAGCGCGCCGCGGTCCGATACCGAGGCGTCAGGCGTGGGAACCCAAGGAGCACCGCCGGCGGCGTCGTCCCGCCCGGCACCGGCGAAGCCGATCGTGGTCGAACGGTTGACCCACCAGGACATCCCCGAGATCTGCGCGCTGTACAAGCGCGTCTGGGAGCCGTTCAAGGCGGAGCTCCCGGTGGAGCTCCTCCGGGTCTGGATGCCGACCCCGCTCGAGTTCACGAGCTCGATGGAGGGGATCACCTACTTCGCCGCGCGCCGGGACGGGAAGCTGATCGGCGCGATCGGCTGCTCCGTGGTCGACGGGAGCTGTCGGATCCTCCACCTCGGCGTCGACGCGGAGCACCGTCGGCAGGGCGTGGCGACCGCGCTCGCCAACGCGGCGATCGAGTGGGCCCGGCACAGCGCCTGCAATTCCGTCTGGTCCGACCCGCTCGCGAAGCTCGAGCCGGTCCGCGCCACGTTCAAGCGCCTCGGGTTCACGGAGTGCGGCCTGTTCCACCGCCACAGCTTCACCGAGGACGTGCGTCTGTTCGAGATGCTCCTGTAGGGGCGCTCGCCCCCGCCGCCGGCCCGTCCGGGGGCGGCGCGGTCTCCGCGAGGTGGCGGAGCCTTCGGACCGCTTCGTCGGGCCGCCCGTCCGCGTAGGCCTTCGCGCAGCGCGCGAGCTCCGCGATCTCCCAGTCGACGTCCACGCCCCGGGCCCGTCCGCGCTCGAGCGAGTGCCCGACGCGGCTGACGTACTCGGGGAAAGAGCTCTTCAGGGAGCGGATCGCGTCGAGGCGCAGCCCCCGCAGGTGCTGCTTGAGGGGGGCGAGCCGGCCGCTCCGGAGCTCCTCCTCGAGGTCGCGAGCGACCTCCTTCGGCTCGAACGGCGCGGGGAGGCCGAGCGCCGAGAGGTCGTCCAGGAGCTCGGAGAGGCGTTCGAGCTCCTGGCGGGCGAGGGCGAGGTGGCGCTCCTTGAGGGCGACGACCCGGTCGACCTGCTGGAGGACGGCGAGCGCCCGGCCGGCCTCGCCGGCCCGCGCGGCCGACACCGCGTCCTCGACCTGCTCCCGCTCGAGCCGACCATCGATCGAGTACGCCTCGAGGCGCTGGAGCCGCGCGAGCACCTCGCGCTGCCACTCCTCGAACCGTTGGACGACCTGGGCGAGAGCCGCGCTCTCGACCTCCTCGAGGAAGGGGCCCCATCCCTCCTCCGGGCGCTTCCGCGCCCGGGCCGCGACCCATTCGGGCGGGTGGACGACGTCGGTGCCGAGCTGTTCGCCGGCCTCCCGCCACCGCTCGAGGCGACCGAGACGCTCCTCGATGTCTTCGGCGCTCCGCGCCACCGGGGCGCCCACCCCAGCGGGCGCCTCCTGGGCCACGGCCTCCCCGGAGGGGGCGAACTCGCGCCCGCACGCGGGGCACTCGCCCAGGTTCGGGGGGGTCGGCTCCCCACAGAAGGGACACGGTACGGTACCCTCGACCACGAGCGCTACCCGGGCCACCGGATGCAGGGGGTGAGATTTGAACTCACGAACTCCTACGAGACCAGGACCTCAACCTGGCGCCTTTGACCAAGCTGGGCCACCCCTGCGCCGTCGGGCGCGTACGGGCCTTCGACCATAACCTTTGCCCGGACGAGCGCGGACCCGATCCGACTCCCGGGCCCCGACGGGGCGAGGCTCCCTATCCAATTTTCTTTCGAGGCCCGTGGCGGGTCCGGACGACGGATCGGGGGGTCGCGGAGATTATCCGCCCCCCCGGCTACGCGGGCGCGATGGCGAGCGCTCGCGGGGGAGGCCCCCCCTCGGCCGGCCCGACGGTCTACATCGGACCGCGTCCGACGATGCACTACGTCTTCGAGGTGGTGGCACAGCTCTACAGCGGGGCCTCCCCCGTGGTCGTCAAGGCCCGGGGGCTCGCGATCGGGAAGGCGGTCGACGTGGTGGAGGTGGTCCGCCACAAGTTCCTCGCCGGATCGGTGGAGGTCGGGCCCATCCGGATCGACACGGAGAACCTCGTCAACCGAACCGGGCGGGAGACCCGGGTGAGCTCGATCGCGATCCCGCTCAGCCCGAGCGGGCCGCTCCCCCCGAGGGGGCCGGAGCCGGCGGGCGGCGGCGGAGGACCCACGTCCCCGCGAGGTAGTCCCCGACCCGCTGGCGCTCCTTCGTGAGGTGGATCGCGGCCCACCCGACGAGGAGCGTGAGGCCGACGCCAATCGCCGCCCCGATCGCGACGAGCACCGCGAGGATCCCGTCGAAGAGGGCCTGCCTCGTCCCGGCGATCACGCCCGAGTAGAGCTGCACCCCATCGGCCGTCGCGACGATGAGCGCCCCCGCGACGCCGACCAAGGTGAGAGGGAGGAGGAGGGGCACGTTCCGGAGCAGGCAGGAGACGGGGCCGGGGCGCCGCCGGGCCCGGTCGGTCACCTCGAGGCCCACCACGTGCTTCCCGAACGTGGTGCCGTAGATCCACTCCGCGAGGACGAGGTAGAGGAACGTGTACGCCGCGTAGCCGTACGCCGCGGCGTTGAACGCGGGGGAGTCGAGGAGCCCCGACGGGTTCGAATTGGTCGCGGCGACGAGGACCCAGACGAGGACCGCGGGGGGGAGCGTGACCGCGAGGTCGAGGGCGAGCGCACCCGCGCGCTGCCAGGCGGTCGCGTGGCCCCGCTCGCCGATCGCGTCGCCGAGCGTCACGAGACCGCGCGCCGCCACCCACGCGCGGCCGGCGTCGAGCGGCGAGACCTCCGGCTGGGAGGCGACGGCGTCGAGGTTCGCCTGGTCCGCGGCGACCCACG
>JASHSI010000170.1 GCA_030040915.1 Thermoplasmata archaeon | reverse complement strand
GTCGTTCACGACCTTGATCCGGTGCATCGAAGCGGCCAGCGTGGTACCCTCCTAGGCCCCCCGGTGCGCGACCTCGTCGAGGAGCGCGCGCCGGTACCGGGCCCACCGGTCCTGCGGGGAGAATCGCATCGGGTGCGGCGAGCGGGTCGCGCCGCGGCAGACCGGGCAGGTCTCCTGGAGCGAGTACCGGGCACAGGCGGGACAGAACTTGAGGAGCGAGCTCGTCATGTCCGGGTGAACGCCCCCTGGCCACCGCTCTTGCGGATCGCCTCGATCGCCGCCTCCGTCGCCCGCTTGAGGACCTCCTCGGTCTGCTTGTACTGGGTCCCCGAGACCTGGATCCGGTATCGGGGCGCCCCGACATAGTGGGCGACGACGGCCTCGGGGTCGGCCTTCTCGGCCGCCTCGAGGGCGCTGCGGATGTGCTCCACCCCCTCCGGCGAGGGGTCGGAGAGCTCGAGGACGCCGCGGATCGAGACGTGCGGCGGGACGAGGTTCTCCTGGGCGACCTTGACGAACGCGCTGCCCCAAGGGGTCTTGCCGACCTCCTTCTGAAAGCGCTTCGGATCCGCGCTCGCTACCTCGAAGGCGGCGAAGACGCTGCCGAACTTCTCGACGAGCGCCTCGCCGAACATCGCGTACGCCCCGTCGGCGTCGGTCTTGATCGCCTGGGCGACGACCGCGACGAGGCGCGCCGCCCGGAGCTCGTTCTTGGCGCTCTGGAGCTTCTCGCGCCGCTGGTGATCGTTGATCCGCTTCAGGGAGAGGTCGACCTGTCCCTTCGAGGCATCGACCCGGAGCACCCGCGCGACGATCTTCTGGCCCTCGCGGATGTGGTCGCGGATGTACTTGACCCACCCCGTGGCCACCTCAGAGAGGTGGATGAACGCCTCGCGGCTCCCGAACTCGTCGAGCGTCACGAACGCCCCGAAATTCCGGATCGAGGTGACCGTGCCGATGACGAGCTCTCCCTCTTCCGGGAAGTCGGCCCGCGGCGGGGTCGCCGCGGCGGGGGCGGCCTTCGCGCTCACGCCACCGTCTTGACGAGCTCGCCGCGCAGCTTCGCCAGCCCGCCCGTCGGCGTCGCCAGCGTCGCGCCGCACACCGAGCAGTTGACACCGTTCGCCGGGCGGCTGAACACCACTTGCTCGCCGGAGCAGTCCGGGCACTTGACGACCCAGAACGGGGCGGGGGGGTGGGGCATCGAGATGGCTCCTACCGGTGCTCCACGAGCTCGAGCTGGCTCGCGCGCCAGCTCGCCGGCTGCACCGTGTACTTGCACTTCTTGCATCGATACTTCAGGTAGACCCGGCGGACCGCCTTCGCGCGCCCCTCGGGCTTGGGCCGGGGAAAGCCGCCGTAGCCCGAAGTCGCCCGCCGGAACCGGCGCTGGCCCCACTTGAGCTCCGAGGCGGGGCGCTTCTTCCCCTTCTCGACCTCGTGCTCGGTGTGGACCTTGCACTTGGGGCAGTACGTGGACACGACCTTTGGATAATGCATCGCCTAGCGGCGAAGGCGGTTTCCTATATACCTCTTTTTAGGGACCCCTCCGTTCGCCCGGTGGTCGGTTCGGCACCTCGGCCGGCTCGGTCGTCGCGCCACCGTCAAGCTTTAATTAGGGGGGCCAGTTCGCGGCCCCCACCACCCTAGTATGCCCGAACGAACGAGCTTGGAGGCCATCAGCGAGGCGCTCAAGGCGGCGCCCGAACGCCACTTCGGCGAGTCCGTCGAAGTGTCGGTCAACCTCAAGGAGCTCGATCTCTCCGTCCCGAAGAACCGGATCGAGGAGGAGGTCCCGTTGCCGAACGGCCGGGGCCGGGACGCGCGCATCGCCCTCTTTGGCTCCCCCGAGATGTGCCAGAAGGCCCAGGGGGTCGCCGACCTCGTGATCGCTCCCGCGCAGTTCGATGACCTCACCAAGGACAAGCGTGCGGCGAAGCGTCTCGTCGACCGGGTCGACTTCTTCCTGGCCGAGGCTCCGATGATGCCGATGGTGGGGAAGCGCCTCGGTGTCGTCCTAGGGCCGCGGGGGAAGATGCCCCGGCCGGTCCCGCCGGGGAGCGATCCGACGAACCTCATCCAAGCGCTCAAGAAATCGATCCGCGTGCGCTCGAAGGGGAACCGCACCTTCCACGCCGCGGTCGGCACGCGCGCGATGGCCCAGGAGGCGCTCGCGCAGAACGTCGACGCGGTGCTCGCGCGGATCATCGGCAAGCTCGAGCAGGGCCGGACGAACATCGACTCGGTCTACGTCAAGACCACGATGGGCCCGGCGGTCCGCCTCTGGTAAGGGAGGAGGGTTCGGCGATGCCGGGACGCGAATCGGTCCGACCCGAGAAGGTGGAGTCGGTCGCCCGGCTCCAGGCGACGCTCGTCCGCTCGCCGATGACGGCCCTCGTGGGGTTCCGCGGCGTCCCCGCGTCGGCCCTCCAACGGATGCGCCGGGAGCTGCGGGAACGCGGCCATCCGATCACCGTCGCCACGAACTCGCTCCTCCTCCACGCGATCGAGGAGGCGAGCACCGAGCGACCCGCCCTGAAGCCGCTCGCCGCTTCGGTCGCCGACCAGACCGCGCTCCTCGCCGCCGAGGGGAACCCGTTCTCCTTGGCGGCCGAGTTCTCGCGCACCCGATCCCCCACCCCGGCCCGGGGGGGCGAGATCGCGCCGAAGGACATCCTGGTCCCCGCGCAGACGACGAGCTTCAAGCCGGGCCCGATCGTGGGCGAGCTCCAGCACGCCGGCTTCCCCGCGGCGATCGAGAAGGGGAAGGTCGTGCTCAAGAAGGACGTCACGATCGTCAAGGCCGGCGCGGTGATCTCGCGGGAGGTGGCTGGGCTCCTCACCCGGCTCGACATCCTCCCCCTCGAGGTTGGTCTCGAGCTCCGCGCCCTCCTCGACGGCGAGACGCTCTACACCCCCGAGGTCCTCTCCGTCGACCTCGACGCCCGGAGGGCCGAGCTCGGCCGAGCGCACCAGAAGGCGCTCGCCCTCGCGCTCGAGATCGGCTACACTACGCCCGAGACGATCCCGCTCCTCCTCTCGCGCGCCCACCGGCGCGCGCTCGCCCTCGCCGTGGCCGCCGCTTACCCGACCAAGGCGACGCTCCCCGCCCTCTTCGCCCGCGCGGCCCGCGAGGCCGCCGCGGTCCAGCACCTCACAGGCGCCCCGTCTTAGCCGCCAACCGAGAGAAGGAAGGAACCAACCATGGAGTATGTCTACAGCGCGTTGCTGCTCAACGCCGCCGGAAAGCCGATCGACGAGAAGGGGATCTCGAGCGTCCTCAGCGCCGCGGGCGTCCAGCCCGATGCGGCGCGCGTGAAGGCGCTCCTCGCCTCGCTGGAGGGCGTCAACGTCGCCGACGTCCTCGCGAAGGCGGAGACCTACAGCGCGCCCGCGAGCGCCGCCCCGGCCTCCGAGAAGAAGGAGGGGAAGGGCGAGAAGAAGGAAGAGGAGAAGAAAGAGGAGAAGGGCGTCTCCGAAGAGGAGGCGGCCGAGGGCCTCTCCGCGCTGTTCGGCTAGGTCCGGACGGCGCACGGTTTAAGACGGGCCTCCCACTGGGTTCCGAGGGCGTAGGGCCCCGCACCCTCGGAACCGATGCCGGCGAAGGAGGCGTGCGGGGTCGTCGGGGTATCCCTCCAAGGGAAGCCGGCGACCCCCTACTTGTACCGGGGCCTTCGCGCGCTCCAACACCGGGGCCAGGAATCCGCCGGGATCGCGACGAGCGCCCACGGGGTGATCCACCACCGCCGGGGGATGGGGCTCGTCCACGACATCTTCTCCCGGGAAGCGCTCGAGTCGCTCCGCGGGACGGTCGGGATCGGGCACACCCGCTACTCGACGACCGGCGCCTCCGAGCTCGAGAACGCCCAGCCGCTCGTCTTCAAGCTGCGGGAAGAGGACGGGGCCCTCGCCCACAACGGGGACATCGTCAACTTCGAACGGGTGCGCAAGCGACTCCAAGCGCAGGGCGTGGAGTTCCTAGGGAGCGCCGACTCGGAGACGATGGCCCAGATGATCGCGGTCGAGTACGGCCGCTCCCGCGACCTCGAGGCGGCGGTCCGGCGGGCCTGCTCCGAGCTCATCGGCGGGTACGCCGTGGCGATGCTCGTCGGGAGCAAGCTCGTCGCCTTCCGCGACCCGCTGGGGATCCGGCCCCTCGTGCTCGGCACCGTCGACGGCGGCTACGCCGTCGCGAGCGAGTCGGTGGCGATCGACCTCATGGGGGGACGCCTCGTCCGGGACGTGCTCCCGGGCGAAGTGATCGTCATCGAGCGGGGCCACTCGGTCCACAGCTCGCGCATGACCGGCGTCAGCGAGCGGGCCCACTGCATGTTCGAATGGGTGTACTTCTCCCGGCCCGACTCGATCGCCGAGGGTCGGATGGTCTACGACGTGCGGCACCGGATCGGCCGACGGCTCGCGACGGAGAGCCCGGCCGAGTCCGACCTAGTGATCCCCGTCCCGGACTCCTCCCGGCCGCAAGCGCTCGGCTACTCGGAGGCGTCGGGGATCCCGTACGCGGAGGGGCTCATCAAGAACCGCTTCGTCGAGCGCACGTTCATCCTCCCCGACCAGAAGCGTCGGGAGGACGAGGTCCGGGTGAAGCTCCACCCGGTCCCGGGCCTCCTCGACGGGAAGCGGATCGTGCTCATCGACGACTCGATCGTCCGGGGGACGACCCTCCGCGAGATCATCGGCATGGTCCGCGCCTCCGGGGCGAAGCGCGTCGACGTCCGGATCGGCTGCCCGCCGATCGTCGCGCCGTGCTACTTCGGCGTCGACATGAAGGAGCGTCGCGAGCTTGTGGCGAACGGCCGCACCGAGGAGGAAGTGAGCCAGGTCATCGGCGCGGACTCGGTCCATTACCTCTCGATCGCCGGCCTCGTCGAATCGTTGGGCCTCCCCGAGGAGAACCTGTGCCTGGGCTGCCTCACCGGTCGCTACCCCGTCGAAGTGCCGGCGGAGCGCCGCCGGTTCCAGCGGCAGCTCGAGGAGTACTAGCGCGTGGCCGGGGCCGTCCTCCTCCGGGCGGCCGGTAGGCTTTACCTGGCCGACCCGGCCCGGGGTTCCTGTCGGGCCTTGGGGGGCGGCCACCCTCTCAGCCATGGGGCGCTATCCTCCGAGGAGGTCGCGGCGGTCCGCGCCGAGGTGGGTCGCCCCGGGGCGGACCCCCGTGTGAGGTCCGGCGACCCCCGGGTATCGGACGCGCTCATGGCCGAGGGGGTGGCGATCGATCGGGCGGGCCTCGCCGAGCTCCGGGCGGCCCGGGAACTCGCGCCGTGGCCGCCGTTCCGCGCCGAGCGAGCGGGGCTTCTCGCCCTCGCGACCCGACGGTTCGAGGAGGCGGTCGCCTCGGACGTGGAGACGTGGATCGCCCTCGCCCGGGAAGAGGAGCGCCTCGAGAGGGCCCGGAACCGGGAGGCGAGCGCGGCCGACCAATGGATCGCCCCGAGCGCGGGCCCGCTCGCCGATCACGCGACCGAGTGGCGGACGTTCCGCGCGGCGCTCGACCGTCACCACGGGGGACTCGTGGAGCGCTTGGAGGCGGTGGCGCGCCGGACGGCCCCGAACCTCTCGGAGGTCGTCGGCCCCCGCGTCGCCGGGCGGCTCGTCGCGACCGCGGGAGGGCTCCTTCCGCTCGCCCGCTACCCCTCCGCTCGCCTGCAACTTCTCGGGGCCCGCCGACGACCGGGCGCCGACCGGGGTCCCAAGTACGGCGTGCTCGCCGGGGCCGTGCAGTCGGCCGACCTGCCGCCCAGCGCCTGGGGGGCGTA
>JASHSI010000169.1 GCA_030040915.1 Thermoplasmata archaeon | reverse complement strand
CGCGCTCGACCGGGTCGGGTTCACGGGCCCCCGGGATCGGCTCGTGGAGTACATCCGGGAGGAGGCGCTCTCGCCGCGGTGGCACCGTCCGTTCGCCGAGGCGAGACCCGTCCTCGATCGGCTCCGGGCGCTCGGGTTCTCGGTCCACCTGGTGTCGAACAGCGTCGACTACCTTCCGATCGTGCTCGAGAGGATGGGATGGTCGGGCTGCTTCGACTCGGTCTCGTACGCCCAGGAGGCGGGGGCCGCCAAGCCGGATCCGCGGTTGTTCCGGCTGGCGCTCTCCCGGGCCGGCTGCGTCCCGGCGCACGCGGTGTTCGTCGGCGACTCCTGGGAGGCCGACTACCTCGGGGCGCGGCGGGCCGGGCTCGCCGCGGTCTGGCTGGACCGCAAGGGGATCGGTCCGCCGATCCCCGGGCTCGTCGTCCGGAACCTGCGCGCGCTTCCGGGGTTGCTGCGCCCCGAGGGCCCGCGGGCGGCTACGGCCCGGCGGAATGCCGGGTGAACCACCACTCGTTCCCCCAGGGGTCCCGGACCCCCCCGCGGCGGTCCCCGTCGTCGACGTCCGCCGGCGGACGGACCGGGACCGCCCCCGACCGCACCGCGCGCTCGAAGGCAGCGTCCGCATCGCCGACGTACAGATGGACCATCGCCGGGAACGGGTTCCGACCGTCGGGGACCTCGCCGATCATCACCAGAGCGTCGGCGATCCGGACCTCGGCGTGCACGACGGTGCCGCGGGGGTCCCGCTCGACGAACCCGACGAGCCCCCCGAGGCCCGCCTCCAGGAACCGGATCAGGCCGGGGGCGTCGTGGACCGCCAGGTACGGAGCGAGTTTGGGGGTGCGCGTGGGTTCCATGCCCCCCCATACGGCCGGCGAGGAAAGGCTCTAGCGTTCGGCGTTCGTCCGACCGACTCGAGGCTGCTCGGCCCCGCGCCCGCCGACCGGCCGCCCCCGGGCGGGAGCGAGGGGATATCGCCCGACGACTCGAAGGGACGGGGGGTCGGCGGGGGCGATGCAGCGACCGGTGGGATCCCTTGCTCCGCCCCCCGCCGGCGAGCCGCGGCTGCGCCCCCAGCTCGGGCTGTTCGCCGCCGTGAGCGTCGGGCTCGCGGCGATCCTCGGGGCGGGGATCTTCGCCGTGATCGCTCCGGCGGCCGGAGTGGCCGGTCCGGCGCTGCTCGTCTCGCTCGGGATCGCGGCGTTCGTCGCGCTCTGCAACGCGCTCTCCTCGGCGCAGCTGGCGGCGGTCCTCCCTCGGACGGGCGGCACCTACGAGTTCGGGCGGCGGATGCTCGGCCCGTGGTGGGGATACTCGGCCGGCTGGATGTTCCTGGTCGCCAACACGGTCGGGCCGGGGGCGATCGGGATCGCGTTCGCGGGGTACCTGCACGGGGCCGGGGTTCCGCTGCCGATCCCCGAGATCGCCGTCATCGCGGTGGCGGGGATGACGGGGCTGAACGCCTTCGGCTTGCGGCGATCGGTCCGGGTGACCGAGGCGCTGGTCGTCCTGTCGCTCGTGACCCTGCTGCTGGTGGTCGCGCTCGGGCTCCCCGGCGCCCGTCCCGCGAACCTCCTGCCGTTCGCGCCCGGAGGGTTCGGGGGGGTCCTGCGGGCGACGGCCCTGCTGTTCTTCGCCTACACGGGCTACAGCCGGATCGCGACCCTGGTCGAGGAGGTCCACGATCCGGGCCGGACCATCCCTCGCGCCACGGTGGCCGCGCTCGCCATCGCCACCGGGGTCTACCTCGCGGTGGCGTTCACCGCGATCACGGTGCTTGGGAGCGCCCGTCTGGCCGGGTCGGCCTCCCCGCTGGAGGCGACGATGATCGCCGTCGGAAGCATCGGGGGGGTGGCGATCGCGGCGGTCGGCGCGCTCTCCACGACCTTCAACGAGGGGCTCTCCGACCTCCTCGGGGTCTCCCGCGTCGCCTTCGCGATGGGGCGCGGCGACGACCTGCCGAGTCGGCTCGCGCGCCTCGGGCCTCACGAGAACCCGCGGGGCGCCGTGATCGCGGTCGGCGCGGTGTCGATCGTCGTGGCGGCGTTCCTCCCGTTCGCCTTCGCGATCGCCGTCTCGAGCTTCGGGACGCTGCTCTACTACAGCGTGACGAACCTCAGCTGCCTCCGGCTCGGGCCGGGCCAGCGGAGGTTCCCGGCGGTCCTTGCCGTCGCCGGACTGGTCGGCTGCGTGGCGTTGGCCGTCTCGCTGCCCCTCGCGGACATCACCGTCGGTCTCGGGGTCCTCGGGGTGGGGATCATTTTCCGGCTCGTCTGGCGGCGTCGGGGACGCGTCGCGGCCCGGGCGCTGGCCCCGGCCTGACCCGGCCGAGGGTCACGTGAACAGGTCCTCGAGCGGGTTCCCCATCTCCCGCAGCTCGCGGATCTTCACGCCGCGGCCCTCCAGGTCGCGCAGCAGCCCGGGGACCGCTTCGGGACCCGCCAGCTCGGTGAGGTAGTAGTCGCCGGCGCGCCGCCAGTCGGCGAGCGCCGGCGACGGCTCCAGCGCGCGGACCCCGATCACGAAGTGGGCGCTCCGCAGGTTCTCGAGGCGGTCGAACAGCGCGAGCCGACCCTCCTTGATCGCAAGGACGTAGTCGCCGATCTCGCGGGCCTCGAACAGGTTGTGCGACGAGTAGACAACGACCTTCTCGCGGCTCAGGTCGAGGATGAGGCTTCGGATCTCCCGGGCGGCCTTCGGGTCCAGGCTGGTCGTCGGCTCGTCGAGCAGGTAGATCGCACGCTCCTGCAGGAAGACCCGGGCGATCGACACGCGCTTCTTTTGCCCGGAGCTGAGCTCGGAGAGGTACCGCTCTCCCCAGTCCGCCATCTCGAGCCGGGCGAGGACGCGATCGACGTCCTCCCGCCGCGCCCGCTCGGCGATCGCGTAGAACTCGAGGGCCTCGCGCACCCGCAGTCCGTCCGGCATCCCATCCGTGTGCGAGAGGTAGTGGAGGCGATCCCGGGCGCCCTGCCGGCCGACCGGCTCGCCCCCGACCCGGACCTCGCCCGCGTACGGTTCGAGGATCCCGCTCAGGGTCCGGAACAGGGTGGTCTTGCCGGCGCCGTTCGGGCCGAGGACGACGTAGATCGCCGGCCGGTCGATCGTGAACGAGACGTCGTGCAGGATCGGGCGGCCCCGATAGCCCGAGGTCACTCCCTCGCAGACCAGCGAGCCCGGCGGGGTCGAAGCGAGCGCCATCGCGACGCCCCCTCAGGTCGGGGAGAGCAAGCTCTCCCGACGCAACAGCTGCCCGATCCGGCCCAGGAGCACGACCACGACGACCGAGATCACGAGGACCGCGGTGCCCCCGAGCTCGAGGAACTCCGTCGTCGTCGCGACCCCTTCGAGGCCGAGCGCGATGAAGCCGGCGACGGTGGCGAGCGAGGGCAGG
>JASHSI010000168.1 GCA_030040915.1 Thermoplasmata archaeon | reverse complement strand
TCCCCTCGTCATCCGTGATCGGGCGGACCCGGACCACCATGCCGAGGGCATGGACGTCCCCCGGAAAGTACTGTCGGTCCTAAACGCCGAACAACCCCGCCGGCCGCTCCACTAGCGCGTTCTGGCTCGACCGGCTCCCCTCCCGCGTTCGCCCGGTTCGGGACGACGAGGAGGAGCGCGGGGAGGAGGGCGACACTGATCCCACCGGCGAACAGCCAGGCCACCGTGTACCCATAGGAACCGGCCAGGACCCCGAACGCCACCGCCACCAGGCTCCCTAGGGCCACCTGAAGGGAATTGACCACGCCGACGCCGAGCGCGAGGCCCTGGCCGCGCGTCTCGGGAAGGTAGGTCGGGATCAGGTAGAGGATGGCGAAGGTCATCCCGTCGAAGAAACCGGCCGCGAGTAGGATCGGCCAGAGCTCCCAGAACGTGGCGAACGGCACGAGGGCGACGACCGCGCTGCCCAGGAGCGCGCTCAGCCCGACCAGGAGACGGCGGTCGCGTCCCCGTTCGGCGATCCACCCTCCGATCGGACCGCCGGGGAAGGCGATCAGCACGACGCACGCCGCGAGAAGGGCGGTCGCCGGGATCCCCCACCCCGGGTGCACCGTCTGCGCGTAGTCGACGAGATACTGGGCCACGATGAAGACGGCGGCCCAGAACCCCGTGACCGAGATCGAGAGCGCCCAGATGGAGCGGGAACGGAGGACGGACCGGCTCGTCGCCCACACCGAACGCCCCCGGTCCTCCGGCGTTCCATCCCCATCGGAGGGGACCACGACTAGGCAGATGGCGGCCGTGGCGACCAGCGCGAGACCGCCGTAGCCGAGCGCGGCTGGCCATCCGAGATCGAGCCCGATCGACGCGCCCAGGAGGAGACCGGCGGCGCCCCCGATGGAGAAGCCGCCGTTGTACAGGCCGATGATCGGCCCCCGCTGCCTCGATGGGTAGTAGGAGGCGACCAGGCTGAGCGCGGGAGCGAAGAAGAAGGCGGCGCCGATCCCCCCGATCGCCCGCCACGCGGCGAGGACCTCCCAGCCCCCGGAGAACGCCGAGGCGATACCGGCCGCGCCGAACACCGCGATCCCGGCGAGCGCGACCCGGCGGGGGCCGAATCGGGCGCTGGCGATCCCCGCGGGGATCTGGAAGATCGCCACGCCGAAGAGGAACGCCCCGAGCACGATTCCGAGGAGCGCCGATCCGGCGTGCAGCGAGGCCCCGATGAGCGGGAGGACCGCCCCCACGTTGTACCAATTGTACGCGTAGACGATGCGGGCGATGACGAGCGCCGCGGAGGCGATCGTTCGCTGGCGGGGCGGCATCGGGGCGGCCACCGCTCACTCCGGAAGGAATCCCTGGGTCCTCAGGTATCGTAGGAGCCCTTGAGCCGCGAGATCGTACCCCGAGATGAGATCGCCGGCGGCTCCCGCCCCGAGCCCTCCTCCCGAGTCTCGCGCCGCGCCCTCCTCGTACTCCCGGAGCGCGCGCGCCACGCCCTCCGGCGTCGGGTCCGATCGGGCCGCCGCGAGCGCCACGTCCCGCCACGCCTCGACGGTCGTGCGGTACTCCGTGAGGTCCGACGCACCGGTCGGGCTCGGGCCGAAGTGGGTATAGAGGACGCGCCGGGGCTCGAGCGCGGCCATGGCTTCGACGCTACGGAAGAGCGCCTCGAGATCGAGGTCCGGCGGGGGGATGGCCGGGCGGGCCCGCCAGGCGCCGGCGAGCCGGACGCCGGCGGCGTCGCCGGTCATGAGCCCGCCGATCGCCTCGTCGAAGAACGCGAGGTGGTGGCGCGCATGTCCGGGCGTGGCGAGCACACGGAGCCGGCCCCCTCGCAGCGGGAAATCCTCCCCCCCGGTCAAGGCGACGAGGCGATCCGCTGGAACCGGCGCGATCGGGCCCCACAGCGGGTCGGCGGCCGGTCCCCACGCCCGCCGCGCGCTCGCGATGAGGCGGCTCGGATCGCGGAGGTGCGGAACCCCCGACGCGTGGGCGTACATGGTCGCGTTCGGGAGGAGCCCGACGAGCGCCCCGAGGCCGCCCGCGTGGTCGAGGTGGATGTGGGTGACGAACACCCGACGGACCTCCGATCGGTCGATGCCGGCGAGCTCGAGCCCCCGGGTCAGGTGCTCCCGACAGGTCGTCGGCCCAGTCTCGACGACGCTCCATCCGTCCTCCTGCGGGAGGAAGTAGCTCGCGACGAGCCCCTCGTGGTCGCGGAAGCCGAGATCCGCCCAGCACCGCCCCGAGGCGATCCCGGTGACCCGCGGGGCGCTCATCGCGTCCTACGAGAGCTGGAGGAAGGTGACGGCGTAGAAGAGGCCGGCGAAGATCGCGGAGACGACGAACACCGACACCCAGATCCCCTTGCTCCACCGCCAGATCTTCGCCCCGTCCAACGGGCCGAACGGGATCAGGTTGAACACCGCGAACCAGGCGTTGAGGAAGACCAGGACCTCGAGGCTGAACGCCCACGAGGCGAGGTGGACGAACGGGAGCGCAGCGAGCGCGGCCAGGAAGATCCCCCCCTCGGCGAGGTTCGTGAGCGGACCGGCGAGGCTCGTGCGCCCCCACTCGCGCTGGTCGCCCATCCCGCCGACGACCGTCGCGCCGGGCGCGGCGAAGATGAACCCGGAGACGAGGACGACCACCAGACAGAACAGGAGGCCCATCGGCGACATCCGGAACTCCGCCCAGAAGCCGTGGCGCTGCGCGGCGACCTTGTGGCCCATCTCGTGGAGCAGGAAGGCGGTGAACGCGGCGACCGCGCCGAACGGGATCCACGCGACGATGAACGCGGGCCCGACCGCGATGAAGCTCTGGTGGGGGTGGGCGAGGTCGGCGCGCACGATCGAGAAGGCGAGCGTGAGGACCGCGAAGGCGAGTCCCGCATGCACGATCTCCGTCTCCGAGGTGGAGATCCGGCCCCTCGGCGGACGGGGCCGGTAGCCGGTGGTGTACCACTCGGGGGTCCCGATCCCGCTCACGCGGGCACCCCCGGAGTGGTCCACCGTCGGTAGGCCAGGGGAAGCCTGGGCTCCGTCCTCCCCAAGAGGCCGATCAGCAACCGCACCCCGAGGGCCAAGCGTGGGCCGGGTCGACTGAAGAACGCCTCATCCGCCACCCAAGTCCCGAGCCGGGGAGCGAGTCGGGCGAGGCCGGAGGCCGCTTTGGGCGGCTCGAGCTCGCGCATCGTCCGGTCCACCGAGAAGCTGCAAGGGCTCACGACCACGAGGTCGGGCGCGCGTCGATATAGCTCCGGCCAATCGGTCCTCAACCCGACCTCCCCGGACCCGGGGCCTACGGGCGCGCCCCCCGCCCGCTCGATCATGTCCGGGGACCAAAGCCCCGCGAGGATGGGGGGGTCGACCCACTCGACCACCGCGACGCGGGGCCGTGCCTCCACGGAAGGGAAGGTCGACGCGCCGGGGTCTGCAAGGCCCCGGGCCAGTTCGGTCGCCTCCTTGGGCCGACCGATTGCCTGGCCCACCTGCTCGATCGAGCGCCGAACGTCCCCTAGGTTCCTCGGCGAGAGGCTGAGGACCCTCGGGTCGACCCCCGCGAGCTGGCAGGCCGCCACGACCTCCGCCTCGGTGACGGAGCAGACCGAGCAGAGGTCCTGGGTGATCAGGAGGTCCGGACGAAGGGCCCGCAGTCGCTCTTCGTCGAGATAGTACAGGCTCTCGCCTCGACCCCGGACCGCCCGGACCCGCTCGTCGATCTCACGGGAGGGCCGGTCGAAGTCCTCCACCTTGGCGCCCATCACGGCGGGGATCGAGCGTACCGTCGGGGGATAGTCGCACTCCGAGCTCCGCCCGACGATCGACGATTCCGCTCCGAGCGCGCAGACGATCTCCGTGGCGCTCGGCAGAAGCGAGACGATGCGCATGCGATCGACCGGCTGAAGGGCCTACTTTGCTCGCCGGGTCTTCGACTTGGCCCCGGGCTTCGGCTTCGCCCGGGGGGCGGGCCGCGGGGAGGCCGCCGGCCGCTTCGGGGCTGACCTCGAGGGGGCCGCGGAGCGTTTCCGCGGGCGAGCACGCGCCGCGGTCGGGCTCCCCTCGGGAGGGGCCTCCTCGAGAGGGGAGCGGAACGGGAGGAACGGGGCCGGGGGCGAGGCGGGCGGCGGGGGGGGTATCGGGGCCGAGACGGCCTCGGGACGCGGCGGCGGCTCGGGGAGTCCCAGCTGCGCGGCCATCGCCCGCTCTCGATCGAAGGAGAGGCCGAGCGCTAGGGCGCGGTCCCGTTCGCCTCGGGCCGCGGCAAGCTCCCCGGTCCGCTCGAGGGTGGCCGCGTGGAGGTAGCGGAGCGCCGGGTCCTCCGGCTCCCGCTCGAGCAACTGTTCGATCTCGGTCCGGGCCTCCGGCCACGCGGCCTCGGCGACGAGCGCGGCGACGAGATGGGCGCGCACCGCGACCTGGCCGGGCGCCTCGGCGAGCATCTCGCGGTAGCGGGCGATCTCCTCCTGCGGCTTTCCTTCCTGCCCGAGGATCGCCGCAAGGCCGAGGCGGGCGTCCACGTTCGTGGGATCCGCCGTGAGCACCGCGTCGAACGCCTTTCGGGCCTCCACCGGGAGGCCGAGCGCCAAGAGCGCCGCCGCGGCCCCATTCTGGGCCGGGAGGAACTCCGGCTTCAGGGCCACGGCGTGATGGTAGAACCGGAGGGCGAGCGCGGGTACCCCCCAGCTCGCCCAGGTCCGGGCCCGGACCATCACCTCCTCGAGCTGCTGGACGCTCGGGAGCATCCTCGCTGAGGCGCCGGAAGGGGCGGCCCTCGGCTCTTCGCCGAGCATCGGTCCTAGGCCGAGCCCCCGGACGAGCTCCTGGAACCGCCCTCCCTCGACGAGGGTCCCCCCCCGCCGGGACACCTCGCCCGACAACGCGAGGGGAAGGCGACCGTTCGTGAGGACCACGAGGCGATGCGCGGGATCGCCGACCTCCTCGGCGAACCGTTGGACGGTGGCGAGGGAGACTTGGTTCGGGTCGGCGAGAAAGGCCCAGACGAACCCGTCGGTGGTGCGGACCAACATCCCCTCGGGGATCTCCCGAACCTGGGCCATCGATTGGCCCATCCCCTCCAGGAGGCCGGTCACGAGCTTCGCGAACGTCGCGTCGGCCACGGCCCCGGGAGGTGGGCGGCGGTTAAGAACCTGCGCGGGCGCAGGAAGCGACGGCGGCCCCCGGCCTCGGAGGGACTACCCTTCCGTCGGGGCCGCCGCGCCGGCGAGGCCGGCGCTCTGGAGCGCTTCGCTGAGCTCCTTCTGCATCTGGGTGTACCGCTCCTTGAGGTGCCCCTCTTGCCGTTCGAGGGCCCGGACGCGCACCTCGAGCGTCTCCTTCTCCTCGGTCAGCAGCTCCTCGATCTCCTTCCGATCCTTCGCGCGGACGAGGAGGCTGCCGATCGGCCGATAGAGCGGGGTCTCCTCCGGAAGGCCCTTCAGCGCGTCGAGGGTGTGGACCGTCTCCCGAAGCTTGAGGTCCATCTGCAAGCGCTGTTCCGAGTACTGGGTGAGCTCGGCCTGGAGCCGCTGGAACTGCCGGATCTCGTTCTGGAGTTTCGCCGGGATGGCCACGGGCGGCCCGACACGAGGTCGCGGTCATAACGGCTTCGGCGGCGGAGGGCGGCCGTTCAGGATTTGACCGGCGGGGCTTGGGCCCGCTCGGCGACCCGCTCTGCTTCCATCGCGAGGCGGACCCATCCCAAGTAGGCGTTCATCGCGGCGCGCATCGAGCCGGTCTCGATCGTCTCGACCTCGAGGCGCACGGTGGTCGGACCGGGCCGGCTCAGTCGGGCCCGGGCCCTCGGGATCTCGTAGGCGGCCTCCGGCGCGAGGACCCGCTCGAGCCGATCGGCCGACGCCCGATCCGGCCGGGTGAAGGTGAGTTCGGCCCTCCACGCCGAGCGGGGCCGGGTCAACGGGAGAGCTCCGGCTCGAGCTGCGCCAGGACCCGGTCCGTCTTCGCCGCGGCGGCCGCGACGTACCGGCCCGGGTCGAGGAGCTCGGCGAGCTCACCGACCGGCACCCACTTCGTCACTATCGGGCTCGCCTGCGCCCGCAGCAGGAGCGACTCGCCCGGCGCCAGCCCGCGGGTGAGCTGGCGCAACAGCTCGTGGGATTCGGAGCGAGGGAGCCCCCGTTGGGTGAGTGCGAGCATCAACCCCTCGGTCATTGCCGACCCGCCCGTCGCGGCAAGGTTCTGCGCCATCCGGGCCGTGTCGACCTCGAGGTGCGCGAAGACCTCCGCCAGCTTGCGGAGGACGTCGTCGGTGAGGAGGACCGCGTGGGGGAGGATGATCCGCTCGTTCGCGGAGTTCGTCAGGTCCCGCTCGTGCCACATCGCCATGTTCTCCCAGGCGGGAAGGGCCATCGAGCGCACGAGCCGCGCCAGGGAGGTGACGTTCTCCGAGAGGCGTGGGTTGCGCTTCTGGGCCATCGTCGACGAGCCGACCTGCTTCGTCTCGTCGAACGCCTCGGCGACCTCCCCGATCTCGGTCCGCTGGAGGTTTCGGACCTCCGTCGAGAGCCGCTCGGCCGTCCCGGCGATGAGGGCGAGGAGGCCCGCGAGCTCGGCCAGCCGGTCCCGCCCCACGATCTGCGTCGGGGCCTCGTCCGCCGAGAGGCCGAGGCGCTGCATCACGAGCGACTCCACGCGGGGGGCGTGGGGGCCGAACCCGGCGCCGGTCCCGACGGCGCCGCTCATCTTCCCGACCTCGACGCGGGGGCGCATCTCGTCGAGGCGTCGCCGGTGGCGGAGCACCTCCGCCGCGCCGACGACCATCTTGTATCCGAAGCTCAGGGGTACGGCGGACTGCCCGTGGGTGCGGCCGATCTCCGGCGTGGCCCGGTGGGCCCGGGCGAGGGCGAGGAGCGCGCGGGCGAGCTCGGTCAGGTCCGAGCGGATCACGGCGAGGGCCTCCTGGATCTCGAGGCCCATCGCCGTGTCGGTGATGTCGTTCGACGTCGCGCCGTAGTGGACCCACGCGGCGCCCGGACCCGAGCGCTCGGCGAGGGCCCGGGTAATCGCCATGACGTCGTGTTGGAGCTCGCCCTCCAGGGCGTCCACTCGGGCGAGCGTCACGCTCCCGTCCGTCGCCGCGACCCCGATCGCGTGGGCGCCCTCATTCGGGATCATCCCGAGCTCGGCCTCGGCCGAGGCCAGGGCGGCCTCGACCTTGAGCGCCCGTCGGAGCCGGCGGTCCCTCGAGAACAGCGACCGGACCTCGTCCCGCCCGTACCGGTGCTCGAGGGGGCAGACGTCTCCCGAACCGGCCGAGCTCACGCTCGGGGAGTCGACGTCCGATATATATCGGATGGACCCGCCCATCGCCCGACCCTCGCACTTTTTGGTGCGGAGAGGTTGGTCTTCGCCAACCCCAGGTTCTCCGTCGGACCCCCATCCCTTCTTCCTCCTACCCGCCTCCCCCCGGGAACCTTTGCGCGGGTCGGCGAGCGGGACCGACGGGCCCTACGGGCCGTGTCGACCCATCTCCCGAAGCCGGCGCTCGACCCCCGAACCGTACTGCAAGGCCACCTTCGGCCGTTCCGCGATGGGGGCCGGAATGCCGCGATGGATCGCCCAGCGCCTGAGGAGTCGTTTCGTGAGCCCCCCGCGTTCGGCAGGCTCGATCGGAAGGGTGAGCGCGAACTCCCGGAACGGACCCTCGAGGAACGGCGCGCCGAGCTCCTTCCCGATGTCGGAGGCGATCGACCGGCTCAGGGGCCAGTCCGAGCCGATCAGACGGTCAAGATCGCGCCGGCGGAGCTCGTCCGCTTCGGGTGACGAGCGCCCCGCGAAGTGGGCGTACCCGCCGAACAGCTCGTCCGACCCCTGCCCGGTGAGAACGAGTCGGTTCGAGCAGGACGCGACTCCGACCGCCAGCGCGACCTGGACGCTGAGCGCCGGGCCGCGAAGCCCCGCGAGACGGCCGCTCTCCCGCTCGAGCATCCCCTCGATCGTCCGACCTCGCGGGTCGACGACCCGGAGGGGACGACCTAGCCGTTCCGCCCCCTCGACGGCCGCGACTCGGTCCCGCGACGTCGGTGCGTGGATGCTCACGAGCTCGACCCGAAGGACCTTCGAGAGGGCCGCCGCCACGATGGTCGAATCGACGCCCCCGCTGAACAGCACCGAGACCGGATCGCCGTCGGCGACGAGCTGGGCCATCGCTCCGTCGAACCTTCGATCCAGCTCGGCGAACGTCCCGGTCCGGTCTTCCCCCCGGGGGTCGGCCACGTCGAGACGAGCCGTCCCCAACCCCTTAAGCTTCGGGACCGATCGTCCGCCCGGATGGACGAGGAGCACCCCATCCCCGAGGGCCCGTCGGAGCATTCGCGGACGCGTCGGGCGGTGTTCGTCGACCGGGATGGGACGCTGAACCCCGATTTCCACTACCTCAAGGACGCGGAGCGCCTCGAGCTCTTCCGCGGGGTCATCGAGGGCATCCGCCTCCTCCGGGATCACGGCTACGCCGTGGTCTGCGTCACGAACCAGTCCGGCATTGAGCGGGGGTTCTACACGGAGGAGAACGTCGCGCGCATCCACGCTCGGTTGAGCGCGATCCTCGCGAGGGGCGGCGCCGCGATCGACCGCTTCTACTTTTGCCCCCACGCCCCGGAGCGCGGATGCGATTGTCGGAAGCCGAGGACCCGGCTGTTTCGCGACGCGGCCCGCGAGCTCGGGATCGACTGGGCGCCGAGCGCGATCATCGGCGACCGGGTGCTCGATATCGAGGCCGGCGAGTCGCTGGGCCTCCTGACGGCCCTCGTGCCGGATCGGACCAACCGGGGCCTCGCGCTGCAGGAGTTCGGCCCGAAATCGCCGGCCCCGGACCTCGTCGCCCCGTCCTTCTACGCCGCCGCGCTCGCCATCCTCCACCGCGGGTGAGCGGCGGGCCGTCGGTCGGGACCAACAACCTTTCCTAGGGCATCGTCGGTCGACCACGGGGTCCGGTTTTGGTCCTCAGCCTAATTCCGGCGGCGGTCGGCGTCCTCGCCACCGGTCTGCTCACGCTCACCGCGGTCCTCGGCGGTGCCTTGACCCGGACCGCGGGGGCGATCGCCTTCGCGTTCGGCTCCGTCATCGTGATCGCCGCCGGCTTCCCCTACCTCGCCCTGCTCGTTCTGTTCGTGCTCGCCAGCGTCCTCGCGACGCGCTTCCGGTTCGAGGAGAAGAAGCGCCGTCACGTCGAGGAGGGGACCCGAGGGGAGCGGGGGGTCTCCAACGTCCTCGCCCACATCCTCGTCCCGACGGCGCTCGCCCTCTACCTCGCCTTCGCCTCCCCCGGATGGCCGTCGATCTCCGTCGCCGTCCTGTACACCGCGGCGCTCGCGTTCGGGGCGTCCGACACCTTCGCGAGCGAGCTCGGGGTCCTTTCCGGCTCGGCCCGCTCGCTCCTGAGCGGGCGGCCCGTCCCGCCCGGGACGAACGGGGGGGTCTCGGGCGCCGGGGAGCTGTGGGCGCTCGTCGGCGCGGCGACGACCGGGGTCGTGGGCCTGGGACTGTTCGAGCTGTTCGGGGAGCTCGGTACCCGACCGGCGCTCTACCTCGGGGTCGCCATCGCCGCCGGCTTCGCCGGATGCCAGATCGACAGCGTCGTCGGGGAACTGCTCGAGAACCGCGGCTACCTGACGAAGGGCGGCACGAACCTCACCAGCATGGCCGCGACCGTCCTCGTTGCGGCCGTCCTCCTCTGGGGGCTCGGGGGCCGGTGAGGGGGACCGAGCGATCGGTCGTGCTCCTCTCGGGGGGCATGGACTCGGCGACGGTGCTCGCCGCGGCGCGGCGTCGAGGGCCGGTGCGGGCCCTGACGGTCCACTACGGGCAGCGCCATGCCCGCGAGCTCGCGAGCGCCCGGCGGCTGGCCCGGTGCTTCGGGGTCGAGGCGCATGTGGTCGTGCGCCTTCCGATCGGCCCGCTCCTCGAGTCGTCCCTGACCCGCCCCGCCCGACGATTGCCCGCCGGGGGGCCCGGTGCGGATGGCGGCCTCCCGTCGACCTACGTGCCGGCCCGCAACACGATCTTCCTCGCCCTCGCGCTCGGCTACGCTGAGAGCACCGCCTCCCGGAGCATCTGGCTGGGGGTCAACGCCGTGGACTACTCCGGCTACCCCGACTGCCGGCCGGAGTTCCTCCGCGCGTTCCGCCGCGTCGCGCGCCTCGCGACGCGGGAGGGGGTCGAGGGGCGGCCGATCGCGATCCGAGCCCCCCTCCAGCGCCTGAGCAAGGCGGAGATCGTGCGCCGGGGGGAGCGGCTGAAGGTCCCATGGCAATGGACGTGGAGCTGCTACGCGGGGGGGCGCCGGCCGTGCGGCCGATGCGACTCCTGCCGATTGCGCGCGCGCGGCTTCGACGAGGCCGGGGTCGTCGACCCGCTCCTCGACGGGTAGTCGCCGGGCTCACTCCATGGGGGTGACGACGGCGGTGCAGGCGGAGCAGCGCTTCGCCTTCTTCGGGATGTTCGTGAGGCACTCGGGGCACTCCCGGGTGGACGGAGGCGGGACCGGCTTCTTCGCCTTCGCCCGGGCCTCCATCTGCTGGACGGGGCGGACGATGAGGAAGAAGACGACGAGCGCGATCAGGAGGAAGCTGATGAGCGAGTTGAGGAAGCTCCCGAGGAGGAAGGTGCTGCCCCGGATCGCGAACTTCCAGGCGGAGAAGTTGAAGTGGCCGGCGACCCCGATGAGCGGGGTGATGAGGTCCGCGACGAACGCCGTGACGACCGCGGTGAACGCCATGCCGATGACGAAGGCGACCGCGAGGTCGATGACGTTCCCCTTGCTGATGAAGTCCTTGAACTCCTGGATCGCCGACATTCGAACCGTCGCGGGAGAGCGGGGACCGCCTATTTAGTCCGTTTTGCTCGCGCGGTGGGCACGGTCCTCGAGAGGTCCGGCGCCGGCCACTATACGGTCTCGATCTCGAACAGGACCCGGTAGCCCTTGAGCAGCCGACCGACCTCGTCGGCGAGGTCGAGGACCTGGTCCCGCGTCGGCGCGCTGCGCCAGTCGTAGACGAAATCGTAGTTCCCCTGCGTGGGCTGGAACCCGAACTCCTCGAGGCGCGCGGCGATCTCCGAGGGTTTGCCCCCCTCGGTGTGGAAGGTGACCCGCAGGTAGGTCTCCATCGGGCCGGTATCGACCGGGGCCGCTTAACCGTTTGTCAGTGGGCGGGCGCGCGGCTCCCGGAGCGCCTCGGTGACCCGCCGCTCGCCGAGATCCGGCATAGCGCGCGCGACACTCGAGCGGCGAGGGCCTCGATCGCGCGATCCGGGCCAGAGAGGTCCACGAGCTCCCCCTCGGGGGTCGCGACGCGGACTCGGACGGTGGACCCCCGCACCCGGGTGAGGCGCACGCGCAGCTCCGGCGGGTCCGTCCTCGAGGATC
>JASHSI010000167.1 GCA_030040915.1 Thermoplasmata archaeon | reverse complement strand
GGGTGGTCCACCATGACCGGGGCGGCGCTCCTCGGCCTCGTCGTCGCGCTGGTGGCCGTGATCATCGTCGTGCTCGTCCTGTCGATCCCCGTCCTCCGGGGGCGGCGGCTCGGGACCCGCGGGATCGTCCAGCGCTCCCACCTCGTCTGCCCGAGGTGCCGCGAGGCGTTCGACTACGATTGGATCCCCGGGGCGTCGTTCACCGCGGTGCGGTTGGGAAAGGGACGGTACATGGCCTGCCCGCTCTGCCACCAATGGTCGTACTTCAACATCTGGAACTCGATGGTCGCCCGCCCCGCGGACGCGAGCCCGGCGGTGGGACCCCGCTGAACCGGCCGGGGGCGGCGGGACCGCCCTGCCGACCGGGAAACGTTCATGCCCGCCCACGCCTGAGGGACGCGGGGGGGGCCCGTGAGGTCCGATCGGCCGATCGCGCGCGCCGCGGCGAAGGAGGCCGCCGATGGCCCGTCGGGGAGCGTGGCCCGGGTCCCCCGGTTCTCGGCGGAGTACATGGACCGGACCGTGAGCCCCGAGCAGGATTTCTACCGGTTCGCGGCGGGGCGGTGGATCGACGAGAACCCGGTGCCGGCCGACAAGTCCCGATGGGCGTCGTTCACCGAGCTCGCCGAGCGGAACCACGAGCTGATCCGCAGCCTGCTCGAGGCGTGTCGGGTCGACCCGGGGCCGACCGCCGGCCCGCGCCGCCAGGTGGGCGAGTTCTACGCCTCGGCGCTCGACCAGTCGGGCCGGGACGCTCGGGGGCTCTCGCCCATCTCCGGTGATCTCGAGGAGATCGAGCGCCTCGACTCCGCGGGCGGCCTCTTCCCGATCCTCGCCCGGCTCCACCGTCGCGGGATCGGGGCGCTGTTCGAGGCCGGGCCGAGCCCGGACGAGAAGGACAGCCAGCACTACGCGTTCTATTTCCTCCAGGGCGGGCTCTCGATGCCCGACCGCGACTACTACCTCACCGAGGGGTTCGCGCCGAAGGCGAAGGCGTTCCAGTCCCACCTCGCCGCCTCGTTCGAGGCGCTCGAGGAGGAGGAGGGCTCGGCCGAGCGCGCCGCCGCCACCGTCTACGCGATCGAGCGCGCCCTCGCCGAGGTGAGCCGCAGCCGGACCGACCTCCGCGAGGTCGAGAAGAACTACCACCGGGAGACGGTCGAGGAGCTCGCCGAGCGCTACCCGCACCTCCGCTGGAAGGAGTACCTCGCGGCGACCGGGCTGCCCGCCGTCCCGTTCGTCGTGGTCGGACAACCAGAGTTCTTCGAGGGGCTCGATCGCCTCCTCGCCGCCCGGCCCCTGGAGGAGTGGAGGACCTACCTCCGCTGGAGCGTCCTGAGGGCGAGCGCCCCGTTCCTGACCGCGGCCCTCGAGCAGGCCGACTTCGAGTTCTTCCACCGGACGCTCCTTGGCCAGCCCGAGCCGGAGCCGGATTGGCTGAGGGCCCAGCGCGTCCTCGACAGGGCGATCGGGGAAGCGGTGGGCGAGCTCTACGTCGAACGGTACTTCCCGCGCGAGGCCCGGGAACGGATGGCCCAGATGGTCCAGGACCTGAAGGCGGTCTTCCTCGACCGGCTGAAGCGCCTCGAATGGATGACGCCGGCGACGCGGGCCCGCGCGCTCGCGAAGTTCGCGCGGTTCGAGACGAAGATCGGCCACCCCGAGACGTTCCGGAGCTACTCGAGCGTGCGGGTCGACCCGACCGACTACCTGGGGAACGTACGGCGGGCCGCCGAGTTCGACTACGACCGGCAGATCCGCCGGTTCGGTGGGCCGGTCGATCGCACCGAGTGGGGGATGACCCCGCCGACCGTCAACGCCTACTTCAACCGAACCCAGAACGAGATCGTCTTCCCGGCCGGGATCCTCCAGCCGCCGTTCTTCGACCTGGCGATGGACGACGCCGTGAACTACGGGGGGATCGGCGGTGTCATCGCCCACGAGATCACCCACGGGTTCGACGACCAGGGCCGGAAGTACGACGCCGACGGGAACATGATCGACTGGTGGACGGAGGCCGACGCGCGGGAGTTCGCCGCGCGCGCGGAAGGGATCGTCCGGCAGTACGACGCGTTCGAGGGGATGCCCGGTCTCCACGTGAACGGGCGTCTCACCCTCGGGGAGAACATCGCCGACCTGGGCGGCGTCAGCATCGCGTTCGAGGCCCTCAAGCGGCGCCTCACCGCGGAGCCGCAGCGGCGCCGGACCGTGGACGGGTTCACCCCGGAGCAGCGGTTCTTCATCTCCTGGGCGCAGATCTGGCGCGAGAACAGCCGCGACGACTCGCGGCGGCTCCGGCTGACGATCGACCCGCACTCGCCCGGCCGACCGCGCGCGCTCGGGCCGGTGATGAACCTCCCGGAGTTCGCCCAGGCGTTCTCGATCCGCGAGGGCTCGCCGATGTGGCGTCCCCCGGCCGAGCGCGTCGCGATCTGGTAGATGGTCTCCACCATCGCTCGCGCGGCGTTGAAGTCAGCTGGCCAGAACGGTCATAGGATCGTGTCACCGGGTCGGACCCAAATTCGGACCGGCGCCCTGTGGCGCGCTCCGAGGTGGCTTCCCCGGTCGTTTCGGCTAAGCCGGCGCCGCAGGACGGACCAACGCCGACCGGAACGGTGCGAGGAGTCCCGCACTGGTGGATACTCCCGTCAGGATATCCGGCTCCGGTATGACCGTTGTGGCGCCGTCCGCCTCGCGGAATCTCAGGATGTGGATTCGGACGAGCTGGATGAGGTAACGCGCGACTTGCAATGGCCGACGGGGCTCTCTGGGATACCGGTCGTGCATGTAGCCTTCGAGATACTCCGGCGTCAGGCCGGCCTGCTCCCCCCACTCGAGCGCGTTCTCGTACACTCGTGAGGCGATTCGGAGATGTGGCCCGACCACCTTGCGGATGCTCTCAATCCTTTCCACGCCATCTTCAAAGAAATGAGACATCGAGCCGCGGAGAACCTCCACGGGGTCCCCGGCCTGATCTTGGATGCCGACTAGGACGTTTCCTGGTCGGATCAAGTCACCCTCGGTCTTGACCAAGTCGGCGGCCGCGAGCATGGCGACATAGTCTAGGAATCGAGATTGCGTCTCGTCCTCCCCAGAGTAGCGCTGCCAGTCTGCTATCTTGATTCGGCCATCGAGGATCAGGCCGCTCAGGATATCGATGATTGGCGTGTGCATGTGTTCGGCAAATGATAGCTCCGAGAACTTCGAAGCCGCACTTCGGAGAAGAGCCTTCTCAACCGAGGTTTCAACGGCATCCAACCTTTCACGGATGCTCTGCCGGGCCACCCTCCAGCTTACGCTCGACTCAATTTGACCGTTCGAGAGACGGACCACGGCGTGGGCCAACTCCTTGAATCGAAGATACTGAGCCCCCGTGGGGTTGCCAGAGACCGGGTCGACTTTGATCCGGGGAATGTCGGCCCAGACTTGAAAGTCGATGGTATCCCCGAGGGTCTTCGGGAGGGCGGGGTAGCAGAACGTTCCCACCCGCTCCCAAATGTCCCGCTGTGCGATGATGAACGCTTCCTGCTCATCAAACGGCAGTGGCGCCAGTCGCTCCTGCCTAGGCACGGATTTCGTCCCCGGCCTGAGATAGGTCTACTAAGCCTTTACCTTTCTGAGTCGACCGGGTCCTGGCGGTAATTGCGAGGTGACCGGTCTGCGCACAACTCCCCTCGAAGGCCTGCCGATTCCATCGATGATATGGACCGTACCACGGGTTGTGGACGAGGACGGTTCGGGAGGTATGGCCGAGGTAGACGCAGGCGTGGCCGACCCCCGGGATCTCTGCCGAGGGGTTCTCGCAGACGACCGGAAAGTACAGGGGGAGAACGATACCACCGTCCCGGGTCAGCCCCTCCATCGCCGTCAAGTCAGCGAGCGGGGTCAACCGAAAGTCAAGCTCCGGTATGGCCGCCCTCAGCCCTGCGAAGAGTTCCCGACCTAGTTGGGTCCCAGTCAAAGGGTCGGTGCGAGTAAGTCCCCGCAGCTGCTCGAAGCTCAACGCCGGGGGAGGAACTTTGCCGTCCGCTGCACTCGCTATCGGAACGAGATAGTCAGCTGCCATCTTGATGGCAGCCACGACGCAGTAGTTGGAGGGGGGGTTCTGGGAGACGTACGGAACGTCCGGGATGGTCACTTCCTCACCGTCGACGGCGGCCTTCTTCCAGGATCCGACCAACGGCCCTGCGCTCCGGTTCGATCTTGGGAGAGCCGGTCGTGCTAATCGAGATTTGCCTACAATGCCCGAGGGGGTTGACCGGGCTGCCACGTCCTCGCGGCGGCAAGGGGGGTCCGTTTTCCAACCAGCGACCCGTTTTCAGGGAGGCCCAGGAGCCATGGGTTTTCATGGTCACGGCGGGCGGCACGTTCAATGCCCCGCTCTCGGTCGGGCCCGGGAGGTAGACTATCCCTAGGTCCGACCTGACAATGACGATGCTCACGGAAGCGGCCGCTGCGCTCGGTCTCGGCCCCGGGGAGGCTCGGGCGGCCGGTCGGGACGTCCTCAAGGTACCGGTCGAGGTGGTCCGCGCCCGGGCCGGGCGAAGAGCGCCCGGGCGCCTCCTCCTCGTCACGGCGATGACGCCGACCTCCCACGGCGAGGGGAAGACGGTCACCTCGATCGGGGCCGCGATGGCCCTGAGGGTCCTCGGCCATCGGGCCACGGTCGTCCTGAGGCAGCCGTCGCTCGGCCCGGTCTTCGGGGTGAAGGGCGGCGCCGCCGGGGGCGGGAAGGCGACCGTCGTCCCGAGCGATTCGATCAACCTCGGGCTCTCCGGCGACCTCTTCCGCGTCGAGGCGGCCCACAACCTCCTCTCCGCGCTCGTCAACAACCACCTCTACCACGACGATCCCCCCGCGCTCGACCCGGCCCGGATACTGTGGCCGTGGACCGTCGACACCGAGGACCGGGCGCTGCGGCATGTGGCGGCCGAGTTCCGCGCCGCGACCCGCGCGGTCCGTCGGGACTCCTCCTTCGTCATCACGGCCGCCTCCGAGGTGATGGCCGTCCTCGGGATGGCCCGGGACTATCCGGACCTCAAGGAGCGGCTGGGCCGGATCGTCGTCGGCTTCGACCGGGCTGGCGAGGCGGTGCGCGCCCGGGACCTGCGCGCGGCCGGCGCGATGGCCGCGCTCCTCCGGGACGCCCTCGAGCCGAACCTCGTGACGACGGCCGACGGCACGCCGGCGATCGTCCACGGGGGGCCATTCGGGAACCTCGCCCAGGGGACGGCGAGCCGGCTCGGCATCGAGCTCGGGCTCGCGACCGCCGAGTTCACCGTCGTCGAGGCCGGGTTCGCCTCCGAGCTCGGGGCCGAGAAGTTCGTGGACATCGTGGCGCGGAGCGCCGGGCTCACCGTCGACGCGGCGCTCCTCGTCGCCACGATCCGGGGGCTCCGCCACCAGGGCGGCGCCGAGGAGGCCGCGATCGACCGGCCCGATCCGGCGGCCGTCGAGCGCGGCCTCGCGAACCTCGACGCACACCTCGCGAACCTGCGGCTGTACGGGATCCCCCCCGTCCTCGTCCTGAACCGGTTCCCCGGGGATGGACCGGAGGAGGTCGCCCGCCTCCGCGCGTGGGCGGAGACGGAGGGGCTCGAACTCACCGAGTCGACCGCCTTCGCGGACGGGGCGAGCGGGGCGCTCGCCGTGGCCCGCGCCGCCGTCCGGGCGGCCGATGCCGGTGGCCGGAACCGGCCGGTCTACCCGGAGGACGCCCCCGTCGAGACGTCGCTCGCGACCTTGGCCCGGCGCGTCTACGGGGCGGACGGGGTGGAGATCACCGATACGGCCCGCGCCGACCTCGAGACCCTGCGCCGGATCGGCGAGCCGAACGGGCTCGTCTGCGTGGCGAAGACGCCGCTCTCCCTCTCCGACCTCGCCGAGCGGCGCGGCCGGCCGACCGGCTACACGGTCCGGGCGCGGCGCTTCCTGCGCTCCTCCGGCGCCGGGTTCACCGTCGCCTACCTGGGCCCGATCGAGACGATGCCGGGGCTCCCGAAGCGGCCCCTCGCGGAGCGGATCGACCTCTCCGACGACGGCCGGATCCTCGGGGTCGAATAGCCCGGGGGACCCGCCGGGCGGGGCTAGCGGGCCCCCCGGTTCGCAGCGCACGTCAGGCAGTGGGCGCCGCCGTAGCCGCCCGTGATCTCCTGGAGGGCGAGCGGCGTCACTTCGATCCCGCGTTCCCGGACGCTCGGCGTGTGCGGGAAGAACCCGCGGCCCCCCTGCAGCGTCGCGCGCTCCTTCCGCACGAGGGAAAGGAGCGCGGCATAGCGGTGCGGGTCCCGACGCGCCGCCTCCGCGAGCGAACCGAGGACGCGGTCCACCTCTTGTTCGACCTCGACGGCCACGATCTTCCGGTCGCGCACGCACAGGAAGTTCGTGGCGTAGCCCATCTGCTCGAGCGAGGAGAGCGGAAGGATCTCGAAGCGCTTCGAGGCGAGGTACTCGGCGAGGGAGGGGTGGCCCGCCTCGCGGACGAGGCGCCCGCCGCCCCGGCGCCGGTAGGTCGTCACGCGGGCCGCCCGAAGGAGGGCATCGCACCCGAGCGCGAGGCCTCGGCCCGGGACGTTGAGGTAGGTGTCGACGTGCATGTCGATCATCGGGTCCGGCGCATCGTCCGGCAGCGCGGGATGGCGGGGTTGGCGTACGACCGCGATCTCGTCGAACCCTAGGTCCATCGCGAGGAGCTGGGCGACCCCGCTCGCGTTCGTCCGGTCGCCGTGTCCGAGGAGCGCGAACTCCCCGAGCGGCATCAGGTCCCCGCCTTCGAACGTCCCGGGGGAGCGTACCTCCCCGGTGATCGTCGCCCCGTCGGCGCGGAGGAGGGAGGCGGTAAAGCGGGCCTCCTCGCGGCGCTGCGGCTTCGCCATCCGACCGAGCACGAATCCCCGGGGCGAGAGCGCCTGCTGGTCGCGCAGGAAGTGGAGGTTCGCGAGGGGCCCATCGAGCGAGACGGTGGGAAGGACGGCGCGGGAGCCCGCACCGCGCGCGAGGTCGACGGAGGGCCTCAGGAGGAGGACGTGGAAGAGCGTTCGGGCGTCGAACTCGTCCAGGTTCCGACGGAGCTCGCGCCGCGCGCGCTCCACGAGCTCCTTCGGCCCGGTGTAGCGGATGAGCCGCTCCGCGTGGCGGCGGATCGCGTCGACGAACTCGGGCTTCCGGGCCGCGGTCTCGGCGACGAACCGGTCAAGGCGATGGACGGTGACCCCGGCCTCCGTGAGCACGTGCTGGAGCTCGGCATGCTCGTGCCCCGCCTCGTCGAGGCTGAACGCCCGCTCGTAGAGGAAGGAGTACGGCGCGAGGAGTCCAAAGAACACCTCGATCCCCGGGCGGTGGACCAAGACCTCGGTGAGCGGGTCCCACTCCGCGCGGGCCGAATTCCGCATGATGCTACTGCCACGCCCCCTCGATCGTCGGGTTCGCGAGGTCGCCGGGGGTCGTGAGGGTTCCTACCCGGACGGGCCCGGTTCGGGTCGGGACCGGTACCGTCAAGGTCGTCCGTCACCTGGGCCGGGCCCCGAAGACGCCATCCGCCCCTATCGGGCCGACCCGCGTGAGCTCGCCGGCGAACGCCACCGTGGCGCTCCGATCGGCCCCCGCGTTCTCATCTCGTGGGGGCCACGGCGGGCGGTGGGGGCGGGATCCCTCGTCCCGGTCGGCGGGCCCGAAGGACCAGTGCGACCACGACCGCAGCGACGAGGACAACCCCGGCGACGATCGCGCCGAACTCGACGTAGGAGAGGCCGGCGATGGTGTTGCGCGTCGTCGACGAGCTCGGCGGGCTCACGACCAGCGTGACCGGCCCGGACCCGGCCGTGCCCCCGCCGGCATCGGTCCCCGTGACCGAAATATGGTAGGTTCCGGGGGTCGTCGGATCGCACGCGATCTGCGAACCGTTGGTCGGACCGCATCCCGGAGGGAGATCGGTCCAGGCGAAGCTCACCCCACCGGCGCCGCCGGTCGCCGGCACCGAGATCGTGACGCCCCCGTCGACCACCACGTCCGCCGCGCTCAATTCGATGCTCCCGAGCGTCAGCGCCGGGTCGATTGCGAGCGTGTAGCTTCCGCTGTAGCCGGAGGTGTTCCCGTTCGAGTCGGTCACCGACGCGGAGATCGTCGCGGCCCCCGCGTCCGGGAACTCGCAGGTCGGGGTCGACGTGGTGAGGCCCGTGCACGTCGCCTGGGAGAGGCCGATCCAAGCGTACCCTACGTAGTCGTCGGACCCACCCGAGGGGAGGGCGGTGAGCACGACTTTCTCGTCGGCCGCGATCGGGTTTCGGCTCGCTTGGACCGCGACCACGGATAGCCCGGGATCCACGACGAACGTCAGAGTCGGGCTCGTCGCGTTCACGCCGTTGCGGTCGGTGAAGTTCGCGGAGATGTTGAGCGACGTCTCGGCGGGGAGGGACGGGCAGGTCATGTTCGTCGCGTACGCGAGCGAGGCGACGCATCCCGACGGAAGGCCCGACCAGACGACCGACCCGTTGAACCCGCTCCCGGCTCCGAACCCCCCGGAGAGGACGGAGAACGTCACCGTCTCGCCGACGTCCCCGGCGAGGATGCGGGTTCCTCCGGCCGTCCGGGCCTGAGGCGTCGGCAATGTCGGGTCGGCGAAGACCGTCCACGGGGTCCGGCTCCAGACGGTGGCGCCGGAACGGTCGGTGAGGTTCAGCCAGAGCAGCCCGGATCCCAGCGAGGATCCTCGGCATTCCACCGCCGTGACCCCTCCCGTGACGTTGTAGGCGAGGACGGGGGCGGTGCAGGTCAGCAGGTTGGACGGCGAGGTCGATACGGTCAGCTTGAGCCCGCCCGCGCCGGCGGCGGACACGTTCGTGATGAACACGACCGACTGGCCGATGTCCTGGGAGCCGCTCGGCGAGCCATCCGGCGCGGCGACGATCGGCCCCTCGGCGAGCTCCGTGCCCACCACCGAGACGTTGTCGGACTCGGTGTTCGCCGTGTAGACCGCCTCATCGACGGGGTCGTAGGCGATGAAGTGCGTGTTCGCCCCGACCGTGATGTTCCCCTCCACCGCGCCGCCGGCACCGAGCGCGGTCAGTCGGTCGAAGCCGGACTGCGACCCGAGGTCGTTGTCGCTCCCCGCCACGTACAGGAGGGAGTTCGCCGGATCGAAGAGGAGGTCGAACGGGTCCTGGAAGGCGCGGATCGTGCCGGCGAGCGTCCCGTTCCCGTCCAGGACGGTCAGGAACCCGTCGGTCGGCGCCGGGATGTCCTTGTTCGCCACGTACAGGCGGCCATCGAGCGGGTCGTAGACGATCCCCGAGGGGTTGACGAACTCGGAGCCGGACGGACCGACTGTAGCGACGACCGAGGTGCCCTGGACGATCGAGACGCTCGCGCCGCCGTTCACGACGGAAGCGTCGTTCGTGAAGTACAGTTCTCCCGTCTCGGGGTCGAACGCGCCGCCGAACGGATACGTACCCACGGTCACGGACGCCGTGACGGTCGTTCCGTTGATCACGCTGACGTCGTTGGAGTTCACGTCCGTGACGTAGATGCACTGGTCCAGCGGGTCGTAGGTCCCCTGGTAGGGTCCATCGAACGTGGAGTTCGAGATCGTCGTGACGACGCTCGTTCCGCGGAGGACCGTGGTGCTGTTCGAGCCGTAGTTCATGATGTACATGTCCCCGTCGGACGGATCGTAGACCGCCCCCTCCGGTTCGTCCCCGACGGTCACGTTCCGGACGAGCTCGCTCCCATCGAGGACGGTCACGTTGTCGCTCCCGGCGTTCGTCTCGTAGACGTAGCCGGTCGCCGGGTCGACGGCGATCCCGTACGGGGAGCGCCCGTACGACGCCGTCGCCGCGACCCCGCCGACCTCTCCGGTCGAGGAGTTCCCGGCCGTCCCGACCTCGCTCCGGGCCGCCGGCGGGCAGGTCGACGCGAGGCTCGCCTTGTCCGGGCAGCTCGCGGAACGGGCTCCCGTGAACGAGGGGCCCGGGACCGTTGCCTCGCGATCCGGCGTCGCGGTCGGGCCCGGGCCGACCCCGACCCGCGAGGGAGCCCCGATCGATAGGACCCCGATCCCGGCCGTCGGAGCGCCGAGTAGAACGGACAGCGCCAGGACCACCCACGCCGCCCGCCTCCGGTCCAATCCCGGGCCGCGAGCGCGGGAGTCGGAAGCTCCGGTCACTGGCCTACTGCCCCCTCCGAGGTCACCCAAGGACGGAAGGGAGAACCCAGCATCCTACTAATCGGTGCCCCGTGCCGCTCGGTCCGTGCCCCGGCCGGACCTGGGCCGGCGCGGATCCTACCGCCCGCGGTCGGTCGCGGGGGCGCCTAGGTCCGCCGGACCTCGACGAGCTCCCAAGCGAACGGCCGGCCCCCGAGGGAGGCGATCGGGGCCTCGGCGAACGGGACCCGGCCCTCGTCCGCCGCGTCGTAGAGCCTCGTCGGGTAGTTCTGCAGGACGAACGGGTCGGTCGCGTGGAGGTTCCCGATGCAATGGTAGACCCCGATCGGGATCGTGACGAGGTGCGTCGTCCGGTCGGCCCGTCCCCCCGGTGACGCGAGCCCGGCGATCGGCGCTCCGCACATCCGGATCGCGTGGAGGAGCCCGTGGGTCGGGCTCGTCGGGCGGGCATCCCACAGCGCGAGCACCATCTCCCCGATCGGGACCACGAACCGGTCGACCTGCCGCTGGTGGACGTGCCAGCGGTCGCGGTCCCGTTTCTCCCCGGGGACGGTCACCGAGGTGTAGCTCATCGCGAACTCGTCCCCCCGGACCGGTAGGTCGTCGTGGCGCAGGGTCTCGACGAGGAAGCCCCGGGGATCGTGGTGGACGACCCGGGGAAGGACGACGGCGCCGTCGATCCGGCACTCGGGGGGTTCGATCGTCCCGATCATCGAGCGCCGACCCCCGACGGACGGCCGGAACGCCTTCCGTTCATGACGATGACGCCGGGCGGCCGGACGGGACCCGGGGCGGGTCGGCCCCGGGGAGCAGGGGCCCCCACCAATCCGGATGGGCCCGGTACCATGCGACCGTCTGGTGGATCCCCTCGGTGAACGGGATGGAGGGGCGCCAGCCGAGCTCCTCGGTCGTCGCGCTCGCATCGAGGGCGTAGCGCCGGTCGTGCCCGGGGCGGTCCGCGACGAACTCGATCCGTTCCATGCCGAGCCCGAGGGACTCCAGGATCGTCCGCACCAGGTCGAGGTTGCTCCTCTCCGAGTCCGCTCCCACGAGGTAGGTCGAGCCGACCCGCCCGCGGTGGGAGATCTGGTCGAGGGCCTCGCAGTGGTCGCGCACGTGGATCCAATCCCGGACGTTCCGGCCGTCGCCGTAGATCGGGACCGTCCTTCCCGCAAGCAGACGCGTGATCGCCTTCGGGACCAGTTTCTCCGGATCCTGGAAGGGGCCGTAGTTGTTCCCGCCGTTGGAGATCGTCACCGGGAGGCCGTAGGTGTGGTGGTAGGCCCGGACGAGGTGGTCCGCCGCAGCCTTGCTTGCGGAGTAGGGGCTCCTCGGATCGTACCGGCGGTCCGGCCGGAACCGCTCGGGCGTCCCCTCGAGCGGCAGGCTCCCGAACACCTCGTCGGTCGACACGTGGTGGAACCGGGTCACGTCCTCGAGCCGGGCCGCCTCGAGGAGGATCCCCGTTCCGAGGACGTTCGTCCGGAGGAACGGGGCGGGCCCGGAGATGGAGCGATCGACGTGGGATTCTGCGGCGAGGTGGACGACGAGCTCGCAGCCGCGCAACGCATCGCGCGCGGCGTCCGGGTCGGCGATGTCCCCCCGCAGGAAGCGCACCCGACCCGAGTCGAGCAGCGGCTGGATCGAGGAGAGGTGGCCGGCGTAGGTCAGCGCGTCGAGCGTGGCGAGCTCGTCGTCCGGGTGCCGGGCCGACCAGAGATGAAGGAGGTTCGCGCCGATGAACCCGGCGCCTCCCGTGACGAGGACCTTCATCCCGCCCTGCCGGCCTCCGCCCTCGCACCACCGGTGACCCCATATCATGCTCCGGGGTGGCCGAGCGGCACGGGGAACGCCCGGAGGGGAGGTCGCGGGGCTGCCGAAGACGCTCTTCGTTCTCGGGGCGGGCTCCCTGGTGGGGAGCGAGCTCGCCCGCCAGGCCGCCGCCGCCGGCGTTCGGGTCGAGGCGGCCGGACGGACCGATCCCCGCCCGGCCGGCGTTCCCCTCGCCGCCTTCTCTCGCCTCGACCTCGCCGACGAGCCCAGCGTGCGGTCGTTCGCGTCCCGTCGGGAGCGGGACACCGCCTGGATCAACTTCGCGGCCCGCACGGACGTCGACGGTTGCGAGAAGGAGCGAACGGAGGGGCCGCCGGCCCCGGCCGCCGTCGATCGGGCCGACTCGGCGTGGAGGATCAACGCCGAGTTCCCGGGTTGGCTCGCCGAGGAGGCCGACCGGAGAGGGACTCCGCTCGTCCATATCTCGACCGACTTCGTCTTCGATGGGACGCAAGGACCCTACTCGGAGACCGACCGGCCGAGTCCGTTGTCCCCACGCTTGGGATGGTACGGCTACACGAAGGGGCAGGGCGAGGAGCGGGTGCGGGCCGCGCGGGGTCCGACGACCGTCCTGAGGTTGAGCTATCCGTACGGGGGGGCCGCCGGGGGAAAAGCCGACTTCGCGCGGACCCTCGTCTCTCGGGCCCGGGCCGGCGAGCTGTATCCCCTGTACACGGACCAGCAGATCACGCCGACATGGATCCCGGACGTCGCCCGGGCGGTACTCAGGATCGTGGAAGGGGACGCCCGCGGCACGGTCCACGTCGCCTCGCCGGAGATCACGACCCCGTTCGAGTTCGGACGCTGGGCAATTGAGGCGTTCGGCCTGCCCATCGAGACGGTCCGGGGGGCGCGGCTCGCCGAGATGACGGCCGGTTCCGGACGGGCTCCCCGGCCGCTCCGGGGCGGGCTGAAGCTCGAGCGCATCCGGTCCCTCGGCGTCCGACCGCTCCCCCCGCGCGTGGCGCTTTCGCGCTGGGCGGAACGCGAGCGAGCCGTACGCCCTGCGTGAGCCCTCGCGCCCCTCTCCGGACCCCCTGGTGGCTCGGGGAGGCCGCTGGCCCTAGGGGACCCGGCGGATCTCCCGTTTTCGTGGGCTCACCAAGACGGTCCGTACGAAGTC
>JASHSI010000166.1 GCA_030040915.1 Thermoplasmata archaeon | reverse complement strand
CCGCCGGGACGAGAGGTCGCCCGTCCGCCTCGACCACAACGAGATCCGGCGCGGAGACGCCGTCGACCGGGGAGGGGCTGATCACCACGACCGGCGCCGGCGCCTCGCCTCCTTGCGCGAACGGCGAGGGCGGAGGGGACGGCGGTGCCGGGGATGGGCTCGGAGGTATCGGCACGACGGACGGGGCCGTGGGGGCGGGGCCTGGGGTCGACGGTCCTGGGGGCTCCGGCGGCGGCGGGTTCTCGATCACCTCGAACGACGGGGCCGGGGCGGTCCACGTCTCAGGCGGAGCCTGGCCAACCCGCATGTCGCCGGCCTCGTCGGCGATCCGGGCCACGCGATCGGCCGCCGCCGACTGGCCGGCGGGGGGTGGGTTTCCACCGCCGGGGCTCCAGTGCTGCGCGAGCTCGCTGACCATCGCTCGTGCCCGGATCAGGTGCAGCGCGACCTGGTCGGGCCTCTTCGCATCCGCGGCCGCTCGCATGGCGACGATCTCCGCCTCGGCGGCGTGCACGTCGATTCCGAGCGACGTGAGGTCGCTCAGGTCGGAGAGGATCTGACCGACCTCGGCCGGCCGGGCCGAGTTGCCGTCGATCGTCGCCGTGGCGAGCCGCTCCCCCGCCGGGTCCACGACGCGCCGGGTGTCCCGGGAGATCGTCGAGTTGAGGTCGATGGCGAGGCCGGCCCCGGAGATCCGGTAGGGGTGGAGGCGGACGTCGTGCGCGCTCCCGCGGAACTTCTCCACCCCGATGGCCCGGACCGTGCGCCCGTCGAGCTCCCAGCGGAAGAGCCGGATCTCCCCCCGCGCGAGGAGTCGCTCGGCCGATTCGACCTCCTCGACGGGGGCCTCGACCGTGAGGAGGGCGGTCACCCGAAGGTCCGAGAGGAAGCGGAGGAACGTCTGCGCCCCCAACGTCTCGTCGATCCCCTTCATGCAGAAGTACTGGAGCGCGGTGAGCGAGTCGAGCGCGAGCCGACTGTACGACCGACGGGCCATCTCCGTCTTCAGGGTCTGTTCGAGCGCGGTGAACGTCACCTCGACGCTGACGAGCTCGGCGGTCTTGCGGATGACCGAGGGGACCTCGGAGAACTGGACGGAGGAGCGGACCGCCGCGATGTCCTTGAACGGCGCCCTCTCGAAGCGCATCACGTCGGGGATCGCGTCGAACACGTACACCTTCCCGAGCATCGGTTCGAGGCTGCGGTGGTTGATCCACATCTCGTTCGGCGGGTCCTCGAGGGTCACGAGGAGCACCTTCTCCCCTCGGCGGACCCCCTCGCAGAGGAACTGGAGGGCGAGCTTCGTCTTGCCGGTCCCGGACGGGCCGACCACCAGGTAGGGGCGGCGGGCCACGAGGCCCCCGCTCAGGATCGTGTCGAGCTCGGGGTTCCCGGTCGAGACCCGAGGTTCCCCCGCCGCCGGCTCGGCCTCCGTCGCCGGGGTTCCCTGTGGGGGGTTCACGGCCCGAGCTAGACCCTCGCTCGTGAAGAGTGGGCCGTCCCATATAGTCCTGCCCTCGGACCCGGAGAATCCGTCGACCGGACGGCGGCGGTCCGGTGGGGGAACTCCAAGTAGCGGGCCGTCTCCCGAAGAAGACGTGGACGACCCACCCCAGGATCATCTCGAGCGCCTGCTCGAGCTCGCCCGGCGGCTCCCGGCCGACCTCAAGGACGGCTACCGCTGGGGCGGGTCGGCCGCCGTCGACGGCCCCCGGGTGCGCCGCTCGGCGGTGGTCGTGGGCCTAGGGGGGAGCGCGATCGCCGGGGATCTCCTCCCGGCCTTCCTCGGACGGGGGCCGGTCCCAACGGTCCGGACCGTCCGAGGCCGCTCGCTCCCGGGCGGGGACGCCCCGGAGGTCGCCTTTCTATCGAGCTACTCCGGGGATACCCGGGAGACGATCGAAGCGTACGCCGCTGCCCGCCGACGGCACTGGCCGTGCGTCGTCCTCTCCTCGGGGGGTAGGCTCGGGGCGCGGGCCGAGCGCGACGGGGTCCCGTGGGTCCGCCTTCCCCCGGGACGGCCGCCGCGAAGTGCCCTCGGCTGGCTCCTCGGCGCGCTCGCCGGCTACGTCGGGATCGACTGCGGTGCGGGCGCCCCGGCGAGCTGGGAGGCTCGGTGCGACCGCTTGGGACGCCGGGAGCCCGAGCTCTCACGATCGCTCGGCGGACCCGCCCGCCTCGCCCGCCGGGTCGGCGATCGCCAAGTGGTGGTGGTCGTCCCAGAGGAACTCCAGGCCCTCGGCGCCCGGTGGGCGAGCCAGATCGAGGAGAACGCGAAGCGCCTCGCCCGGGTCGAGGTGCTCCCGGAGGCGATGCACAACGCGCTCGTCGCCTGGGACGCGATGCCGAGGTCGGACGCGGCGCGACGGGCCGCCCTCTTCCTCCTCCCGACCGGGCGAGTGGGATCCACCGTCCACGGCGCCGAGGAGCATCTCGCGACCGTCCTGCGGCGCCGCGGGGTCGTCGTCTCCCGCGTCGCCCTCGACGGCTCGGACCGGGCGGACACGGTCCTCGCCGGCCTCGCCTTCGGCGACCAGTTCTCCCTTCGGCTCGCCGAACGGGCACGGGTCGATCCGCTCGAGGTCCGAGCGATCGATCGGTGGAAGCGCCGATTGGCGCGCGCGAGATGAGCCCGGGCGCGCCGGGGTTCGCGGGGT
>JASHSI010000165.1 GCA_030040915.1 Thermoplasmata archaeon | reverse complement strand
GCCCCGGCCGGGCGGCGGGCCGGCCCGCCGCTCCGGCGCCGCGCGGCCATAGGGGAACCCCGGGATCTGGGCCCGTCGGATCTTGACGCCGAGCAGTTGCTCGATCCGCAGGAAATCCTCCTCCTCCTCGGGGGCCACGAGGGTGAACGCATCCCCGAGCCGTTCGGCCCGGGCGGTGCGGCCGACGCGGTGGATGTAGACCTCCGGCTCGTTCGGGACGTCGTAGTTCACGACGTGGCTCACTCCTTCGACGTCGATGCCTCGGGCGGCGATGTCCGTGGCGACGAGGAGCCGGTGGCGGCCCGCACGGAACCCCTCGAGCGCCCGGACCCGCTGCCCTTGGCTGCGGTCCCCGTGGATGACCGCCGCCGGGACCCCGGAGCGCTCGAGCTGGTAGGCGATCCGGTCGGCCCGGCGCTTCGTCCGGACGAAGACGAGGACGCTCGTCATCGTGGTGTCGGCGAGGAGCTCGACCAACAGGTCGGTCTTGAGGTGGGCCGGGACCGGCAGCGCGAGGTGGGCGATCCCGACGGCCGCGGCCGTCGTCGCCCCGACCTGGACGGTCTTCGGGTCGACGAGGAACTCGCGGGCGAGCTGGACCACCTCGGGGGGCATGGTGGCGCTGAACAGCATCGTCTGGCGACGCTTGGGGAGCTCGCGCAGGACCCGCCGGACGTCGGGGAGGAAGCCCATGTCGAGCATGCGGTCCGCCTCGTCGAGGACGAGGATCCGCAGGTCCCCGAACCGAACGTACCCCCGCGACATGTGGTCGAGGAGCCGACCGGGCGTCGCCACGATGATCTCGGCCCCGCCCCTGAGGGCCCGCTCCTGGTCCCCCATCCCGACGCCCCCGTAGACGGCGGCGCTCCGCAGCCGGGTGTGCCGACCGAGCTTCTTCAGGAACCCCTCGGCCTGGAGGGCGAGCTCCCGGGTGGGGGTCAGAACGAGTGCGTAGGTCCGGCCCGGGGGCTGGTCGAGGAGGCGCTCCAAGATGGGGAGGAGGAACGCCGCGGTCTTCCCGGTTCCCGTCTGGGCGGTCCCGATGAGGTCCCTCCCGCCGACGGCGACCGGGATCGTCTCCCGCTGGATCGGCGTCGGCGTCTCGTAGCCGAGCTCCCGGATCCCCTGGCGGAGCTTCGGGGAGAGAGGCATCTCTTCGAACCCCCCTTCGGGGGGCGGCGAACCTTCAGGGTCGGGCATTCCGTGCGGTCGATCCCCGCGTCGGGGACCACCCGGGGCAATCGGCCGCCCGGATAACCCTTCCCCTACGGACCCGCGGGGGCGCGGTGGGCCGGCGGCGAGCGCTACAGGACCCCGCCGAGCGTGGGTCGGTCCAGGAACTCGCCGTCGGTCACCTGGATGCCCTTCCACAGGTCGGTCACCTCGAGCCGTGGCCGATCGGGGGCCTTCCAGCTCCTCCACAGTTCCGCCCGCGCGATCACGAGCGCGCCGAAGACGCCGAGGTCGGCGCCGACGATCCCGCCGAGGTCCGCTTCCCCAGAGGCGCGCGACCACTCGGCCGCCGCCCAGTACGTGAAATCCCGCTCGAGGAGGTAGGCGAGGTAGGCGTCGAGGAGTCGCTCGGCGGGCCGCGCGAGATCGGGTACCTCCGCCGGGAGCTGGAACCGTGCGACCTCCCGGTTCTGGGTTCCGCTCTCCTCGACCCGGACGAGCCGCCACTCCCCTTCGATGGGCGCGATCGCCACGAGCCCCGCCTCCTCGTCGAACCCCAGCGGAAGCTCGTCGAGCGAGCCCCGCCCGGGCCCGCCGGACGAGACCTCGTCATAGGTCGTCCGGGCGAGCTCGACCCGGTCGTTGCGGAGCGCATTCCCGATCTCTTCCGGGGCGGGCCATCCGTCGGCGCCCGCCCTCCGCTCCTCGAGCCGCTCCCACTTCCTCCGGTTCGCCCGGAGCCGAGGGTCGAATGTCGGGCCCGAGTAGGCCCGCTCGACCGCGCCGATCTCCTCCTCGAGGCCGGCCGGCGGGTCGAGCGACCCGCGCTCCTTCGCCGGCACCGACCAGGGAGGGGATTCGATCCCCGGGCAGGAGAGGACGACCGTCGCCTGCGCCCGGGTGCCCAGGTGGACGGAGAGCGGGAACTCGCGGCACGGGAAGGGCCGCTCGGCATGGGCGCGGCACCTCGTCCTATCGAGGAAGTGGCACGCGCCGCCGTCCCCCCGGCTATCGATGTAGCGCCAACCGCGATCGCCGACGAGGAATGGGACGTTCGGATCGATCTGGATCAGCCGCTCCGCCTCCCCGGCCTCGACGGCCGGGGTCGTGTAGCAGCAGAGCCCGCAGCCCGGGCGGCATCGGAAGCGAACGCCGCGGAGGAGCGAGAGGTCGATCTCCCCGGGCGCCACGTCGGTCCGAACGCGGCCCGTCCCTTCAAGGTCCCGCTACCCGACCCGAGCGGAACCGGCGAACGCATTTATGGGGGGGCGGCTGAGGAGCGCGTGGCCGCCGTCGAGTTGCCGTCCCCGGCCCCCGCGTTCGTCCAACGTTTCGTCTTCGTCCGGGACCGGTTCTTCCGCGAGCGGTACGAGAACCTCGCGATCGGCGTCGGCCTCGCCGTCGGGTTCGCCGTGCTCACGGGGTTCAGCGCGCAGGTCGCGATCTACACCCCGTGGAGCCCGGTCCCGATCACCCTCCAGGTGCTCGCCGCCCTCCTCTCGGGGGTCGTCCTCGGCTACCGCTGGGGGACGCTCGCCCAGGTGCTCTACGTCGTCCTCGGGGCGTTCCTGGTCCCCTGGTACGCCCCGGCCGCCGGCCACGGGGCGTTCAGCACGGGGGGACTCGCCGGGCACGGACTCGGCGGCGTCGCGGTCATCACCGGGGCGAACGCGGGCTACATCCTCGCCTTCCCGGTCGCCGCGTTCCTGATCGGCTGGTTCTCGGACCGTTATCCGAGGGCGCGGGGCCCGCTCCCGGAGATCTCGGTCATGATGCTGGGGGTCGCCGTGATCTACACCTTCGGGGCGACGGGGGTCTGGCTCGCCTACCGGCTCCCGTTCGACGTGCTGATGCAGGAGGCGGTCCTCCTGTTCATCCCGCTCGACATCGCGAAGGCGTTCGTGGCGGGCGTCGTCGGCACGGCGCTGACCCCGAAGGTCCCGTTCGGCCCGGAGAGCCCCAAGGCGGGCGGCTTCCGGCGCTGGTGGCCCGTCGCCCGGTGAATCGTCCTCCTTCCCGGCTTCCGACCGAGCGGCGGCCATAAGTATCCGTTTCTTCGACGAGACGGCGTGCTCGGGGGTCCGATCGGACGCGACCGCGCTTCCCCTCCGCCCGTCCGGTCCCCGGCCGCGGCGTCGATGGCCTGGTCCGGCCCGTACCTGATCGCCGGGGCCTGGGGGGTCGGATCCGCGCTCGCCGCCAGCATCCTCTCCCTCGACTCGCCCACGTTCCTCGCCGGATGGATCTCTCTCGTCGCAGCCTTGGGCGCCGGCCCCGTGGCGGTCGGGGCGATTGCTCGCACCCGCCCGACGACGTCGCGCGCCCCCCCGAAGGCCCCGGTCGCCGTGCGGTCGGCGGGGGCGGACCACCCGAGCCTCCGCATCGCCGGTACCGGCGGTCCGAGGTCGCCGAGGGTCGCCTTCCCGCCACGGCCCCCGAACCGCGCCTCGCGACCCGGCCCGTCGACCCCTCGTGCGGGGGCGGCCGCGAAGGATTCGCCCCTCCCGATCCCCCCGCCCCCCTCCGAACCCCCCCAGTTCGGCGTGGTGGTGCGGATGCTCGAGGACATCGACTCGCTCGCCGCCGAGATCGAACGGTTCGAGCCCGGCGCCGCCCGCTCGTCCCCGTCCACGATCCGGCCCCGCCCGCGGTCGGGCTGCATCGACTGCGCCGCCCCGCTCGAGCGCCGCTCCGACGCGGCGGCCGAATGCGTGGAGTGCCAGAGCGTCCTCTGCACCGAGTGCGCGAGCGACGCCGCCGCCGACGGGCATCCTTCCCGGTGCGACCTCTGCTGGGAGTTCGAGGCGATGCGGGACCCGTCGGGAGCGCCCAACGTCGGGCCGATGGCCGTTCCGTAGCGCTCCGGGTCCGGGTCGCCGTCGGGGTCGTCGGCCGCGCTTAGGCCTTCGGGCGGGCGCCGTCGATCGGGACCGGCCGACGGCGAACTACTTCGGTCCCTGGGGCAGGACGTCGAACGTCATCCCCATGGCGGCGGGCGCGGAGCGGGCGCGTCGGTTGCGGAGGTTCCGAGGTAGCAGGAAGGTGTGGTAGGGGATCGGCAATAGGAGCGCCCCCCCGAGGGCGATGGTGAAGGCGGCGATCCCGTAGGCGAGGTGCACGCCGAGGGTGACGAACATCCAACCCCCGAGGAGGGTCCCGAGGAGGCCCCCGGCGCCGCCGACCGCGTTGTAGAGCCCGAGCGCCTGGCCCCGGCCCGTCCGGCCGACGAGCCGGATCAGGAAGAGCGTGCTCGCGGTGCTCACGAACGCCCAGGAGACCCCCATGAGGGCGTTCAAGAGGCTCACCCAGGCGAGCAACGCGGGGGAGCCGAGCCCGAAGAGCACGTAGACGGGGGTCCAGAGGAAGAGGAGCACGAGGAGCACCCGGCCCCCGAGCGACTCCAGGAAGAGACGCTTCGGCGAGTGGAGCTCGACCGCGAGGCCGGAGTGGTAGAAGAGCGCCGTCGAGGCGGCGCTCGCGGCGAGGTAGGCGACGAACACCCCGGCGTCGGAGAACCGCGCGGTCTCCCACAGGAAGACCGGGAACGGGCCGTAGAACATGTCGAACCCGACGCACATCACGCCGAGCGCGGCGAGGAAGAGGATCTCCCGCCGGGGGAGCCGTCCCGGCGATCCGCGGGTGAGGTCGACGACGTTCAGGACCCGGCTGCGGAAGTGGCGGATCCGCTCGACCACCCCGCGGTGCAGGTTGACGAGATCGGCCAAGCTCCGCCGCTCGAGCCGGACCGACGGCTCCTCGATCCACGCCCACGCGATCCCCGCGGCGAGGAGGGCGAGGAGTCCGGAGAGGACGAGGAGCCCTTGCATCGCCCGGACGACCGGCTGGTGGAAGCCGACGACGAACAGCCACAGGATCCCGACGGCGAGCCCGGCCGTCGTGCCAATCCCCGAGATGAGGCCGAAGAGGCCGATGTCCTGCGGCCACCATCGCTTCTGCCGCGTCTCGAGGAGGAGCATCGTCCCGATCGGCGCGCTCGCGGCGGAAGCGAGCCCCTCGACGACGTTGAGCCAGAAGTAGGAGGAGAGGGTCGACGCGATCGCGATGAAGACGATCGAGATCCCGGTCGCGAGGAAGGAGCCGACGAGGAAGAACTTCCGGTGGGCGACCCGGTCGGAGAGGTTGCCCCACAGGATGGTGAACGGCACCTGGCTCATCGCGCTCGCCCCGACGATGATCGTCACGACGAACGCCGAGGCGCCGAACTCCTGGAGGGCGAGGAGCGGGATGAGCGGGGTCGCGATCCCGTCGGAGATCGCGAGCGGCAGGTAGGCGAAGAACCAGAGGTCGCTCGACGAGGGGCGGATCGGGGTGGAGACCTTGACGTCCAACGGTCCTCCCGCGTCCCCTCGGGCGGTGTCGACGCGAGCGACGGGCGATAAATGCTCGTTCCCGCGCGAAGCGCTTCGAGAAGTACGCTACGAGCTCGCGGGGTCGACCCCGACCGCCTTGAACAGCTCGAGGAGGTCGTCGTCGGAGACCCACTCCACCTTGAGGTAGTCGCGGAGGAATGCGTCGCTCGCCCCGAGACGCCGGGCCTCCTCGACCGCGAAGCGGTAGGCCGCCACCTCGGTCGGGCGGTGGACGTAGTCCTCCGACCGGTTGAACAGTTCCTGCCCGGCCTTTCGCTGGAGTACGTGGCAGAGCTCGTGGTAGATGTCGAGGTAGAGGATGATCGCCGGGCTCTCGCGGAGGTGCCCCTCGCCGATCACGATGCAATCCGATCCCGGCGAGACGTGGGGTTTCCACCGACGGGGGACGTTCTTGGGGATCGAGTGGGGCGCGACGTACATCCACACGTCGTCGGTGACTATCTCGACGCACGTCTCGTCAAACAGCTTGCGGCGGTCGGCCGAATCCGGTACGAGCCGCTTCGCGGCGCCGAGACCCCCGAGGCCCGGGAACGCGGCGAGCAGGGGGTGGCGCCCGGGGGGGAGGTCCCGGGTCACCTCGAAGCCGGACGGCGACGGCTCGGGCGAGGTCTTGCTCGGGCGGGACGGCACGGGCAGCGGATGGGTGGAGGGGCTTAAGCGATTTCCCGCAAGTGGCCCCGAGGAGGAGCGACCCGCGGGTCGCGCTCGCCGAGGGGTAGGTGCGGGGGGAGCGGGTGGGCCTGACGAGCGTCCGAGGCGTCCGAGTCGGCCAGGCCGAGTCCAAAGACGGACGAACGGGGGTGACGACCATCCTCTTCGATCGGATCGCCCCGACGGTCGTCGACGTGCGCGGCGGGGCCTCCGGTACCTACGACACCGCCTCGCTCTCGTTGGACTCGACGTTCGGCGGCCGATGTGGGATCTTCTTCGCGGGCGGGAGCCTGTTCGGTCTCGACGCGGCAATCGGCCTACGGGAGGCCGTCCTAGCCGAGGGCGGAGGCGCCCGGCCATTCGGGAACCCCAACCGGGTCGCCCCGATCAGCGGGGCGATCCTCTTCGACCTGCCTAAGCGCCCCGGCCGGCCGCCGGACTACGCCGAGATCGGCCGGAGGGCCGCGCGTGCGGCGGGTCGAGGCCCCATCGCGCAGGGCCCCGTCGGCGCGGGAGCGGGAGCGACGGTCGGCAAGTACCTCGGACGCGCGCGGGCCGATCGAGGGGGGGTCGGCACGTCGGCCCGGGCCCTCCGTTCGATGGGTCGTCTCGGTGTCTTGGCGGTCGTCAATGCCGTCGGCGCCGTCCGGGATCCCGAGAACGGGCGGTGGCTCGCGGGTCCGAAGGACCGGGACGGTTCGATCGTGCCACCGGGGACCGAAGGGCCCGGCAGCGCCGACCGGGGGACTACCCTCGTTTCGGTGGTCCTGGAGGTCGATCTTCCGCGACCGGTCCTCCAGCGAATCGCGGTCTACGCCCACGATGGGCTCGCCCGTACCATCCACCCGGCCCACGCTACCGTGGACGGCGACGTGGTGTTCGTGAGCACGACCGCGCGGACACGGTCCCCGGCATCCGAGCGATTCCCCGGGGCGATCGCTGACGAGCTCGGCCTGGCCGCGGGCGAACTCGTGGGGAGCGCGATCCGCGCGGCCGTCAGCCCGGCGCGCTTGCCGGAGCGGCCGCGCGCCGAAGCACGGTCCCGCGGAGCCCGCGGATGAGGTCGGTCTTCGTGACGATTCCGACGAGCGAACCGCGGTGGACGACTAGGACGGCGGGATACCGTGTCAGCAGCCCCGCCAACAGGTCGGCCGGGCACGTCTCGTCGACCTGCGGGTAGACCCCCTCCTGCACGTCCCGCACCCGGGCCCGGCGAGCGTCCGGGCGAGCGAGCGCCCGCAGCACGGTCGCCTCGGAGATCGAACCGGTGACCCGACCGGACTCGACGACCGGCACCTGCGAGAATCCCCCGCGCTCCATCGCCTGGACGGCCGCCGCCAACGGGGCCGCGCCGTCGACCGAGACGAGCGATCGGTTGGCGAGGTCGCCCGCGCGCAGCGACGGGGTCGCCACCCCCTCCCGCTCCTCGAGGTAGGCGAGGATGCGCTGCACGAGCTCGTAGGAGGGCCGAATCTGCCCGCGCTCGATCCGTGAGAGGGTGGCGTCGGTCCGTCCCACGGCCCGCGCAAGCTCCCCGAGGGGGATCCCGAGCGCCGCCCGGCGCTTGCGGATCTCCGCGAGCGCGTCCATGCAAGGGGGTGAGGCGAATCACGCTAATCCGCCTTGCGTCGCGAGCAAGTCCCGGCCGGGTCGGCGACCCGGCCCGACCGGACGACGACCGCCGCCCCGGCCGGCTCCGTCGAAACCTACTTGTTTTCTCGGCCCTTACCGGATTCGAAGGGCATGACGGTCCCGAGCCGACGGGTCTCCTGGATCGTCCCCCCACCGGAGATTTGCTGCCTCTGCAAGGAGCCGCTGACCCGGCCCGAAGAGACGAGCTCGTGGAATGGGAGCCCCGCCCACCGCGACTGCGTCCGAATCCACCTGATCCAGCGCGACCCGGCGTTCCGCGAGGGGGGCGGCGGCGAGGCCGCGCCTGACGAAGGCGCGGACCCCGAAGCCGGACCGGCCCGCGACGAGGACGAAGGGGATTTCGGGTAGGGCGTCGGGTCTCCGTTCCCTCGAGGTAACCGACCTCTCGGAACGGCTATAAACCGAGACCGAGTTGCGGAGGATGCCATCGGAGGCCCCTCATGCCCGAGGTAGTGATCACTTGCGATTGGACCATGATGAGCAATCATCACGGGAAGGAGTTCCTGG
>JASHSI010000164.1 GCA_030040915.1 Thermoplasmata archaeon | reverse complement strand
TACCGCCGCGGGTCCGGTCTGCCGACGCGGCGGGACTCACGAAGGCCATCCACGACTGGCTCGCGCTCTCCCGACCGAACGACTACGTGGCGATCCACGCCTACCTCGCCCCCTCCGAGGATACCGACCTCGCGCTCGCCCGGATCCGGGCGGGGTTGCGGGCCCGCCTGGGACGGAGCACGACAGTGGGGTACGGTCCGAGGTTCCTCCACTCGACCGGCCAGCTCCACAAGGGCGGGCCGAACACGGGCCTCTTCCTGCAGATCGTCGATGCCCCCACGTCGGACCTCGAGGTCCCCCCCGGGCCCACCACGTTCGGGCAGATCCTACGTGCCCAAGCGGACGGGGACGCGATGGCGCTCCTAAAGAAGCAGCGCCGCCTGCTCGGCGTCGATGTGGGGGCGGATGCGCTCGACGGCCTCCGGGCAATCGAGGAAGTGGTGCGCGCCCCGCCCGCATAGGGAAGGATAACGATGGAACTCGGGATGGTCGGCCTCGGCCGGATGGGCGGCAACATGACCACGCGGCTCGTCCGCGGGGGCCACCGCGTGGTCGGGCAGGCCCGGCGGAAGGAGCTCATCGACCAGGCCGTGGCGAACGGTGCGGTCGGGGCCGCCACCGTCGCGGAGCTCGTGAAGGCCCTGAAGCCGCCGCGGGTCGTGTGGCTCATGCTCCCCGCGGGGGATCCCACCGAGTCGACGCTCGCCGAGCTCCACGGCCTTCTTTCACCCGGGGACCTGCTGGTCGACGGGGGGAACTCCTACTACAAGGACACGATCCGCCACGCGGCCGAGGCGGCGCGCAAGGGGTTGCGCTTCGTCGACGTCGGGACCAGCGGCGGCATCTGGGGCCTCCGGGAGGGCTACTCGATGATGGTCGGCGGGGCGATGGACGATGTGGAGAAGCTCCGGCCCGCGCTCGAGACGCTCGCGCCCGGGAAATCGCTCGGTTGGGGACGGGTCGGGGGGCCCGGCGCGGGCCACTTCGTGAAGATGGTCCACAACGGCATCGAGTACGGCCTCATGGAGTCGTACGCCGAGGGGTTCGCGATCCTCGACGCGAAGAAGGAGTACGGCCTCGACCTCGCCGAGATCGCGCGGATCTGGCAGAAGGGGAGCGTCGTCCGCTCCTGGCTCCTCGACCTCGCCGCCGATGCGCTGAAGGACCGCGAGGCGCTCGCCCACATCGCGCCGTTCGTCTCCGATTCGGGCGAAGGGCGCTGGACGGTCACCGAGTCGCTCGACCTCAACGTCGCGGCCCCCGTGATCATGCTCGCCCTGGAGCGGCGAATCCGCTCGCGGGAGTCCGACCCGCTCGTGGAGAAGCTCCTCTCCGCGATGCGCCAGGAGTTCGGGGGCCACGCGATCAAGACGGAGTGAGGCGCGCCGTGGCCGGTAGCCCCACCGCCCCGCCCGCCGACCTGTTCGTCGTCCTCGGCGCGACCGGGGACCTCATGGAGCGCAAGCTCATCCCCGCGCTCTACGCGATCTCTGCGGGGACGGCGGGGGAGACCCGCCGGCTCCGCATCCTCGGGAGCTCGCGGCGCCCTTGGAAGGACGAGGAGTTCCGCGACTACGCCATCGACGCCCTCGTCTCGGGAAAGTGCGCGCCGCCCGCCGCCGCCCGGACCTGGGCGGAGGCGACGGTCGGCTTCCAGTCGACCCCCGAGGACCTCTCGGAGGGGCTCGGGCCCCTCGCCCAGCGGATCGCCGAGGAGGAGGCGCGCTACCGCCTCTCGGGGAACCGCGTGCTCTACCTCGCGCTGCCGGCCGTGGCATTCCCCCCGACGATCCGGGCGATCGGCGAGGCGGGCCTGTCGAAGGGTCCCGGATGGACGCGGTTCGTGATCGAGAAACCGTTCGGGCGCGACCTCGCGAGCGCGGAGGAATTGAACGCGCTCATCCACCGGTGGTTCGACGAGACCGCGGTCTACCGGATCGACCACTATCTCGGGAAGGAGACGGTCCAGAACCTCCTCGTCTTCCGGTTCGCGAACATGCTGTTCGAGTCGGTCTGGAACCGGGACCGGATCCGGCACGTCGAGATCACGGTCGCCGAGGACCTGGGCCTCGAGAACCGCGCGACCTACTACGACCAGGCCGGCGCGCTCCGCGACATGGTCCAGAGCCATCTCGCCCAGCTCCTCACCCTCACCGCGATGGAGGTCCCGACGAACCTCGAGGCGGACCAGGTCCGCAACGAGAAGGTGAAGGTGCTCCGCTCCCTCGAGCCGGTCCGACCTGAGGACGTGGTCTTCGGCCAGTACGCCGCGGGGACGGTCGGCGGGACGCGCGTCCCGTCGTACCGGGAGGAGCCCGGGGTCAAGCCCCACTCGTCGACCGAGACGTTCGTCGCCCTGCGCCTCAAGGTGAACAGCTGGCGTTGGCACGGCATCCCGTTCTACCTGAGGACCGGGAAACGGCTCCCGATGAAGCTCACCGAGATCCTGGTGCGCTTCCGGGAGCCCCCGGTCTGGTTCTTCGGCGACAAGGGGCCGAAGGAGCTCACGGCGAACTCGCTCTCGATCACGATCCAGCCGGACGAGGGGTTCGCGCTCGGGATCGAGATCAAGCGGCCCGGCCACGCGATCCGCCTCGAGACGCATCAGCTCCACTTCCGCTACGCCGAGGCGTTCGGACCGCTCACCGACGGCTACCAGACGCTCATCCTCGACATCCTGCGGGGCGACCAGACCCTCTTCGTCCGAGCCGACGAGGTCGAGGAGTCCTGGCGGGTCTTCGCCCCGGTCCTCCAGGACCCGCCGAAGCCCCGCCCGTACGAGGCCGGGAGCTGGGGACCGAAGGAATCGGACGCGCTCCTCGCCGCGGACGGCCAGGAATGGACGGAGCGCTAGCCCCCTCGGTCCGGGTCTACGCGGACCTCGCGGCGGCGAGCGAGGCGCTCGCCGAGCGGATCGCCGAGGAGGCCGTCCGCGCCGTCGCCGAGCGCGGTCGCTTCCGGATCGCGCTCTCCGGGGGATCGACGCCCGTCCCGCTCTTTCGCCTCCTCGCCGGCCGCTTCCGCCATCGGGTGCCGTGGGAGCGCGCCGAGTTCTTCTGGGCGGACGAACGAGCGGTCCCGCCGAGCGACCCGCGGAGCAACTTCGGCCTCGCCGAGCGCGAGCTCCTCGACCCGATCGGCGCCGACCCCGCCCACGTCCACCGGATCCGGGGGGAGTGGACCCCCGACCGCGCCGCCGGGGAGTACGCTCAACTCCTCCGCCAGTTCGAGTCTCCCGCCTCGCCCGAGGCCCCGGCGACCCTCCTCGACCTCGCCGTGCTCGGGGTGGGACCGGATGGGCACACCGCTTCGCTCTTCCCCGGTTCCGCGCTGCTCGAGGCGGCCGAACCGCTGTGGGTCGGCGTGGAGCCGCACTCCGCCCAGCCGCCGACGGTCCCCCGGGTCAGCCTGACGCTGCCGGCGCTCGCCCGCACCGGCCTCGCCGCCTTCGTGGTCGCCGGGGCCGAGAAGCGCGCCATCCTCGACCGAGTGCTCTCGAAGTCGGGGGAAGGTCCGGCGCTCCCCGCGGCCCGGGTCCGGTCGCTCCGGCCCGTGGAGTGGTTCGCGGACCGGGCGAGCCGGGGCCTCGGCCCGGCGTGATCGCGCCCCGCGCGGGGCCCTCGGCGGTCGGCCGGACTGCAATATATTATTTATATTTAGATCGCCACATCCCGGGGCGATGCGCCTCGAAACGAGCCTCGTCCGCGAGCCGGGGGAGCGCCCCCTCCCGAGCGCGATGCGGGGGCGGACCCGCCACGCTCCCGGGCGCCCGAGGGAGCGGTATCGACCGAGGGTCCGCACCCCGGAGGACGTCGCCCGGCTCCGCCGTCGCCACGTCCCCGTCTACCTGCTCACCGACGAGGAGGTCGGTCGGGCGGGCTACCCGGTGCGCTTTCCCCCCTGGCTCGCGGTCGCCGAGTCGATCGCGGGCTCGGTCGAGAGCGATTTCCGCGTCCTCCCGGTCCGGGACCCGGCCTCCCTCGTGGACCCGGGGCTCCCCGAGCTCGTGACGCTCCTCCTGCGGACGGACCCGCTCGCCGCCCGCGCCGTGGCGATCCGAAACCGGGGTCGGCTCGACCCGCTCGAGCTGTACCGGCGGGTGCGCAACGAGGGGCTCGAGCGGACCGCGACCCGCGTCCGGCTCCAGGAGGTCGCGCCCGCGATCCCCGAGGTCGGGGTGCGGCTCCCGGCGCGCGACCTGCGCTGGGTCGATCGGAACAACCCCCCGATCCGGGGATGACGAAGGACGATGCCGAGCGTGCCGGTCGAGGCCGCCTGCGCGATCCTCAAGGAGCACGATAGCGCGTTCGTCGTCGTCGGGGGCCAAGCGGTCGCCCGTACGGTGCCGACCGGTACGATGGACGTCGACGTCATGGTGACGACGGCGGACTTCGGGGCCACGCTCGCCCTCCTCCTCAAGGATCCGCGCCTTCGGCTGCGGGGGGTCCGCGAGGGGGTGGCGATGTTCGCCATGGAGGAGGCCGGCGGGATCGGGTTCGACCTCCTCGATGCGGCCCCGTTCGCTGGGCGGCGGTCGGGGAAGGCGTTCTTCCGATTCCTCGTCGACACCGAGTCGACCGAGAGCGGCGGGGTCCGCTACGCGTCGACCGCCATCGTGTGGTACACGCGCCTCCTCACCTCGCGCTGGAAGGTGTACGCCGAAAAGATCCTCGTGAACATCTCCGACGGGGCCGACGCGGGCCTCTTGCGGCGGGTCGAGGACATCGCCCGCCTGTTCGGGAGCTGGGCGGAGGTCGAGCCGCGCCTGCGCTACGTGCGGAACGAGCTCGCGGAGCGGGCGAACGCCGCTCCCCCGGGCCGGCCCGGCGGTTCGAGGCCCCGTTCCCCCTAGGCAGCTATTATGGCCCCCTCGGGATGAGCAGGGCCCATGGAGACCGTGACCGGGATCGGCGGCCTGTTCTTCCGCTCCAAAGACCCCGAGACGCTGGCGACCTGGTACCGCGAGCACCTCGGGGTCAACTTAGTCCCCGACGGCAACGACGCCCTGCCCTGGATGCAGGAGGCCGGGCCGACCGCCTTCACCCCGTTCCCCGAGGACAGCGACTATTTCGGGAACGAACGGGTCTGGATGATCAACTTCCGGGTCCGCGATCTCGACGCGATGGTCGCCCAGCTCACGAAGGCGGGCATCGCGGTGAAGATCAATCCCGAAGAGTTCCCGTTCGGGCGGTTCGCCCGACTCGAGGACCCCGAGGGAAATCCCATCGAGCTCTGGGAGCCGAAGTAGTCCGCCCGCAAGAGCGACGGCCGGCCCGGAGCGTGCCCAGAAGGGCGGGGCTCGTGCCGGGTCGGCGATAGCGCGAGCGGCCCCGGATCCCTTCGCCGGTCCGGCCCGCGTCGACCCGCGGCCGAGTCCCGCGGGAGGACGAACGGCTCACTGGATCGGCCCGAGGTCCATCGACCGGAACGCCCAGGCCGCCGCGAGGAACGCGGCGGTGGCGAGGAGCGCCAGAATGCCGAGGCCCTGCAGGTCGGAGATCCCCAGGGTGCCTCCGAACGCGTCCCGGATCGAGTTCGCGGCGTAGGTGAGCGGGTTCGCGTAGAACACGAGCGCTAGGGCCCTCGGGGTCCGGCTGGTCACCGGATAGTACACCGTGGAGAGGAAGATGACGAACAGCTGCAGGAACGACTGGATGGAGAAGTAGGCGTTCGCGGATCGAAGTCGCGTACCGAGGGTGATCAGCAGCCCAGCGAAGAAGATGCTCCCGAGCGCGACGGTCAACAGGACCAGGGCGGCCCCTTCCGGGGTCAGGCCGGGCAGGCCCGTGAACGGCAGCCCGACGACCATCATGATCCCGACCCCGACGAGCGAGAACAGCAGCGAGGTCAGGACGAGCCCGCCGAGGTACTCGGACCTCAGGAACGGCCCGGAGAAGACCTGCTCGACCATCGACCACCTGCGGTCGAGCCAGAAGAGATTCCCGGAGACGACCCCACCGGTGATCATCTGGAAGGCGACCATCCCCGGGACGAGGAATGCGGCGTAGGAGCTCCCGCCGGTGACGGCGCTCGAGATGATCGTGCTGAACATTGTCCCGAGGACGATGATCGTGACCGCCGGCTGACCGAAGCGGATCACGACCGTCAGCGGGTCGAGGTTCGACGCGAAGTTCCGGACGACCAGCCGGAGGACCGGGGGGAGCTTCACGTGAGCCTCCCTCCTCCCCCCGGCGCGAGCGCGCCCTCGACGCGGCCCGGTACCGGGGAAGATTCGGCGCTCCCATCGTCCGCCTCGCCGATCATCCCGAGGAAGGCGCTCTCGAGCGAGGCCGCCTCGACCGACATCCGGTCGACCTCGAGGTGGCGGGCGTGCGCCCACTGGCTGAGCCACGGCAGGAGCGATTCCGCTTCGGCCGAGCGGAACGCGACCCGCGTCGCCGCCGACTCGAGTTCCTCCGACGGGGCGAGGAGGGTGGCGCCGCGCTCGACGAGCTCACCGGCGAGCTGCGCTCGGAGCTCCGCCGGGAGGGGTGCGGCGAACACCGCCAGAACTTCCCGGGCGCCGCCGTACTTGGCCTTCAGTCCCTCGGAGGTGTCGAGGGCGATCGCCCGCCCGAGGTGCAGGACCGCGATGCGGTCGCACAGCATGTCCGCCTCGTGGAGGATATGCGTCGTGAAGACTATCGAGAGGCCAGAGCGGGCCCGGTCCTTGAGGTAGCGGAGGATCCTCCGCCGCGCGATCGCGTCGAGCCCGACCGTCGGCTCGTCGAGGAAGAGGATCGACATGTCGTGCATCAGCTCCCGGGCGACCTGGAAGCGTCGGCGCTCGCCCCCGGAGAGGGCCCACGGCTTGCGCTGGCGGGCGTGACCGAGCTCGAACAGTTCGAGCATCTCCTCGGCCCGCCCCTTCGCCACCTCCCGTGGCACCCCCCAGAGGAATGCGTAGAGCGTCAGGTTCCGCTCCACCGAGACGAAGTCGAGCGACTCCGACTGAAGGACGACGCCCAGGTGCTGGCGAAGCGCCCGGCCGCCCGTGCGCAGGTCGTGGCCGAGCACGGTGGCCGTCCCCTCGGTCGGGGGCAGGAGGGTCGTCAGGAGCCGGACCGTGGTGGTCTTGCCGGCGCCGTTCCGGCCGAGCAGTCCGAGGACCTCGCCCTTCCGCAGGCCGACCGATAGGTGTCGGATCGCGAACTGGCCGGGGCGGTAAGCGTACCCGAGGTCGTTCGTCTCCAGGACGAGCTCGGCGGAGGGCATGAGAGACCCGCGTCTAGTCGGCTCGGTATATCGCCGTTGTTGGTACGCGAAGGCGCCCGAGGGCGCGTTCGGCGGGGGGATTGCCGGCCGACGGGAGATGGCCCCCCGATCGGCGCCGCGCTCCTCCACCACCTCGATAGGCCCCGATCGTCGGAGAGGGGAACGCACGGCGAGCCAAGCGCCGGCCGGCCCCGCCGGTTCCACCGCGCCTCTCGACCAGGTTGGTCCAATAATCGATTACATTACATTCGAGCCCGAAGGTGGGCGGGCTCCCGCTACGGGTCGACTCGCTCCCGATCGGGCCGAGGCCCGACCGGGACGTACCGCCGTCGACATTCCGGCCTCCATCGACCGGAATGGCAGGTCGGGGAACCCGTCAGGGGGGTAGCAGCTGGGTGCCTCCGTTCGGCCAACGGTCCGCAGGGACCCTCGTTCAAAAGATAATCTACTTGTGGGTCATTCGTGACCTACTTATCCAAGTTCGTGGCTCGTACCTCCATGGTCGGCGGGCGGGCGACGCGAGCGGGCCGGCCTTCCGCGGGCTCGTTCCCGAACGCGGTCCCCGGAACGAGTGCTGGCCGCGGCCGGGGTCCGCTCGGGGCGGGGGTGCCGACGCCTCTTGCCGGGGAGACGCCGCGCACCGTGTGGAGGCAGGGGGACCTCCGCGTCAACGTCCTGCCGTGCCGGGACCTTGGAAACTCCTCGTTCCTCCTCGAGGATCGACGGACGGCGCGGGCGATCGCGATCGACCCCACCCGGGATGTCGCCCGGTACGTTGCGGCGCTCGAGGAGGACGGTCTCGGCCTCGACTGGGTCCTGACGACCCACACGCACGCGGACTTCGTCTCGGGAGCGGAGGAGCTCGCGGGGCGATTCGCGGCGCGCGTGGCGAGCGGTTCCCCCGAGCGGACGGGAGGCGCGCACCGGGTCCTCCGGGCCGGCGACCGCCTGGCCCTGGGGGCGGCCGGCGTTGAGCCGATTCCGACCCCGGGCCACGCGCCGGACCACGTGAGCTATCTATTGACCGACGGGGCGGGGCGGGCGCGCGTAATGCTCTCGGGGGGAAGCCTCATGGCCGGATCCGCGGGGCGCGCCGACCTGGGCCCACCGGCGGCCACGTACCGCGCGGCGCTCGACGAGTTCGAGACGCTCCACCGCCGGTTCGCCGGGTTGCCCTCAGACCTCATCGTTCTTCCGACGCACCTCGGGGGGAGCTTCTGCGGCGTGGGGGCTCGACCGGTGATCCGCACCACGCTCGGTCTCGAGAGGGCCACCAATCCCCTTCTCCGGACCCGGGATCGGGCCGCGTTCCTCGCCCGGTATCTCTCCGGGCGGCCATTCCCGCGCTACTACGCTCGTACGCGGTCGCTGAACGAGCAGTCGGCCCGACAGCCCGCCGGGGACGTCGGGGCCCCGAAGGAGCTTCCCCGGGACGTGCTGCGAACGCCCGTGACGGCCGGTGGCCCGATTCTGCTCGATGTCCGATCCTCCGATGCGTTCGATCGCGCGCACGTTCCGGGGAGCGTGTCCCTCCCCGCCTTTGGCGCGTTCTCCGGCTGGGTAGGGTGGCTCTTCTCGGGCGAAGAGACGTTCGTCCTCGTCAGCGATTCCTCGGAGGAGATCCGGGACGCCCAGGTCGGGCTCCTGAGGATCGGCTTCGATGGCCTGCTCGGGGCGCCAGCCGGGGGGTTCGCGGCGTACGCGACCGAAGGCCTTCCGATTGCGACGACCCCCCGGGTCACGATGACCGATCTCGGCCGGCGCCTCCGTCGCGGCGAACGGATCACGGTGGTCGACGTACGGCACCCCGATGAGCGGTCCCACGGGCTCGTCCCGGGCGCGTGGAACATCCCGCTCCCCGATCTGACGGAATCGGCCGTGGCGGGTCTCGACCGCTCCGCCCCGCTCTTCGTGCACTGCCAATCCGGCCATCGGGCGGGGATCGCCGCCAGCCTGCTCCAACGGTGGGGATTCACGGCCGTCCACCACGTCCTCGGGGCCCCCCCGAAACCACCGGTGGAAGGTGCGCGTCGTGGGACCTCGCCCCGGTCGAGGGCGCGGTGAACGGGGTTTCGATGCCGGGCACCCCGTCGCCGGGCGCTCCCGCTCCGCTACGGTGGTCGGCCTTCACCGTCGGCGACAATCTCGCCGGCGTCGACCGTCGGCCGGAGCGGTTCCGGGAGATCCTCGGGTACGTCGCCGAGGCGGAGCACCTCGGGTTCTGGGGGTTTTTCTTCGCGGAGCACCATTTCCATCCGCACGGCGAGGTCCCGGACCCCTGGCTGATGGTCGCAGCGGCCGCCGAGAGGACGCGGGGCGGGAAGATCCGGCTCGGCCCGATGGTCTCGAACCTGGCGATCCGGGAGCCGGTCCAGGTCGCGGAGCAGGCCCTCCTTGCGAACCGGCTCTCGCAGGATCGCGTGGAGATCGGGATCGGGAGCGGCAATGTCCTCCGCGAACACCTCGCGTTCGGTCTCGGACCAGACCCCCTCGCCCGGAAGAGGGAGGCGTTCGCACGGGCCGCGCCGCGCTTCCTCGCCGCCCTATCGGGCGGGACGGTCCGGGCCGAGGGCCTCCCCACGGGGGCCGTTACGATCCCGATCGCCCCGCTCTCGGCGGCCCCGTCCAAGGTCTGGGTCGCCGTGGGTCAGGCGGAGGCCGCGGTGAGGTACGCCCGGGACGGCCACCCGGTGGCGCTCGGTCCGCCGTTCGCCACGATGACGGACCTGACCGAACTCGCGGCGCAGGTCGCCGCGATCCGCACCGGGCTAGGAGCGGGCGCCCGCCCCCGGATCGCCGCGGCGTTCCCGATCTACGTCGGACCGCATCCCGACGAGGCGATGATGGCCCTGGAGCGCTTCCTCGAGATCAAGAGCGACGACGGAGTCGGGCATCTCCCGACGGGCACCCCACCCATCCGGCCCGCGCGCACCGCGAGGGAGCTGCTCCGGGGCGACCTGGCCCTCATCGGGACGCCCCCGGAGGCGGCGCGCCAGATCGCGCGCGTGGCCGGCACGGGCATCACCGATCTGTTCGCGATACCCGACTTCGGAGGGCTCGATCCGATCGCCGTCGTGCCTTCCATGGAGGCGATCGCCCGGATCGCTGGGCTCGCCGGGGCGAGCAAACGTCAGCGCCGTCCCGATTTTCCCGGCGTGGCGGAGGCCCACCGGGCCCCGTTCCGGGCGCCGATCTCCTCGGCCGTCGCGGTCCAGACGAGCGGCTCACGCCGCGCCGAGAGCGGTCCGAAGTAGCGCTCGACCGCCGCATGAAGGCGGGCGGCGCTCGCGGGGGTGCCGGCCCGGACCCGCTTACGACGCAGGTCGAGGATCATCCGGTCGAAGAGCGCCGCCGCGGCCGTCCCCGACGGGAGCGAATGGAGGTGGAATCGGGGGTGGCGGACGAGCCACCGCCTCACGATCGGAGGCGGCGGTCCCGGACCCTGGTCCACCAGGAGGTGGACCTCGAGAGGCGCCGGGGTCTGCCGATCGATCCGCTGGAGGAACGCCCGGAACTCCGCCGGACGGGTCCGACGAGGCGGGGATGGCGGCCGGCGGGCCCCGATCACCGGGGCGGACGGATGCCCGCCTCGTGGGTCGACGGAGAAGGCCATCGCTCGTTCGGGCAGATCGAAGAAGAGACCGACGAGCTCCGTGACCCTTCCGAGGAACTCGCGGTCGGAATCAGGAGGCGGGGCGCCCACCGCCGGACCGGGGGGACGCCCCGGCGCCGCCCGGATCCGCTGGACCGTAGTCTTGCTCACCCCGAATCGTTCGGCGAGGCGCCGGGACGACCAGCTCCGGGCGCCGGGCTGCGGGGCTCCGCGTCCGGCGCGGAGGATGAGCTCGATCGTGGTGGTGGGGACCGTCGGCGGGCGGCCGGGTCGGGGCGCGTCGATCTCGACCCCGGGAACCCGGTCGGCGAGGAAACGACGGCGCCAGAGCCCGACGGTCCGGGGAGAGGTCCGGAGGGCGCGGGCGATCTCCCGGTTTTCGGTTCCGAGGGCAGCCTGTAGGACGATCCGGGCGCGCCGCGCGACGCGAGGCGGAGTCGTCGGGTTCTCCGCGAGGAGGACCAGCCTCCGTTTCTCGGACCGGGCGAGGTCGACCGGCGGGGCACGCCGCACACGTGTCCATCGGGCTCGGGGTATATGGGCCCGCTCAACGCAAGGGAACGCGCTTCGCTCGCACGCTCGGTCTCCGGCAATTCCCGCCAAGATCCACGGCCGGCTGGGGCGAATCTCGCGACGCAGCGTGCCCGACCGGCCGGCGCGGGAGCCGCTCGTGGGGCGCCCTCGTTCCATGGGGGCGCTAGCGGGGCATCCCTCGGCCGCTCGTCGGCGCCCCCGCATTCTGGGAGGAGGCATCCTTTCGGAGCTTTCGCGCGCCGCCGATTGAAGTAGCGATCGACCCGTCCCGAAGCATCTCCGCATCGCCGAGCCATCGAAGGACGAGCCTAGGGGTCGTGGGCCTCGCTGATGAGCACGCGCGAGTGATCGCGGAGGGAGCTTGATGCTCCCGGCTATGGTGCGTCGGGGGATCGGCTCGCTCGTTTCCCGGGGGCGCCAACCTCCAACATATATTCGTCCCGCCTAGCCCGTCCGATGCCGGCTCCGCCGCCCCGCGGGTTCGGGGGACGGGCGAACGGTCTTCGGTTCCGCGTGCTCCTGCTCGCGGCCCTCGCCGTCATCCTCGTGGCGACCGGTTCCCCGCTCACGGTGGGTCCAACGTCGGCCCCGACTCCGGCGATGCCGACCGAAAGCGCGCCCGTCCACCTCTCCGTCGCGGACCGGCCCGATCTCATCCCGACCCCCGGCGGCAGCGTCGGGAGCCTGTTGTTCAAGATCCACAACCCCATGTCGGCGGCGACCGGCACCTATCAGCAGATGTTGAGGGTGAACAGCAGCCAGTACTCGACCCTCATCAACGCGGACTGGTCGAACGGCGTGGCATTCTACACCGCGAACGGCACGCCGATCAACGGCTGGATCGAGTCGAATGCGTCGCAGACCGCGATCAACACGGTCCTCTGGCTCCGGCTCGACTCGATCGCGGCGGGGAGCACGGTCGACGTTTCGATCTACT
>JASHSI010000163.1 GCA_030040915.1 Thermoplasmata archaeon | reverse complement strand
GCCGGAGGCCCGTCCCGTCGCTGGACGCCGGGGAGCTCGCCGGTCCCGGTCTCGATGAGGACGAGGAGATCGTGCTCCCCGGCCTCCGAGGCGGTCCCGAGGACGACGAATCCCGCCCGGGCGGCGAACGCTTCGATCGCCCGCTCGGCCTTGCGGAGCTGCGGGTAGAGGATGTCGTCGACGAGCGCCGGACGGGGGATCGCGAGCCAGTGGACCCGGGACCCTCGGCGGGCGACCTCGGCCAGGCCGCGGGCCTTCGACCATCGCTCGGGCTCGGCCCGCCCGAAGAAGCGCGGGTCGGGTCCGTCGAGGTAGGCCGACGCGGCGAGGACGAACAGCGCGAGGTTGCGTCGCGAGAGCGCCGTCGCCACGTTCCGGTTCGGGTCGACGGGGTCGTCGAGGACGAGGGCGACGTCGTCGGGCACCTTCGGGCGGGCCGACGGATCGGTGGGGAGCCGGACCGGGATCCTCCATCGGCGGGCGTCCGATAGGAGCCCTCGGAGGCTCCCGAACCGTAGGATGAGAAGCTCGACCAGGTAGCCGGAGAAGCCCGCGGTGCGGGCCTCGGATCCGTAGACCCCGAGCGAGCGGAGGAACTGCTTCGTGAGGCGGATCTGCTCCACGTGGCGGGGCGTCGAGCGGGCCTCGAGGTAGCGCTGGTGGAACGGCGTCCGGTCGACGGCGCTCAACGGGTGGGCCGGGTCGTCGATGGCGTACCCCGGAACGGCGTCGACGGCGAAGCCTTGGTACCTCCCCCGAAGGTACGGGTGCTCGGCGTAGCGGGTCTCGGGGGCCGTGAGGAGGGCCTTCGCGAGCGCGAGCCCCTCCGATTCGAGCGTTTCGCGGCCGAGCGTGGGCGGGAACAAGAGGAAGAGGTCGAGGTCCAGCCGGTCGACGAGGAACGTCCCCCGGGCCGCGCTGCCCGCGACGAGGGCCCGCACCAACGGGGAGGAGCGGGCGCGGGCCGCCTCCTCGGCCGAACGGACCAGGGCCTTCGTCGCGGCCAGGACCTGGGCGAGGAGCTCCGGGCTCGGCGAGATCCGGGCGAGCACCTCGGCCTCGATGCGGTCGGCCGCCCCGGTTTCGGGCCCCGGTGGCGCGTTCGATGGCACGTCCGGACCGACGCCCCCGACCGCATGAACCTTCCCGGCCGGGCCCGGGGTCCCGGCCGGGGTGGCCGTCCGGGGGCGTGCCTTATGGGCGCCGGGGGCCTTTCGGGACGGGGGTTCCCGGGAACCAGCCCATGGCGAGCGCGCACCCCGCCGTTCTGTTCGAGCCCGCCAGCGGAGGGAAGGTCCGTTGCACGGCGTGCGCCCGCTACTGCGTGATCCCCGAAGGGTCGCACGGGTTCTGCTACGTGCGCAAGAACGAGGGGGGCTCGCTCGTCCTCCTCTCCTACGGGTTGGCCGCCGCGGTCCAGGTCGACCCGGTCGAGAAGAAGCCCCTGTCGCACTTCCGCCCGGGCGCCCGCGTCTTCTCGATCGGCACGGTCGGTTGCAACTGGCGCTGCCAGTACTGCCAGAACGCGGAGATCTCCCAGGAGAGCGAGATTCGCGGCCGCCCGCTCTCCCCCTCGAGGGCCGTCGAGCGGGCGATCGAGCTCGGCTGCCAGGGGGTCACGTTCACCTACAACGAGCCGACGATCTTCATCGAGTACGCGCTCGACGTCATCCGGGCGGCCCACGAACACGGGCTGTTCGCGAACTTCGTCACGAACGGCTACATGACGCCGGAGGCGGTGGCGCTGATCGGCCGCCACATCGATGCGGTGAGCGTGGACTTCAAGGGGAGCGGAGAGGCCGGGTTCATGCGGCGGTACATCTCCGCGAAGGGGCCGGCGCCGATCCTGGAGACGATGCAGGGGCTCCAGGAGCTCGGGGTGCACGTCGAGGTCACCGACCTCATCGTGCCGACCGTGGGCGATTCGGCCGAGGCCATTCGGACCCTCGCCCGAGAGGTCCGGGAACGGCTCGGTCCGGAGACCCCCTTCCACCTCTTGCGCTGGCACCCGGACTATCGGATGATGGACCTCCCCGAGACGCCCATCTCCACCTTGGAGCGCCTGCACGCGGTGGTCAAGGGCGAGGGGCTTCGGTACGCCTACCTCGGCAACGTGTGGGGACACCCGCTCGAGCACACCTACTGCGCCTCGTGCGGCGCGGTGGCGGTCGAGCGCTACGGCTTCCTGATCCGCTCGTGGAACCTCGACGAGGACAACCGGTGCGCCGAGTGCGGACACCCGGTCCCGATGGTGGGCCGCCTCCTCGAGGACTACACGCCCATGATGGCGCACGCGGTCGCCTGATGCGGCACCCTTAAGGAGCCGGCGGCCTCGGTACCGACCTCGGCATGTTTCGGCGCCTTGCGTCCGGCCCCCATCCGTCCCGGGCGAGGGCTCGCGATTTGGCGAGCCTCGTGATCGCCCTCGCGATGGTCCTCCCCGCGGGAGCGATCCCGGCGCTGTCGGTCCATCCGGCCGATCCGCCCCGAGCCGAGGCCCCTTCCGAGGTCGCGGTCGGCCCCGGGACGTTCCCCATCGAGCCGGCCGGGGCCCGCTCCACCGGGGTCCCACCGAACGGCGCGCCGGTCGGGCCGTCGGCGGCGCCGCGACCGTCCCCCGCCTCCGCGACGGACACGATCGACCTGATCGCGAACACGGTGCTTGCGGGGTCCCCGGCGGTCCGCTACGCGAACGACCTGGACGGGATTGCCTTCGATCCGACCGCGGACACGGTCTTCGTCGCTGGCTCCGAGTCCGGGTCGATCATGGGGTTGGGACTGCGTTCCGGTGCCAGCCAGACGATCGCCGCGCCGCTGACGAGCACCGATAGCGGCCCCAACGAGGCCCCCGGGGCGATGGCCTACGACTCCGTCGACCACCAGCTCTTCGTCGCCGACCCCGGGCTCAATCAGGTCGAGGTGTACAACGTCTCCACGTCGAACGGGTCCGCCACGTTCTCCACGAACGTGACGCTGGCCGGCGGGGCGGATCCCCAGCAGGTCCTGGTGATCGACTCGCCCGACTACATCTTCGTGGCCGAAAAAGGGGCGAACGCCGTCGCGGCGATCGCCGGCAACACCGACACGCTCGTGGCCCAGATCAGCGTCTACTCCGGTCCGATGTCGCTCGCCTACGACTCGACGGACGACCTCGTCTACGTGGCCGGAGTCCTGGGCGCCACGGTCTCCACCTTCACGCCGAATCCGCCGGGATTCCCGTCGGGAGGGGCCCCGATCCCCGTCCCCGCCGACCCGAGCTACGTCGCCTGGGACCCGCTCGTCGACCAGGTATGGGTCGCCTCCCCCGGGGACCTCACCGCGATCGACGGCGCGACCGAGGCCGTCCTCACGAGCTACCCCCTCCCGACGGGAAGCCGTCCGGGGGGCCTCGCATGGGATCCGACCGCCGAGTCGTTCGTGGCCGACAACGTCCCCGCCGGCAACATCACCCTCTACACCGTGGACGGGAACGTCCTGACCGCGATCGACTCGGGAGGGACCCCGGGCCCGCTTGTCGTCAATCAGACGAGCGGGGATATCGCCGCCGTCGACACCACGGGAAACGAGCTCCTCGAGATTTCGGGCGTCAACGATACGCTGACCTCCCGGGTGTCGACGGGGGTGAGCCCTGGGCCGTTCTCCTACGACCCGGTGAGCGGCCGTCTCGACATCCCGGACACGACCTCGGACCGGATCCTTGAGGTGAGCACCACCGAGACCGCCCCGGGGGACCACCCGGTCGTGCGCTACCTCCCCGTCCCTGGCCACCCGGTCGCCGCCACCTTCGATTCCTCCGCCGGGCTCGTGGTCGTCGCGCTCTCGAACGGAGAGGTGGTTGGTCTCAACGTGACGACCGGCGCGGTGGTCGCCTCCTCCACTCCCACCGGCGCGAGCGCTCTCACCGATGTCCTGTATGCGGACGGGCAGGTCTTCCTCTCGGGGAGCCCCTCCTCGGTCTGGTCGCTCAACCCCGTCACCCTGGCCACCGAGGGGACCGTCAACCTGCCGACGGGCTCGACGCCGCGTTCGATGACGTTCGATCCGAGCCTCCTCAAGCTGTACGTGACGCTGGGAGCCAACGAGGAGGTCGGAGAGATCGACGCGACCAACGATCAGTTCCTCGGGAGCTTCCTCGCCCCGACCGACCCGGAGGGAATCGTCTACGATCCGTCGAACGGCTACCTCTTCATCGCGGAGGGGACCGAGAACTCGGTCGACGTGGTCAGCGCGGCGACGACCGAGTCGATCAACAACGTCGCGGTCGGGGACTTCCCGACCTACCTCGAATACGTGGCCGCGACCCAGACGGTGTACGTCGCATCGACCCGCTCGAGCGAGGTCAGCGTCCTGAGCGCAGTGAACTTGGGGGTCTCGGCGAACATCCTCGTCGGGGACTACCCGGATGGCCTCGCCTACGTGAACGCCACGGGAGAGCTCTACGTCGCCGACGGGCCGGACAGCGCCCTCTCGCTCATCTCCGTCGGGTCCCCGAGCGGCGTCCCGTTCAACGCGAGCTTCTCGGCGACCCCGAGCCCAACGGACGTGGACCTCACCACCCATCTCGAGGTGGAGACGACCTCGCCGGCGTGGGATTTCAGCTTCCTCTATACGGACCTCCCCGCCGGCTGCCGCGGGGGGAATTACTCGGTGATCACCTGCCAGCCGACGTCGCCGAACCCCGCGCAGTCGATCTCCGTGGAGGTGACGAGCCTCGGGGGGGACACCGAGAACGTCACCGGCACGATCGATATCGCCCCCGACCCGACGGTCCCGTGGTTCAACGCGTCCCGAACCGCCGTGACGGTCTTCACCGTCCTCAACCTCTCCGTGGTCGCCGAGGGCGGAACCCCGCCGTACCGCTACTCCTACTCGAACGCCCCCGCCGGTTGCGTCGGGTCGACGGCCTCCAACATCTCGTGCCGGCCCACCACCGCCGGGACCTACCCGATCACCGCGCTCGTCGTGGACGCGGACGGATACCCCGCGACGGCGAACCTCACGATCACCGTGAACCGGCCGCTGCTCGCGAACCCCACGCTCTCCGTGCCGTCGGTGAACGTCGGCAGCGCGGTCACGATCTCCGCCGGCGCCTCGGACGGGACCCCGCCCTACCACTACACCTACACCGGGCTTCCCGCCGGATGCACGAGCGCCGACGCGAGCTCGGTCCTCTGCACGCCGAAGGCGACGGGGAACTTCTCGGTCAAGGTCTCGGTCGTGGACGCGAGCGGGGCCTCGGCCGTCTCCACGATCTACCTGCTCGTGAACTCGGCGCCCTCGACCAGTTCGGCGGGACTGGGGGTCCTGGTCTACGCGGGGGTCGGGATCGGGCTCGTCGTCGTCGTGGCGATCATCGCGATCGTCCTATCGTCCCGGCGTCGGCGAGCCGTCCCGCCCCTCCCAGAGGAGGGCGAAGGGGCTGCCGAGGCGGAGGCGACGTACGGGGGGGCGCCCTCCGGCTCCCTCCCTCCCGCCGAACCGGGGGCGGACGAGGCCGGAGCCTCCGAGACCGCGACCGTGCCCCGGTACTTCGTGCCAACGCCCGGAGCGAACCCGCCCTCCTTGGCCGAAGCCCCCGAACCGGAGGGGGGAGCGACGGCCCCGGCCCGCGCGAACCTCGTTTGCCGCAACTGCGGCACGGTCAACGAGCCGTGGATTGTGAACTGCCGCAAGTGCCACCGGCCGCTCCAGTTCACCTAGGTCGGGGACCGTTCGGCGCGACGCGCCGAAGGTTCACAAGCCCCCGCGACGCCCTCGCTCTCGGGACCCGGATCCTGGTCTTGGGAGGCGCTCCGGCATCGTCCTCGGGGAGGAGCCCGATCCCTCCGTTGAGTTCGTCCGGATGCCCCCGGATCGGATCCCGTTGGCCGGAGGGACCCGGGTGGACGTCTTCGTCGTGGCGACGGCTACCGCGGGCCGGACGGCGGCCGGAAGAACCGTTCCCGCGGTGACCGAGGGCGGGCCGACTCGGTCCCCGTCAACTTCATGAACGCGGGCACCAGGACCGGACCATGGCGAGTTCGATGCCGTGGTCCGCCTCTCCGCCGAACGTCCCCAGCAACGATCCGAACGAGCTCCTCCGGCGGATTGCCTCGATCGAGACGTGGGTCAAGTACGGCTTCGTCGCGGTGATCATCCTGCTGGTCCTCATCGCGATCGGTTTCTAGGCGGTCGGGCAGCGCCCGAGGACCGGGCGCCCCCCAACGCGGCCGGAGGGCCAGGGGGAATCCCCTTGGACCTGGGCCGTGATCGCCGTTGGAACGGTCTGAACCCGGCTAATTCGACGCGAGGGCGGCGCCCGCCTCGAGCAGCTCCGACTCGCGCGGGAGGGGGAGGGTCCCCCGCGCCTGGGGGTTGGCGAGGTTCTTCGGCAGCCCGAGGAGGTCGAGGAGCTCCTTGTAGTGGTTCCGGATCGTCACCGGCGTGACGTTCGCGACCGCCGCGATCCGGTCCTGGCTCCGGGGCTCCCCGAGGAGGTTCGAGGCGATGTAGATGATCGTCGCGAGGATTCCGTTCGGCAGGACCCCGGAGGTCGAGTAGACCTGCTCCACCTGTTCGAGCAGTTCGAGGACCTTGTGGCGCACCTCCTTCGAGAGGTTGAGATCCTGCGTGAAGCGGACGAGGTAGTCCCTCGGCTCCACCGGCTTCAGGCCCAGCTTGAGCTCCCGGGCGAGGAGCGTGTACGCCCGTCCGACCTCGATCTTCGTGGCCTTCGAGTGGGCGATGATCTCCTTCATCGTCCGCGGGACGTGGCACTGGCGGCACGCGGCGTAGACGCTCGCCGCGACGAGCGCCACGATCTTCTTGCCGCGGGTGGCCTTATGCTCGAGAGCCCTCCGGTAGATGTAGGTCGCCGACTCCTTGACCTCCCGCGAGAGGCCCAAGACGCCGGCGAGCCGGTTCAGTTCCCCGAGCGCGACGACGAGGTTCCGTTGGTGGGTCCGGGCAGCCCTCAGGCGGTGGTTGAGCTTGCGGAGGTGGTAGAACTTGACCGAGGCGTGCCGGGAGAGGCTGTTCCCCTGGAAGTCCCGGGTCGGGACGCCGATCTCGCTGAACAGCCCCTTGTCCGGCATGAGGGGCGAGATGACGGGCCCCCAGCCGCGCGCCTCCCGGCCCGTGTCGTCCTTGCTACCCCGCTGCCCGCGGTCCGAGACGAGCGCGCTCGCGTCGACGACGAGGCCGCAGTCGGAGCAGACGATCTCTCCCCGGATGTCGTCCCGGGTGAGGTGGCCCGATCCGCATTCGGGGCAAGAATCCCCATCGGCGGCAGGCACCGGTACCGGTCGGTTCTCCGAGGTCGGGGTGGCCCGACTGACGGCGGTAGGTCCCTGGGGCGCCTTCGGTCGTTCGGTGGAACGGCCCGTCGAGGAACGTAGCTTCGCGGTCATGTTGACGGTTAAGGTCGACGGGGCCCGCGTATATAAAGGCATGGCCATGTAATGTACCGTGTGTTCGTACAGGACTTACAAACTTCTCTGGTAGTAACCAAGTGGTAGTACGCCGACGCGTCCCCTAGGCGGGGGAGCGGGGCCCATCGTCGTGCCGTTCATGGGAGCCCTTGGATCGGCGATCGATCCATCGCGGACCCTCATCGGCATCGGGTGCCGTCCTTCCCCGTCGGGCGATGCGACACGGTGAACGGCCCCCCCCCGTCCCCCGGGCCGGCGAGAGGGCTAAGGGGCCGGCATCGTGGGTCGCTTGGGTCGCCAGAGCTTCCGTTCACGCTGTGAATGGACCATCATCGGAGTTCACTAGCGATACGCTTAAGTCACCGCCCCGTCCCACCCGGCGCGATGGGTCTATCGGACCTTCCGCTGTTCCTCGCCCTCGCCACGGCGATGGGCCTCTCGATATTCCTCTCCCTTCCGATCGTCTACAGCCGACGAGCCCAGGGCCGCTGGGCGGTGGGGCTGAACGCGGGCGCGATCGGGATCCTCCTCTTCCTCCTGGCGGACATCTTCTCGGACGTATCCCCCATCCTGTACCCGAGCGGGTACGTCGCGAACCTCGGATACTCCGTCGCGTTCGCCGTCGGCTTCCTCCTCGCGTTCGTGGGACTCGGGCTCGTCGACAACCTGCCTCGGTCGACGGCCCTTCGCGGCTCGACCGACGCCCCCGCTCCGGCCCTCGGCAGCGTCCAGCGAACCGCCTTCATCATCGCCCTCGGGATCGGGCTCCAGAACCTCACCGAGGGACTCGTCTTCGGAGCCAACTGGACCGCCGGGACGGTCGGGATACTCGCGGTGGTCTTCGTCGGCTTCTTTCTCCAGAACGTGACCGAGGGGTTCCCGATCGCTTCGCCGTTCCTCGGAACGAACGAGCCTCGGGCGGTCTCCCGGATGGCGGCCCTCTTCCTGGTCGGGGGCCTGCCGACGATCCTGGGCGGGATCATCGGGTACTTCTGGAGCAGCGCCCTGTTCCTCGTCGTCTTCGATGCGCTCGCCATGGGGGCCATCACCTACGTCGTGCTGCCGATGCTCCGGGTAGCGTTCCGGCCGCTCGCGACCAAGGAGCTATCGATCCGGCGGGACCGGATCGTCTACTTGGGGGTGCTCGTCGGGTTCGTGGTGGGGTTTGCCGTCAATGCCCTCTAGTCGGTCTTCGAGGCAACGGCCGCCGGCCCGCCTTCGGGGCGGGGTCCCCCCATCGACGGGGCGGGCGTCCGTGCCCTCCCCGATCCGGGACGGGAGGGGGCCTTCCCCGGTCGTGTGCGTCCAGGTCATGCAGGCCCTGGTCGCCCAGGAGCTCGTGGACCGGTTCGGCCGTTCCGAGCGGCAGGCGGCCGCCCTCCTCGGGCTCGTCCCCTCCTCGGTGTCGCAGTACCGCTCAGGGAAGCGGCTGGGCCCGGCGCTCACTCCCTACCTCGGCGATCCGGCGGCGCGGAGGCTCGCTCGGGGGACCGCCCAAGCCCTCATCGAGGGGCGGGATGGGACCCGTTCGGTGCTGGAGGCCGCGACCGCCCTCCTCGGTCGCTTCGAACCCTCGGCCGTCACGGCGGACGGAGCGACCGGACTTTCCGCGGAGCTCCAGCGGAAGCTCCCGGGATGGCTCCGCAACCGGATCGAAGGCGAGCAGAACGCGGTGACCGAATGCATGCGGCTCGCGCAGCGGTCCCGCGACGAGCTCACCCGGGCCCTCTTCCGACAGATCGCGTCGGACAGCCTTCGGCACGCCGAGATCGTCGCCTCGATCGCGAACCAGCTCGACCAGGGGATCACCTCGAGCGCACCGACCGGCGTGACCCGCGCCGACGTCGAGCGGTTGATTCGACGCGAGCACGCGGCGGAGGCGACCGGCGGGACCAACCTCGGCCCGGAGCTCGGCGGGATGATGCGCGTACTCTGGGAGAGCATGGAGTCCGACGAGCGCAAGCACGAGTTCCTCCTCCAGATGATCCGCGAGGCCGGCCTTTCGAACGGACCTGCGGCCCCGTCCGAAGGGGAGCGGAGGGGGACCATCCCACGCCCGCCGGACTAGCTCGAGGTCACCGTGAAGACGCAGCCCCGGCTGGCGTGCCGCGTCGGGTCGGGTCGGGTCACGTCGATCTCCCCGCCGATCCGACGCTCGAGGGCCGCCTTGAGCATCATCGGACAGAGCCGGCGACCAATCTCCGTCGACTGCGGGACGCAGGCGAAGCAGCGGGTCACCTTCAGGGTCAGGGGTTGCTCCCGGACCACCTCGAGCCGGCCCATCGCGTGCCGCTGGTAGTACTCGACCATCGATCGAGCGACCTCGGAGGGGGTCTCCCCGTCGAGTCCTTCCCCCATCTGGCGTCCGACCTGTCCGCCGAGGGTCTCGATCATCTCCGGCAGGCTCACGCGGAGCTCCTCGATGCCCATCGTCCGCATGCCGAGCGTCGCGATCTCCTCCAGCCGAAGGAACGGATCGCGCTCGGCCCCCCGGCGCACCGGCAGCTCGACGTCCCCCGTCGTCTCGAGCTCCACGAAGCGGCGGCTCGCCGGGATGGAGTGGGCCCACGCCCGGCGGATGTAATCCTCCGTCAGCGCCCGGAAGGAGGGAGAACCGGACCAGACCGCCACCTGCGACTCGCTCGTCCCTCCAATCCCCTCGGGCCCCGAGACGTACGCGACGGCCCCGAGCCGGTCGATGACCATCGCGCGGTTCACGAGGGCTCTTGGGCTGTGGCGCAGGTCCACGAACCCCGCGAACAACTTCGCCTCCGTCGCGTACGCCGGGTGGATGTCGGTGACGACCTGCACCTTGACCCCGCGCTCGTGGGCAGTCCGGAGGGCCCGGTCGACCCCGCCGTTGATCGCGAGGGGCAGGGCCGCCCCGGGGAGGGCGGCCCGGATCGCGTTCTTCGCAGTCCCGATCCGGCGGACGAGGTAGCGGTAGATCTCGTTCTGCCCCTCGAGCACGGCGAACTTCGTCGGGTCCTCGGGGGTCAGATCGAGGATGCCGGAACGGATGTCCTCGAGGGTGCGGTCCCGGTCCGTCTCGAGGCGGCGGAGACGCTCGGTGGCGGCCCGGATCCACCGGTCCATGAGGTCCTCCGGCGGCAGGGGACCGAACCGCATCGGGCGCCGGCCGGTGACGCGGAGAAGCCCCGAGACCTCGAGCTGGCGGATGAGGCGGTACGCCTCGACCCGGTGCATCCCCGTGACCCGGGCGAGCTCGGAGGCGGTCTGGGGCCCCCCGCCGCATGCGGCCAGATAGAGGTGGGCCCCCCGCTCTCCGACGCCGTGCTGGCGCAAGAGCTCGTAGAGCCGGCCCCGGGCCGCGGCCACGCCCGCAAGGGGCGTACATTGAATAAAACGTCGACCGTGGAGGGCCCTCGGGACGCCCTCGGCGACGCCGGAGACGGGGCCGCTTCGCCCATCCGCCCCCGAGCCACGCGCCGTCCCGCCCGCCCGCTGCGAACCGTCCGGCCCCGGCCATCGGAGAGCTGATGCCATCCGCACGGATGCGCGTCCTCGTTCGCGCACGGACCAACGCCCCCCTTGGGGCCCGACTGCCCCCGAACGCGGATCCCGAGAACGATTATACGCGGGGGTGCGAGTACTCCGAGCGGGCGCCGTCCATGGAGGAGGCGTCGAAGGGGCCGGGCACCCGCCCGGCGCTTCGAAGGAAGATCGGTACCTTCGCGGGGCGGTTCCGCGTCCCCGTTGGGATCCATGGCCCGCGGACCGGGGGAAGTTCGAGGCCCGGGGCCCGAGGGCTTGGCAGGGACATGACCCCGATCGGTACGATCCTGGCGCTCGTGCCGCTCCTGCTCCTGGCGGCCCCCGGCCTCTCGCCGACGGCCGCGGCCCTAGGCCACGGGGTCGGGCCGACCGTCCCGGCTCGAGGGGCCGTGGCCGTCGCCCCGTCGGTCCCGACCCCTACGGCCGCCCTCGGGCCCCTCTACTTCCAGAACGACTCGTCGATCGCGGACACCTCGACGGGAACGTTCTGCGCGCCGAACTCGTCGAACGAGACCATCTGCTACCCCCAATCGCAGAGTCCCACCCTCCTGCACCTCGCCGACGGGGCGCTCGGGCTCGGCTACTCCGAAGTGACCACCGAGAACTCCACGACCTGCCCCAACGCTTCTGCCCAGTCGATCAGCCGGATCGCCTTCGCGGTCTCGTCGAACGCCGGCGTCGGCTTCGGGGCCCCCTCGTTCGTGGGGAGCGTCGGTTCGGCCGCCTGCCCGTACTTCCAGGAGATCGAGCCGTCGTTCGCCGTCTCGAGCTCCGGGGAGATCTTCGGGGCGTACATCGGGGCGGACGCGAACCGGTCCCAGTTGCTCGCGGGGTTCAACGCGGTCGCGTCGGCCGGCGGGTTGAGCGCCCCGATCGTCGGCTACGTCCTCCGCCCCGCCGACGCCGTACTCCTCGTGCACTCGATCAACGATGGGACGACCTGGTCGAGCCCGACGGTCGTCGTCGCCGGGTCGAACCTCGCCCGCCCTCAGATCGCGACCGAAGGCTCGACGGTCTACATCGTCTACGAGAACACGGTGAACTCGACGACGACCCTCCCCGGGCAGCCGTTCTACCCGAGCAACTCCCAGCTCGTCGTCTCGACGAACGGCGGGTCGAGCTTCGGGACCCCGATCGTGCTCCCCGCGCTCTCCGCCCCGGGGGCGGTGAACGTCCGGGAGGGGGACACGACCTTCTCGCCGTCGATCGCCGTGGGACCCTCCGGGGAGGTCGCCATCGCCTACGTGACGAACCGCAGCTGCCAGGCGTACTGCCAGCTCGTCAACCCAACGAGCCTCGCCGGCTCGGGGATCGCCTACTGGGGCGAGGACACCGTCCTTATCACCTCGACGAACAACGGCTCGACCTGGTCGCCCATCCACGTCGTCGGCGACTCGTTCGAGCCGAACACGAACGGCTACGGGACGGTCGGCGGGGCGAACTCGACGTTCCTGTTCCAGTGGGGGCAGTCGACCTCCGTGGCGTGGAACGACGCCACCGGCGCGCTCTACGTCGCCTGGAGCGGGGCGTACAACCTGTCGGGGCCGGTCTGGTACTACAACTACATGAAATCGGCGATCTTCGAATCGACCTCGACGAACGCCGGTTCGAACTGGACGACGACGCGCTTCGGTCCGCCGATGATCTGGTCGAGCGCGATCGGGCTCGAGTCCTACTACAACCCCGTCGTGGCCGTCGACGATGGGAACGTCTACACCGCCTTCTCCTACTACAACAACAGTCTGCCGTGCGGCTGCTCGAGCCCCACCCTATCGGCGGAGTACTCGACCTGGGTGGTCGACAGTTCGGACGGCATCACGTGGGGCGCCCCGGCGCTCGCCGCCTTCCTCCCCCGAAGCGAGGGGCTCGGCACGGCCTCCTACCAGGGGTACACCTCCTCCATCGCGTTCACCGCCTCCGGCATGCCGATCGTGGCGAGCGCCCTCGCCGCGGGCTGGTTGGTCCCCGACGGGCACGACACGGTCGCGATCGAATCAAACGTGACCGTCTCCACCGTGTACTCCGGCACGACCGGGACGGTGACCTTCCGGGTCACGGGCCTGTCGGCCTCGGTCCCGTGGTCGGTTGCGGTCGACGGGAACGTCTACAACTCGACCGGGGGCGCCTTCGCGGTCGCCGGGGTCCCGGTCGGCCCTCCCCTCCTCGTCGTGCCGCAGGTGGCGCCGACCTCCATCGGGTACGAGGAGTTCGACGCGGTCCGGTCGAGCGCCTTCACCGTCTACGCCGCCGGCGCGACGCAGACCTGGAACCTGACGACGTGGGTCGGTATCGACCTCGCGGTGGAGCCGTCGAACGTTCCGTACTTCGCGCTCGCGGTCACCGGTCCTCGGCAGGCGGAGGCGTACACGTGGTCGGCGCAGGTCGGGGAGAACGCCTCGTTCGAGACGAGCGTCGGCTGTTCGTTCCCGTGGTACTTCCCGCTCGGCGCCAACCTCACGCTGGGCCCATCGGCGACCGGCGGGGGCGGCTACGTGGGCACCTACACGAGCGCCGAGGGGGACCCGGTCGCCCTCTGGAACGGGACCGGGCCGGGGAACTTCACGGGGACCGGGGCGACGGCTCGCCTTACGCTCGACGGGCCGATCAACGAGACCCTCTGGGTGTACCCGAGCGGCCCATCCAACGTCTCGTTCGAGGCTCCCGGACTCCCCTCGGGCGTGACGTTCGACTTCCGGTTCGACGGCCAGAACTACTCGGGGCGGGCGGGCGGCGCGGCGGTCGTGGTGCCCGCGACGACCGGGGTCTACTCGGTAAGCGACGTCACGGCCACGTCGTCGGGGTCGGGGTACGAGTACTTCGGCGCCCCGAGCTCCGGAAACCCGATCCTCGTGCCCGCTGACCCGGTGGTGGACCTCTCGTTCGCGAACGTGGAGGTCGGAGCGTCCCCCGTCGCGCTCGACCTCCACGCGACGAACCTGTCGGAGGGGGACGCATGGCAGGTCGAGTTCAACGGGAGCCGGTTCGGCTCCTCCACGCCGTGGTGGAACACCACGGTGCGGCCCGGCATCTATCCGTTCGAGGTGTTCCCGGCCGTCTCCGCGAACGGGTCGGTCGAGTATGCGCCGCAAGACGTGGGACCGAACGTCTCCGTCTCCGCCGGGACGCCGGTCGTCTCGGTCGGGTTCGCTCGCTCGTTCCGATTGCTGACGATCGCGGGCGATGGCGGCGCGATTGCCTCGAGCGCCCCGGGGCCGTGGTTCGGACCCTCCGCCCAGGTCCTCCTCACCGCGACCCCCGCCTCCGGATACGGCTGGAACGGATGGAGCGGCACGGGGATCGGCTCCTACTCCGGCGGGAACCGCTCGGTCCCGCTCACGATCGATGGCCCGATCACGGAGGCAGCGAGCTTCTACCCGCTCGTCGCCGACCGCTTCAACATCACCTTCTACGCGACCGGGATCCCCGCCGGGGTCGAGTGGACGGTCTTCGTGGGGGATGTCGCCTACAGCGGGAGTGGACCGAACCTCACCGTGCCGAACCTCTACTCCTGCGCCTTCTCGGGGAATCGGGGACGCTACGCGGTCTCGGCGGTCGAGGTCCTCGGAGACGATGTCGACGCCCCGACGCGGTTCGTTCCGACGGGCGTTCCGTCGACGGTCTGCGGGGGCACGAGCGCGACGGTGGCGTTCGCGGCGCAGTACCTGATCACGGTCGGGTCGACGAGCGGCGGCACGGCCACCGCGTCGGCCGGGACGGCGACGGTCACCGACGGTTCCGCCTGGTTCGACGCGAACGAAACGATCGAGCTGAGCGCGTCCCCATCGCCCGAGGAGGCGTTCCTGGGGTGGAGCGGGACGGGATCGGGGAACTACACGGGCCCGTCGAACCCCGTGTCCGTGGAGGACGTGGGGCCGATCGCCGAGACCGCCGCGTGGGTCGCCGCGCCCACGGTTCCCCCCCGCTACTCCGTCCAGTTCGCGCTCGCGACGCCGCTCCTCGCGGGGACGGTCTGGTCGGTCTCCCTGAACGGGGTCACGTACGCCTCGGACGGTTCCACGCTGGTCGCCTCGAACCTGACCCCGGGCGGATACACGGCGAACGTGCTCCCGCCGGTGGCCCCGGACCCACGGGTCGAGTACCTCCCGGAGCTCCCTTCGCTCGACTTCCTGGTGGCGTCGGACACCCAGGAGAACCTCTCCTACCGCTCGGCGTTCTGGCTCTCGGTCGATTCGATCGGTCCGGGGAGCATCTCTCCCTCGTCCGAGTGGGTCGACAACGGATCCACGGTGACGCTCACGGCGCTCCCCGATCCGGGGGACTCCTTCGCCGGCTGGACCGGGAACGGCACCGGCTCGTTCACGGGCCTACGGGGCGCGATCACCCTGCACCCGTCCGCGCCGCTCTCGGAGAACGCCTCCTTCCTCCCGCCCACCCCGGCGACCCCGGCGCTCTCCGGCCCGGTGGAGACGGAGCTCCTCGCCGGCGCCGCCGCGGCGCTCGGGCTCCTCGGCCTATGGGTCGGCTGGGGGCTCGTCCGTCGCCGCGGCGGCGGGCGGTCGCCGGAGCCGGAGCGCGAGCGTGACGCTCGACCGTCGGGGGATCCGGCGGAGCTATCGGAGGGCTCCTCCCCGGGCACGGAGCTCCGACCGACGGACGGTGGCCCGTCCCATTGGCGGTCTCGCCCCGTGGACCCGCCAAGGGCCCTCTTCGCGGGGTGCCTCGCGGCGGTGGCCATCCTCCTCTTGTTGGGGCCGTTCCCTCTGACCGCTCCGCGGGCGGCTCCTGGACCGTCCGGGATGGGCCCGGCTCCGCTCGGGACCTCGCCCAATGATTCGGGCGCCTCGCCGGGCCCCGCGGCCGGCGCGGCGCTTGCCGGGAACGTGTCGTTCGTCCCGCTCGGGCTCCCGAGCGGGACCGCCTGGTCGGTGACGATCGGCGGACGGACCGAAATGGGCAAGGCGCCGGGCACGATCTCCTGGGACCCGGCCTCGGAGACGGACGGAGCGAACTGGACCGCGAACGCCGTGGCGCCCACGGGCTACCGGTTCGTCGACGGGGGCGGGATGTTCGCCGCCGGGGGGTCCCGGGGAGCGGAGACCGTGCGGTTCCAGACCGAGGTGGAGCTCAACCTCACCACGGTCCCGGCGCTCCTCGATCCGACGAGCCCGCCGACCAACTGCTCCTCCTTCCCGGAGCAATGGGACGGTCCCTGCCCGCTCGCGAACTACGTGATCTACCCCGCCCCAGGGATCTCGTACTGGCCGGTCGGATCGACGGTGGCGCTCAACGCGACCCCGCTCACCGTCGCCTGCTCCACCTCGTGCGGGACGACCCGATCCGCCAACCTCTCCTTCCTCTCCTGGACCGGCTCCGGCCTCGGCAGCGTGAACACCTCGGCGAACCGCACCGAGATCGACCTCGACGGGCCGGTCGCCGAGACCGCGAACTTCCTCAACCGCGGCTTCTGCGAAGAGGAGGCCGGCCCGCCGGCGGGGGTGGATTGCGTGCCCTCGAACGCCACGCTCGAGTTCGAGGAGACCGGCCTCCCGTCGGGTACCGCCTGGTCGGTGTCGACCTGGGACGCGTCGGGGACGTCGCTCGCGTTCAACACGACGAACGGGTCGACCCCGATCCTCTCCGACACCGCCCCGACCGTCCAGGCGCTCACCGACTTCCTGGTCTGGCCGATCCCCGGATGGGTCCCGACGACCCAGCCTTCCTCCCCGGTGATCCTCCCCCAGACCCGGATCGTCGAGGTGACGTTCCGCTCGACCGTCGTCTCCTCGGGTCCGTTCGAGTCGCTCGTCGAGGCGGTCGGCCTGCCGAGTGGCTCGACCGCGTGGACCGCGTCGGTCGCCGGCGATGCGTTCGCGTCGGTCGGGCCGCTGTACGAGCTCTCGGCACCCGCCGGGAGCGATCCGATCGCCGCCGCCCCCGTGGTGCTCAACGATAGCACCGAGTACGAGGTGAGCGCGGTCGACGTCGAGAGCCTCCAGGGGAACGGGGCGTGGCAGAACTCGACCCAGCTTCCCGACACGGTGCTCGTCGACGGTCCCGTCCGGATCCTCCTCCAGTACTCCGCCGCCTTCGAGGTGTACGTGGCGGCGAGCGTCGGCGGCGCGGTCACCCCCGCGGGCCCGTCGTGGGTCGACGTCGGGACCGCCCTCCCGCTCAACGCGACACCCGCGGCGGGTATGGAGTTCCTCGAATGGACCGGCGTCGGGACGGGCGCCTACTCGGGGGGCCTCGCCTCGCCGACGGTCATCCCGTACGGTGCGGTCCGGGAGCTCGCGACGTTCCGACCGGCGGCGGAACCGTCGCACGCGTTGACGGTCGAGGCGTCCGGGCTCCCCGCGGACGCGCTTCTGACGGTGGTGTACAACGGCACCGGATACACCGCGGCCGGCTCCGTCACGCTGCCGGGGGTCGTCGACACGGCGTTCGGTGGCCCGGCCTCGATCTCGATCGGCGTGCCGGTCCTCGTGCCGAACGCGAGCGAGCCCGCCCGCTTCCTCCCGACGTCGCTCCTGCTCGCGGGGGGGGCGACGGTCACCGGGGCCGACGGAAACTGGACGGTCGCCTGGACGGGGAACGCGACCGCCACGGTGGACTTCTCGGAACAGTACCTCATCCGAATCGTCGGCGTCGGCCCGGGCTCGGTCACCCCCGGCCCTGGCCCGGCCTGGGAGGCGGCGGGGTCGACCGTCGAACTCGAGGCGTCCCCCGCCGTCGGAGCTCGGTTCCTGGGTTGGACCGGCATGGGTCCGGGGTCGGTGAGCTCGAGCGAGGCGTCGACCGGGCTACCCGTGAGCTCGGACGTCGAGGAGATCGCCCAGTTCCTCGAGATCGCCGTGCCCGTGCACACCTATACGCTCGCGCTCGCCGCCCACGGTCTGCCGAAGGGGCTCAACTGGAGCGTCTCCGTCGGTGGGACCTTCCGGGCGGGGTCGAACACCACGCTCGCCGTGAGCGGCCTCAACGGGAGCGCCCCGGTGGCCCTTCCGGTCATCCCCGACGGGATCGGGGTCCGCTACGCCCCGGTCGGCAACGCCACCTTCTCGGAGGTCGTCGACCGCAACCTCACGGTCGACGTCGGCTTCGCGGTCGAGTTCGAGGTCTGGGCGAACGCGGGCGTGGGGGGGCGCGCGAGCGCGAACGCGACGTGGGCCGCGGCGGGCTCGATGGTGACGATCGAGGCCGTGGCCACCTTGCCCGGCTACCGGTTCGTCAACTGGACCGGTTCGCCGTACAGCGGCGGCTCCGAGGTCGTGGCCGTGACGGTGGACGGCCCGGTCCTTGAGTCGGCGCTGTTCGCCCGGTCGGCGCCGGCCGCTCCGTCCCTCGGACCCCTCGG
>JASHSI010000020.1 GCA_030040915.1 Thermoplasmata archaeon | reverse complement strand
TCTTCCTGAACGCCGCGCTCTGCCTCCCGTTCCTCGACGGCGAGAAGGACGGACCGTGCACCTTGGAGGTCCATGTCCCGCCCGGGTGGAAGGTCCTGACCGAGCTCAAAGAGGTCGAGCGCCAACCGGCGACGTTCCGGGCCGATTCCTACGACGAGCTCGTCGACAATCCGGTCGACTGCGGGAATCCGGTCGTGCTCACCACCCGCGGGCTCGGGGTCCCCCACCGGATCGTGCTCTGCGGCTCCGGGGGGAACTACGAGCCCCATCGGCTCGAGGCGGACCTCGGCAAGATCGCGGAGGCGACCGGGCGCCTGTTCGGCACCCTGCCGTTCGAGCGGTACACCTACTTCTTCCACCTCTCGGACCGACGGGACGGGGGGCTCGAGCACCGGACCTCGACCTCGATCGTCATCCCGCGGACGACCTTCCGGCCGGAGACCGACTATCAGGGGTTCCTGAGGCTCTGCTCCCACGAGTACTTCCACCTCTTCAACGTCAAGCGGATCCGTCCGAAGGTCCTCGGGCCGTTCGACTACACGCGGGAGAACTACACGCACCTCCTCTGGTGGATGGAGGGGACGACCGACTACTACGCCCCGCTCATCCTTCGGAGGGCCGGACTGACCCCGGCGAGCAGGTACCTCGAGCAGCTCGCGAAGGACGTCCGCCGCTACCACGAGATCCCCGGCCGCCTCGTCACGAGCCTCGAGGATGCGTCGTTCGCGAGCTGGGTCGACCTCTACGCGGCGAACGAGGAGAGCGTGAACCGTTCGGTCTCCTACTACCTCAAGGGGGCCCTCGTCTCCTGGTGCCTCGACCTCGAGATCCGCCACCGGACCGAGAACCGCTCGAGCCTCGACGACGTCCTCCGGACCCTGTGGAACGAGTACGGGGCGAAGGAGAAGGGGCTCGGGGAGGAGGAGATCCGCACCGTCGCCGAGCGCGTGAGCGAGCTCGATCTCGCGCCGTTCTTCCGCAAGTACGTCGCGGGCGTGGACGAGATCGACTTCGGCTCGTTCGTGCGGCACGCGGGACTCGAGCTCGGGCCCGCGGAGAAGAAGACCGAACCGGGGGAGGACCTCCCGACGGGCTACCTCGGCCTCGAGTTCGACAACGCGGGCGGGCTCGCCCGGATCAAGTCGGTCCGGGAGGGCTCGCCCGGCCGAAGGGCCGGCCTCGCCCCGGGCGACGAGATCATCGCCTTCGACGGCTCCCGGGTCCTGTTCGACCAGGTGCCGAACGCGCTCAAGCGCTACCCGCCGGGCTCGAAGCTCGAGATCGCCCTCTTTCGCCGGGGCTACCTTATCCACCGCCCCGCCACGACCGGCGAGGCCCTCCCCGAGAAGTATCGGCTCGGTCCGGCCGAGGCGGCGACCCCCCTCGCGAAGAAGATCTACGAGGCGTGGCTCGAGACCCCCTGGACCCCCCCGCCCCCGAAGGGGGCGGAAAGCGCCTCGGCCTAGGACGGTCCCGTCGAGGGGGCGACCACCCCGCGGGCAAGCTCGGTGAGCACCCGAAGGGTGAACCCCCAGAGGGCGTGCCCCTCGTGCACGACCGCCGGCACCTCGATCGGTCCCGAGCTCCCTTCGCGGACCGTCGGGACCGTCTCCGAGAGTCGGCCCAGGGGGAGCCAGAAGATGCCGGCGACCTCCCGGGGCTCGGCCTTCGGCCGGCGGGGCGAGATCGGGGTGAGCGGCGCCGCGAAGACCCCCACGCGCAGGCCGAATCGCCGGGCCTCGAAGGTCCCGACGTAGCGGACCGGCTCGACGAGGTCGCTGCGGCCGAGCCCGACCTCCTCGTCGAGCTCCCGGAGCGCCGCGGCCTCGAGGTCGGCGTCGACGGGATCGACGTGGCCGCCCGGGAGGCCGACCTGCCCGGACGCTGGGTCGTCCTCCCGGATCGCCCGCTCGATCAGGAGGACCTCGACGTCCTCATGGCCGTCCCGGAGGACGGCGAACACGCTCGCCCCGGCGTCCGAGGTCGGGGGCCGGAGGGGACGGTACGGGGCCAGTACCGAGTCGATGGTGGGACGCACGGAGGACCGCCCGGGGCCGGGCCCGTCTAGGTCTGCCAGTCGTAGGTGACCTTGCGCCGGACGACGGTCTCGTCGGCCGGATGCTCGTCCCGGGCGCCGAGGGCCCGCTCGAGCACCGCGATCCGGGCCCTGAGGTCTCGGACCTGGCGTTCGAGCTCGTCGAGGCGGTCGGGGACCGGAGCGGGGCTAGAGGCGGCCGACATCGGCGCCACGGAGACGCGCGGAACGAAAGTCCTTTCGGACGGCTCGGGGCCCGCGCCGGGTCCCGGTGGGGGCGATCAGGCGCCCGGCGGAGGGGACGCGGCCTCGACCTTGGCGACCCAGCCCTGGACCGCGACGACGGTCTCGTCGGGCCGCTCGATCGGGACGAGGTGCCCCGTCTGGGCGAGCAAGCGGAGCTCCGCGCCGGGGATCGACTGGCGCAGGAGGCGGGCGTGCGCGACGTCGACCACCTGGTCGTCCATGCCGTGGACGACGAGCGTGGGTCGGTTCACCCGGCCCACCCGGCCCCGGACATCGAACGTGCGGATCGCCGCGCCCCACCGGGCGAAGGCGGCGAAGTCGCCCTCCCGCGCCTGCTCCCGGAGCCGGTCGACCACGTCGAGATGGGCCTCGGCCCAATCCGGATAGTACAGGTCCTTGACGAGGCGGAGCACGTAGGCGTCCGGTCCCTCCTCCCGGTACGTTCTCGCCCACCGGTCCCCGATCGCCTGCGTGTGCTTGTCGCAGCTCGATCCGCCGGCGATCGAGACGAGGCTTCGAACCCGCTCGGGATGGTCGAGGGTGAAGGCGAGGGCGAGGTACGCCCCGGCGCTCAAGCCGATGAGGTGCACGCGTTCGATCCGGAGATCGTCGAGGAGCGCCACGAGGTCCCCCTGGAGCGCCGGGAAGTCGTAGGGGCCGCCCGCGGGGGCCGGGCTGCGACCGTGCCCGCGCAGGTCGACCGCGATGGTCCGGTGCTGTTCGGACAACCTCGGGGTCACGGCGTTCCAAACGGCATGGTCCCCACCGAGACCGTGCAGGAACAGGAGCGCCGGGCCCCGGCCCGCGTCGACCCGGTGGAGGGCGACCGGCCCCGCGGGAGGCTCCGTCACGGTCGAATCGACCGGGCCGCTCTATTTTACGACTGAGCCGCCCGGGTCCGACCGGCGCCCCGCCCGCGGATCGATCGAAGCCCGCACGTTCGAGCGGCGCGCCTCCGGTCGGACGGGCCAGCCGCCCGGCACGTTCAAATATCGCCCGTCGGAGTAGGACCGTCGATGGCGAAGGGCGTGATGCTGATGAGCGGGGGGATCGACTCCCCCGTGAGCCTCCACTTCCTGCTCCGCCAGGGTCACGAGATGCTGGCGGTCCACATGGACAACCGGCCGTTCACCGACGACTCGCCGCTCGAGAAGGTCGTCGATCACCTGAAGGTCCTTCGGGAGCGCTACCACCAGCGCATCCCCCTGTACGTGCTCCCCCACGGCCCGACGCAGATCACGCTCATGCGCCAGACCGACCGCCACGTCGGTTGCGTCCTGTGCCGCCGCTTCATGTGGCGATCGGCCGAGCGCATCGCCGAGCGCGAACGGGCGACGTTCCTCGTCACCGGCGAGTCGCTCGGCCAGGTGGCGAGCCAGACCCTCTCCAACATGCGGAGCGCCACCGCGTCCGTGGGGCTCCCGATCGTCCGCCCGCTGATCGGGTTCGACAAGCAGGAGATCGAGGCGGTGGCCCGTTCGATCGGCACCTACGAGATCTCGACGCGGCCCGGGCTCTGCTGCCAGGCCGTGCCCGACCGTCCGGCGACCAAGAGCTCGCTCGTCCAGATCCTCCAAGAGGAGGAACGGGTCGATGTCGACGGGATCCTCGACGACGTTATCCGGCACGCCACGGTCCTGTGACGTACTCGGAGCTGCGGCTCTGCTCGAACCGCGCCGCGTTCGAAGCGATACCGAACCCCCGCCGTCCGGTCGACCTCTCCGCGGTGCGCGCCCGCATCGATTCCGAGGGGGTCCCGGTGATCGACGCCCGGGTCATGCTGATCGCGGGAGACGCGCAAGAGGTGACGATCAGCCGGGACGGCCGGATCCTCATCAAGCTCAAGGACGCGGACGCGGCCCGCCGGATGTTCGTGCGAGCGCTGGCGTGGGTCGAGGGATCGACGGGGCTCGCCCGGGCGTGAGCTCCGGCCCGCCCGCGGAGGTTATCGGCGGAGCGATCGTGACCTGGCACGGGCCGGGAGCGACCATGCGAGAGACCTGGATCGTCGGGGCCGCGACCTCGCGCTTCGGCAAGCTCGCCGAGACCGGCCGGGAGGCCGCGGCGCAGGTCGCGCTGGCGGCGCTCGACTCGGCGGGACTCGATCCGAAGCGGATCGGCTACACGTTCGTCTCGAACGCGTTCGGCCTCACCGAGCGGCAGGCGCACTTGGGACCGCTCCTCAACACGGCGCTCGGGATCCCCGAGGTCCCCTCGGCGGCGATCGAGTCCGCCTGCTCGAGCTCCAGCGCCGGCCTCCACGAGGCGTTCGTCCACGTGGCCGGCGGGTTCTGTGACGCGGCGCTCGTGGTCGGCGTCGAGCGGCTCTCCCACCTCGACACGCTGAAGGCGACGAGCTACTTCGCCATGGGCGCCGACTACGCGTTCGAGACCCGCAACGGGGCGACGTTCCCCGGCCTCTACGCGACCCTCGCCGACGCCCACGCGAACCGATACGGGACGAAGGCGGAGGAGCTCGGGGCGATCGCGGTGAAGAACCACGCCAACGGGGCCCGCAATCCGAACGCCCACCTTCAGAAGGAGATCACGCTCGCCACCTACCTCGCCTCCCCCGTGATCGCCTCCCCGCTCCGGCTCTACGACTGCTGCCCGTTCTCCGACGGGGCGAGCGCGGTGGTCGTCGCGGCCCGGGAGGCGCTCCCCTCGCCGCCGGCCGAGCCGCTCGTGGTGCGGGCGAGCGTGCGGACCGGCTCGGTCGCCGACCTGCACGACCGGCCCGACCTCACCGGCCTCCCCGCCACGCGG
>JASHSI010000162.1 GCA_030040915.1 Thermoplasmata archaeon | reverse complement strand
GAGGGCGGCCCGGTCGGCGGCCGACGACGCGAGGAGGTGCTCGGCCGACCGGGCCGGGAGACGCGCGGCGAGGCGCGCTCCTCCGGAGCGGACGAACTCGTCGGCGTGGACCTTCGCGCCGAGACCGAGCGAAACGGCCCGGCGCAGCACCCGCTCCGCGGCCGCCGCGTCGAAGTAGCCGGGCTCGCAGAAGACGTCGCAGAACCGGGCGAGCCGCCCGCGCGCGACGGCGGGGAGGGTCCGTTCGACGATCTCGCGGAGGTAGCCCGAGCGGGTCGGCGAGGGGCCCGGCGGATAGGCGTGGGCCCCGAGGTACGTCGGGACGAGCCGGAGGCCGCTCGCCCGCGCGAGCCCGGGGACGAGCCGGAGGAGACGGAGCTCCCCGGCGTGATCGAGCGAGTAGCCGCTCTTCACCTCGGCCGTCGTCGTGCCGCTCGCCGCCATGCGGGCGAGCCGGTCGAGCGCCGAGCGGAGGAGCGCGCGGTCCGAAGCGCGGCGCGTCGCGCGCACGGTCCGCCAGATCCCGCCCCCCCGCCGGGCGATCTCGGCGTAGCTCGCGCCGTGGACCTTGAGCTCCACCTCGCCCGCCCGGTCACCGGCGAACAGGAGGTGGGTGTGGGCGTCGACGAACCCGGGGAGGACCGAAGCCCCGCCGAGATCGATCCGTCGGCCCCCGGTGCGGACGCGGACCTCGCGGCGCGCGCGACGCGACCGGCCGACGAAGGCGAACCGCCCTCGGTCGATCGCGATCGCGGCGCGGTCGATCCGACCGAGCTCGCCGGCCCGACCGCCCGTGAGGGGCGGTGGGCCGTCGGCGACGGTGGCGAGGTCCCCGATCCCTTCGAGGAGGAGGTCGACCCTCATGGCGGGGTGCGGACCACGTGTTCGAGCAGATCGCGGGCCGCCCGGGCATCGACGAAGACGGTCCTCGCCTCCGCCTCCAGGGGCTCCGTCTCCTTGTACCGGGAGGAGAAGTGGGTGAGGAAGAGGCCCCGGACCTCGGCGTCTCGCGCGAGCTCCGCCGCCTGGCGGGCCGAGGAGTGCCCCCACTGGTTCGCCTCGTGGGCGAGGTCGTCGGCCGCCGTCGCCTCGTGGATGAGCAGGGTCGCCCGTCGAGCGAGCTTGCGGACCTCGTCGGCCGGGGCGCTGTCGCCGGAGTAGACGATCGAACGGCCCTCGCGCGGGGGGCCCATCACCTCCTCGGGGCGGACGACCCGATCGCCGACGCGCACGGTCTCACCGGCCTCGAGCCGGCGGAAGTCCGGACCGTGGATGCCGAGCGAGCGGGCGAGCGCGCCGTCGAACCGGCCGCGTCGGGCGGCCTCCTCGACTCGGAAGGCGAGCGAGGGGACGGGGTGGTCGGCCCGGGCCGCTCGGACGGTGTACCCATCGAGCTCGACGGTGGCACCGGGAACGAGCGCGTGGACGGCGACGGGGAAGCGCAGCGTGAAGTGGCCGAGCGAGAGGACGCGGTCGATCTGGTCCCTCGCGTCCTCGGGGCCGTAGATGTCGAGCGGCTCCGAGCGGTGGTTGAGGCCGAGGCTCTGGATGAGCCCCGGCAGCCCCAGGAAGTGGTCCCCGTGGAAGTGCGTGAGGAAGACCCGCCGGACCTGCATGAACGAGTGCGGGGAGTGGAACAGCTGGCGCTGGGTCCCCTCCCCGCAGTCGAGCAAGAGGAGCTCCCGCTCCATGTCGAGCGCGATCGCGCTCGCCGAGCGCTCCTTGGTCGGCCAGGAGCCCGCGGTGCCCAGGAAGGTGAGGCGCATCGGGGCGGGGTAGCCCGGGCCGGGTACAAGAGGGGTCGGGCGGCCTCCGCCCCGACGACAGGGGCCGTCGGGCCCCGATCGTACGGAGGTAAACCGTTTGTAGGACCCGCCCCCTCGGACCCCGTCGAATGGTCGACTGGGATCTCGTCGACAAGCGCCGAGCGAAGGGCTGGGACTGGGAGCGGGTGGCCGCCGACCCGAAAGTCGGCTTCACGGCCGACCCGTCGGCCGGCGAGCCCGGCCGGGCCCTTCGGTCCCTCTATTATCAGCGCCGTTCGCGCAGCCAGCGGACCGGGGACGACTCGAAGGCCGGCGGCGCCGGTCCCGAGGCGCCGAGCCCGGAGCGGACGTTCGGTCGCATCGCCCTCGCGGGGTATGTGCTCGTCCCGCTCGTCGGCGCCTGGTTCGTCATCGCCCTCGCCATCCCCTCCCCGGTGGGGGCGTACGTCCCGGCGATCCCCTACCTCGCCTTCCTCCTCGCGATTGCCGGGATCGTCCTCGCCTACGGGCTCCTGCGTTCCCAGGAACGGTGGAACCGGTCGTTCCGGAACGCGGCGATTTCGGGCCTGGTGGTCGGGGTCGTCATCGCCGGCGCGTTCGGCGGCATCGCCCTCCTCTCCGGATGCCCTACCCTCACGAGCAACACGACCTCGGTGGCCGCCACGGCGGTCGGTTCGGGTCCGTCGGGGTCGAACCCCGGGCTCTGGGAGCACGCCTCGAACAGCGAGTGGACCTCGAACGGCGTTCCGATGCTCTTCTTCTACGGCTCGATCGCCTGCCCGTACTGCTCGGCGTCGAGCTGGGCCATGGCCACGGCGCTCCGGGCGTTCCCCTCCAGCACGCTCGGGGGTTGGGCGTACGGCCACTCCGACAACAACCCTGACGATATCCCCGACACCCCGGAGATCATCCTCGCGAACGCCTACGAGTCGAGCCCCTACGTCGGCCTTCACGTCGACGAGTCCACGAACGACGCCGTGATTTCCGCCCCGTCGACCCCCTCCTGCACCGACAGCTCCTACGTCAGCACCTACGACTCGACCGGGAGCATCCCCTTCGTCGTGATCGGGGGTCAGTACATCCACGTGGGGACGCTCGTCGATCCGACCGCGCTCCGGACGACCCCGGGCGACGCGTCGAGCTCCCCGCTCAACGCGACCCAGGTGCAGGACGAGATCAACGCGCAGAACGGGACCGCGTGGGAGTACATCTCCCCCGAGGTGTACGTCATCGAGGCGCTGATCTGCCACCTCAATGGGAATCAGCCGACCTCGATCGCCCAGATCCCGCAGGTCGCGACGATCCTGAAGGGGTTAGGCTAGCCCGACCGTGCGCGCCGAGAGCCTGCACGCGATCATCCTCCTCGCGGTCGTCGTGGGCCTCGGGCTCGCCGTGTTCGCCTTGGCCGAGAGCGTCGATCCGGCGCTCCAGGGCGCCTGCTCGGTCAACGCGTTCTTCTCCTGCCACGCGGTCGACACGAGCGGGCACACGACAACGCTGGGGGTCCAGGACTACGACTGGGGGATCGGCGGCTTCCTCGTCCTGCTCGCCATCGACGTGCCGCTCTACCGTTCCTGGAGGCCGCCGTTCCTCGCCGCTCTCGGCGGGGTCTCCGCGATCGGGGTCGGGCTGAGCGCCTACCTCGCCTACGTCGAGCTCGTCCAGATCGATGCCCTGTGCCCGGTCTGCCTCTCCTGCTACATCGCGAACGTCGTCGTCCTCGCGAGCGCGCTCGCGCTCCTCGTCAAGGCGCGGTCGAGCGGCGCCGACGCCGAGGAGGCCCCGGCCGCCGGCCGCGCAGGCGAGTCGGCGCCCGGCGGGAGCTCGTCGGACTAGCGGGAGTGCTTCGCCTCGAACGGATGGGCGGCGGCCGACCGCCGCCGGTCGTTCTCGGCCCCGACGAGCTGGTTCGCCTCACGAATCGAGCGGACCTCCCGGGCGAACCTCTCGAGGTGGTCCCCGCGGACCCCGAGCACCATCCGCTCGTCCCCCATCTGGGTGTAGATGCGCGAGCCGATGCAACCGATCGACATCGCGACCGGGGCGCCCTGGTTCAGCGTGGGGACGATCGCGCACATCGGGCGGCCGTTCATCGGGACAGGCCCGTGCGCCGCCTCGAGGGCGAACATCGCCGAGCGGGGGCGGGCGAAGATGAGGACGTTCGTGGGGGCGACCGGAAGGGTCCCGAGCGGCCCGTAGGCGACGAACTTCGGGGCCTTCGCGTTCCGGGGGATCTTCGCCTCCTCGCCGGGCGCGAGATACCCCGCCTTCTGGAACATGCCGACCGTCCCCATCAGCCGGCCCCCGAGCTCGCCGGCCGGCTCCGCGCCCAGGACGAACGCCCCGACCTCGCATGCCTCGTGCTCCGGGAGTCCCGCGAAGAACGGCTTGACGGTACCCTCGGCGAAGAACGTGCAGACCGACGGGGCGCCGCCGGGGTGCGCGTCGACCCCCTTGGGGGCGGCGTCGAGGTAGGTGATCTGGACGGGCGGGCGGTCGAGCTCGAGGTCGGCGGAGAGCTGTTTCGCAATCGCCTGAAGGTCGGGCTGGGACGGCGTCATGACCCGCCCATGCGGGAGGGCCTATTTGACGGGACGGGCGGGGGGAAGCGGCTCGCGGGCCGGCGCTACCCCGATTCTCTCCCCGCGGTCGAACGCCACCCTCCGTGGGGAGCTGGGGTCGTCGGCCGGCCGGTTCGGAAGGGGGGGTTCCCTTCGCTGGCGAGGGGCCGCCGGCGGGGAAGCGTCGCCGAGGAGTTGGGCCCGGCGATGCCGGAGCG
>JASHSI010000019.1 GCA_030040915.1 Thermoplasmata archaeon | reverse complement strand
CTGTCGGCGACGCGCTGGTGCGGGACCCCCGGTGCGCCTCCGTCTCGTTCACCGGCAGCTCGGAGGTCGGCCTCGGGATCGCGGAGGCGGCCGCCCGTCGCCTCCTTCCGGTCACCCTCGAGCTCGGGGGGAAGAGCCCCGTCGTGGTCTTCCCCGACGCCGACCTCGACCGGGCCGCGCGGGGGGTCGCCCTCGGGATCTTCGGGAACGCGGGCCAGATGTGCTGGGCGGCGTCCCGGCTCATCGTCCACGAGAGCGTCCGCGCTCCGCTCCTCGAACGCCTCGCGACGGCGGCCGAGGCGTTGCGGATCGGGCCGGGCACCGAAGAGTCCTCCGAGATGGGGCCGGTCGTATCGCGGGAACAGGCCGAGCGGGTCCTCGATTACGTCGAGCTCGCGAAGGCTGACGGAGGGACGGTCGTGGCCGGCGGAGGCCGGCCGACCGACCCCCGGCTCGCCCGGGGCAACTTCGTCCGGCCGACGATCGTCGCCGACCTGCCGGCCTCCTCGCGCGTGGTGCGGGAGGAGATCTTCGGGCCCGTGCTCGCCTGCTCGACCTTCCGGGACCCGGACGAGGCCGTGCGGCTCGCGAACGACACCGACTTCGGGCTGTTCGCCGCGATCTGGACGAAGGACCTCGCGACCGCGCACGGCGTCGCACGGCGCCTCGAGGCCGGGATGGTCTCCGTGAACGAGCCCCCGACGACCTTCCCCCAGTCCCCGTTCGGGGGGTTCAAGGGGAGCGGCCTCGGCTTCGAACAGGGGGTCGGCGTCGTGGAGAGCTACACGCGCCGCAAGAACGTCATGCTGAACCTGGGCGCGCCCCGAAAGAAGCCCTGACGGCCGGCCCGCTCCGGTTCGTACGACAGCGGGTTATCCCGGTCCGGGGCTCCCGGGCCATGTCCACCCCGGCCCCCGGCGCGTGGGGCGCATGCCGGTTCTGCGGGGTCGCCGTCCCCTCGGGCGCGAAGGAGTGCGAGATCTGCGGGGCCGCGGCGCCGCTCTCGGCCGCCGAGATCCGCACCGCGCCGCGGGCGGTCCGGCGCCGCCTCGCGATGACCGGGGTGCTGCGGGCGTTCATCGTCGTCGCGGTGATCGGCGGGCTCGGGTACGCGATCGTCTCCGCGGTCCTGGCCGGGCCGCCCAACGTCCCTGACCCGCTGACCACCGCGGGCACGTACACCCTGGCCCCGGGCGGGATCACGATCCTCTCCGGGGAGATCACGGGCGGAGACTTCGTCGTCGGAAACTTCTCGAGCGTCGCTCCCGTGGGGGCGAGCGTGGAGCTCGCCGTCTACAACTCGACCGAGTGGGGGTTGCACACGAACGGCAGCGTGGCGAGCCCGGTCTACACCATCGGGGCGGAGCCATCGGCCCGGATCGTCTACTCGGCGCCGTACACCGACACGTTCTACTTCGTGTTCACGAACCCGTACCCGCCGACGAGCGGGCTCAACGTCACGGTGTACATCGCGACCGAGTACGAGTCGAACGTCGGGGACGACGGGTTCACGTAGCCGGACGACCGGCGTCGGCCTCGGGGGGGGCGGGCTCGGCCCGCCGCAGCAGCTCCGCCGGCACCTGGTCGACGAGGTAGACCGTCTTGCCGGCCTGCATGATCACGAGTCCCTCGCTGCGGGCCCGTCGGGCGTCGATCTCGAGGATGATCGGCTCGGGCGTCCGCACCTTGCCGGCGGCCCGGGCGTCGTCGGCCGTCTTTGAAAGGTGGACCTTGCGGCGGTCGGAAGGTCGTAGGCCGACCTCCAGCACGATCGTCGCCTCGTCGGAAGTGACCGGGAAGTAGAGGTGGTCGGGGATGTTCTCCGTCGGAAGGTCGAGGTCGACCTCGAGCGTGTGTCCGTAGGTCGCGCGGACCCGGTCCTCGCGCACCTCGTACCGTCCCTTCGCGTCGGTCTCCGCGATCGCGACGAGATGGGGGACCCTCAGCCAGTGGTAGGAGGGGTGACGCCGGGCGACCGCCCGCACGATCTCGGGAAGCGAGACCCAGCCGTGCGGGTCGATCGTGAGTCCGTAGCGGTCCGGAAAGTGGCGCAGGATCCCCGTGAGGACCCGACCCAGGTGATCGAGCTCCCGGTCGTTGAGCAGGAATCGGCCCGGCTGGCCGCAGACCGGGCACGCCTCCCCGCGGAAGTAGCCGTGCTGGGAGCACTCCCTCAGCATCGCCCGGATCGGCCGACCGTCATGCCTTCACCTTGTCGGCCTTCTTCTCGAAGTCGGTGAGGAGGTCGGCGTAGAGGTCGGTGAGGTCCTTGAGCACCCGCTTGAGGACCTGCTGGGGCTTCTCGCCCCGGGTGCGGAGGTAGAGCGTCGGGCGGTCGAGGTACGGATGCCCGAGGAAGTACCGGGCCTCGAGGACCTTCTCCTCCTTCTGGAGCGCCTCGACCAGCGGGATGAGGAGGGTCTCCTCACCGCGCGGGAGCTCGAGCCGCAGGGCGTCGTGCTCCTTTTCGGCCACGTGGACGTCCATCGGCGGCTCCGGGAACCGGCCCACCAGCGACCGCTTCTTAAGGGTGGCGCTGAGAGAGCGCGGGCGCGCACCTCTTCCGGGCCCGACGCCCCTTTAACTCTCGCCGGCTCCGAGGCGCGGGACCCATGCGCTGGCTCGTCGTCGGGGGCGGGGCGCGGGAGCATGCGCTCGGGGCGACCTTGGCCC
>JASHSI010000161.1 GCA_030040915.1 Thermoplasmata archaeon | reverse complement strand
CCGCCCTGTGATCCGGCTCACCCCGCCCCCCGAGCCGGCCCCGTCCGGATCGCTCCCCGATCGGTCCACCCCGTCCGAGGGAACGCCGCCCGGGCCGGGAGAACTCCCCGAGCCGGCGCCGGAGCGGGTCCCCTCGGCCACGGCCGCCGACGCGACCCCCGATCCGCTCGCGTCCCCGGCGGTCGAGCCCCATCCGTTCGATCGGTTGGTCCCCGCCCGACCCCCGGCCCCGCTGACCCTCACCCGACTGGCGATCCCATCGTTCCCGGCCCCCCCGTCCGTCATCGTCCCGGCGGCGCCGCTCGGCGGTGAGGCGGCCCGCACCGACGGTATCGGAACCGCGCCGGCGGGGGAGCGCCCCCGACCGACGGGCCCGCGGCCGTTCGCGGCGACGGAGGCCACCTCCACGGAGGAGCCCGCCGCCCCGGAACGTCCGGCCGGGATCGAGACCTGGATCGGCACGCCCCCCGACGCGGCCTGGCAGAGCTTCCTCGACCTCACGCGCGACGGCCTCCCCGGGATCTGCATCACGCGGGAGCCGCCGGGACCTCGACGCCTCGCCGCGAGCCACCGGGCCGTGGACGTGGTCTGGCTCTCGAACATCCCGCTGGGCCCGGGGAACCCCACGGCCCGGCCCGGGGACCTCGACGCGCTCGAGAGCGGGTTGCGTTCCTCGATCGCCGAGCACGGGACCGGCGCCGTCTTCCTGGAGGGGATCGAGTACCTCGTCACGATCCACGGCGCCACGCGGATCGGCGAGTTCCTCTCCCGCGTCGACGCGGTCGCGCGCGAGCACGGGGCGCACGTGCTCCTGCCGGTCCGTTCGGGCCTCCTCGACCCGGCCGACCTCGCCGCCATCACCTCGAACTACCGCCGGGCCCGGACGTGAGCGCCGGGCTCCCGGCACCGGCCGAGGACCGGTAGGCCTCGGCGGAGCCCTCCCGTCGTGCCGTCCCCCGAGTACCTCGTCGTCATCTCCCGAGCCGACCCGGTCGCCGAGGCGGTCCGGAGCCTCCTTCCCGTGGGCGATCCGACCGGCCGCTCCGTCGAGGGGAGTCCGGTCCGGGCCTTGGGAGACCGGGCCCTCTACCTCGAGCGCCCCGGCCCAGCGATCCACGACGAACATCTCGAGCAGCGCCTCCGTTCGGCCGGCATCGCCGCGCCGCTCCCGATCGTCTTCGCGTCCATCCACCGGAGCGAGCAAGGGGTCCCCTGCTTCACGGTCCATCCCCTCGGCAATCCGGGCGAGGCGCGGCTGGGGGGAGAGGCGGGGACCCTGGTCCCCACCGACCCGAGGCGGATGGCGGACGCCCTGCGTCGGCTCGATGAGGAGGGCCGGCGGATCGGGTGGAGAGCCACCTACGAGGCGACCCACCACGGGCCGGCCCTTGACTGGCCTGCGTTCTTCGTCGAGATCGGCTACGGCGAATCACCCTCTCCCCCCACCGAGGCGGTCCGGGCGCTCGCCCGGGTCCTCCCCGAGCTCACCGAGGAGCCGCGGGACCGGGTCGCGGTGGGCCTCGGGGGGGGCCACTACGCCCCCCATTTCTCCGATCTCACGCGCCGGCGGTATTGGGCGTTCGGCCACATCCTCTCGAAGCACTCCCTCGAGGTCGCCCCGCCGGAGCGCATTGGCGAGGCGATGCGCAAGAGCCCCGGCGCGGAGGGATACCTCTACCATCGCGCCGCGGACGCGCGGGAGGGCCCGGCCGCCGACCGGAGCCCCCGATTGGCGGAGAGCTCCGCCCCCCGTCGCGAGGTGCCGCCTACTTCAGCGAGCCGTGCGAACGGCCGGGGCGCTGGAACATGATCGCCCCGCTGCGGTAGATCGCCTTCCCGAGACGCACGTTCGAGATCGACGCGACGTGCGGGCTCTTCTCCGCGAGCATCATGCTCTCGACGATCTGGCGGAACAGGGCGCTCTGGTTGATTTCGGGATGGCGTTCGAGGAACGCCGCTTCCTCGGGGGTGATCGTGATGTTCTTGCGGCGCATTGTGCCCGGTTCGGTCAGCCCCTTTCGCGCTACCGGCATCTTGCGATTCCTGACGGGGGTTCGGGCTAATAATGGATATGGTAACCCATCGATGGGACGGGCCCGGTTGGGTCGACCGGCCTAGGGTCGGTCGGGACCACTAACCGACCTGGGTCGGACCTGCGACCACGACGGCCGACCGCGAAGTGTCCATCGCGTCGACCGCGGCGTCACGAACGGTCCGGGACGGGATCGCTCGCAGGCGGGCTGGCCAATGGACCATGTGGTCGCCCTCGAGGCCGTGATAGACGACGTCCACGGCGAGCGCGTGGGCCCCCGTGGTCGTATCGAGGGCCAGAGGGAGGCTGCCGATCCAGCTCTCTCGGACGCGATCGAGCTCCCGGTCGGGGACCGAGTGATTGCGGATCCGCTCGACCTCGGCGGTCAGGAGGACGAGGACGCGCTCGGTCCGATCGGACCCGGTACCGGCCTGGGCGAGCCAGTGGCCGCCCCATCGCATCGCCTCGAACTCGCTCGACGAGTGGTAGGCGAGCCCTCCCCTCTCTCGGATCCGCTGGAAGAGCCGGGAGAGGAGGGGTCGGCCCCCGAGGACCTCGTTCGCGAGTTCGGCGGCGTCGAACCGCTCGTCCGAGCGGGCGATGGTGCTCCCACCGTATCGGATCTCGACCTGGGAGCGGCCGGGCATCTCGATCGTCCGACGGCGGTCCCGCGCCGGGCGGGCGGGGGGGACCGAGGGGGACGCCGGCGCCCGTTCCCGGGCGAAGCGGCCGCGCCACTGCCCGGCGAGCCGTTCGACCCGGTCGAGCGAGGGCGGCGCCGTGATCACCAGGTAGCCCCCTTCGGAGGTGAAATGGTCCCGGTGGAACCGGCGGACCTCGGTCGGGCCGATGCGCTCGACGCTCGACCGGGTCCCCGAGCCGCTTTCCCGGTACGGATGGCCCTGGGGGAAGATCGACCGGAACAGCTCGAGCTCGGCCCGGCTGTCCGGTTGGGTGCGCTCGCGTCGCTGGCGCTCGAAGAGCTGACGGCGGACCCGCTCGAGATCGGAGGCGCCGAGCCGGGGCTCGAACACGACGTCCGCCAAGAGCGCGAGGAGGCGCTCGAGCGCGCTCGTGGGGCCCCGGATGGAGAGCTCGATCGTCTCGGGCTCGCAACGGACCGCGAGCGCCCCCCCGAGCCGATCGATCTCCCGGGCGAGGACCCGGCGGTCCCGGCGGCCGGCGCCGCTCGGAAGGAGGAGGCTCGTCAGGGCGGCGAGACCCTCCTTTCCATCGGGGTCGTAGGCGTGCCCCGCGGGGGCGATGAACGTCGCCGCGAAGCTCTCGACGGACGGGGGGGGCGCCTGCCGCGCGATCGTCAGGCCGTCGGCGCGCGTGGACCGCTCCACCCACCGCGGGTCCGCTCGGGGAGTCAACTCAGGGCCCCCCGTCCGGGGCGTACCCCACGACGAGCTTCCGGGAGGGCCGGAACAGCGACCGGGCCGCGGACCGGATCGCTTCGGACCCGGCTCCCAGGAGCGAGTCGAGCAGCCTCTGCTCGAACCCCGGGTCGGAGAACATGGCGAAGTAGCCGAGCCGGAATCCAGTGCCCCGGGCGCCCTCGTAGGCGAGCTCCGCGCCCCTTCGGATGCGCTCCCGGGCGTCCACGAGCTCGGCGCGCGTCGGACCGCTCCGGGCGAGCCGGTCGGTCTCCCGTTGGATCGCGGTCTCGAGCCGCTCGAGCGACACCCCCTCGGCCGCCTGGGCGAGCAGGAGGAAGAGGCCCGGGTAGAACCTCGGTCGGAAGGAACTGACCGCCTCCACGGCGAGTCCCGGGTCGACGAGCGCCCGGTACAGCCGGGCCGACGGGTGCTCGGCGGGCGGCCCGAACGCGCGACCGGCTCGGAAGAGCCCCGTCTCCCCCCCGAGGAGGACGTCGAGCAGGATGGCCGCCGGCGCCTCGGCGGCGGTCATCGCCGGGGCGGGATAGGCGACGCAGAGGTAGGGCGTGGTCCCGGGCCCGGTCAGCGTCGCCCGTCGCTCGCCGACGGGCTCCGGTTCCTGTGCCCCGACGGCCGGGTCCTCCCCCGTGGCAGGGAGGCGGCCGAAGTCGTGTTCCACCCGCCGGCGGATCTCCGTCTCGTCGAACCCTCCGGCGACCACGAGGACCGCGTTGCGGGGCCCGTAGAACCGCCGGTAGTACGCCGCGAGCTCCCGCGGCGTCAGGGCACGGATGTCCCCGGGGTACCCCAGGACCTCCCAGCGGTACGGGTGCTGGCGGAAGGCGAGGGCGCCGAGCTCCTCGTCGACGCGGAACTCCGGCCAGTTCTCGTTCCCCTCCCGCTCCGAGAGCACGACGGTGCGCTCCCGCTCGACCTCCGCGGGATCGATGGTCGCCCGGGTCATCCGGTCGGCCTCGATGTCGAGCGGCACGCCGATCTGCGGGGCGGGGACGACCGAGAAATACGCGGTGAAGTCGTAATCGGTGAACGCGTTCAGAGCCCCGCCGACCTCGACGATCGCCTGGTCGATCTCGCCCTTCGCGTACTTCGGCGACCCTTGGAAGAGCATGTGCTCGACCCAGTGGGAGGCCCCCGTGACCCCGGGCCATTCGTTCTTCGAGCCGACCCGGTACCAGACCCAGACGCTCGCGGTGGCGGAGCCTCGGATCGGGGCGAGTACCACCGAGAGACCGTTCTTCAACCGGAACCGGCGAACCCGGGCCGGGCCGACGTGCGGGGTGGGTGCCACGCTCCTCCGTTCACCGAGCCGGGATTAGAGGGTTGCCGGACGCCGACGACCGGGGCCGAACGTCCGGGCGAACCGTTATCGGGGGGACCCCGCCATCCGCCGGCGTGCGCCCGTACGGAAGGCTCGTCCGGGCCGGTAACGTCGCCGTCTCCGCGGTCGGGGCGGTCGTGGGGGGGCTCGCCGCTCGGGGGATCTTCCACGCCCCCTCGTCGGGCTTCTGGATCGCCCTCCTCCTGGCCGGCCTGTCGACCGGTTGCGTGACCGCGGGCGGGAACATCCTCAACGACCTCGGGGACCGGGAATCGGACCGCGTGAACCATCCGGATCGCCCGCTGGTCACGGGTGCGGTCTCGGTCGGGAGCGCCCGGCGCCTTCTCGCGGGCCTGTTCGCCGCATCGATTCTCCTCATCCTGCCGATCGTCGCCTTGGCCCCCCTCCTCGCGGTGATCCTCGCCTCGGCCTGGCTCGTCCTCTGGGCCTACGAGCGCGCGCTGAAGGCCCGGGGTCTCTCGGGGAACGCGGCCGTGGCGTACCTCACCGCGGCCGTCTTCCTCTACGGCGGGGCGGTGGCCGGCGATCCGCGGCTGGTCGTCCCGTTCGCGGCGATGGCGTTCGGGGCGACGCTGAGCCGGGAGGTCCTGAAGGACATGGAGGACGCCGAGGGGGATGTCGACCGCCGGACGCTCCCGAGGACCCACGGGCTCCCGCTCGCCGGCGCCGCGGCCCGAGTCGCCGCCGGGGTTGCGATCGCGCTCAGCCCGTGGCCCCTCCTGACCTTCCTGAGGCCCGGTTCCGTCGCCGGGATTATGTACGCCGCCATCGTGCTCGTGGCGGATGCCCTGTTCGTGGCCTCCGTTCGGAGGCTTCCCGGGGACCTCCACCGCGCGCAACGCACGAGCAAGTTCGCCATGACGGTCGCCCTCCTCGCGTTCCTCGCGGCCGCCTTCCGGTAGGTGAGACGACGGTGGCGAGCGTCTGGGAGTACCTCTCCGAGCGGCTGCGCGCCGGCCCGCTCCACTTTACGCTGATCGATCCGGACAAGTCCCCCGGCCCGAAGGCGGCGACGATCGCGAAGGGGGCCGCCGCGGAGGGTTCCGACGCGATCCTGCTGGGCGGATCGACCGGGATATCGCCCGAGCGGATGGGCGAGGCGGCGCAGGCGATCCGTGCCGCCTGCTCGCGGCCCGTGATCGTCT